>JBOGEA010000051.1:0-21728 GCA_050743205.1 Egibacteraceae bacterium | reverse complement strand
CGCCTCTCGTGCGTCGTCGGCAGCGGCCTGGATGATCCAGAGCGCGGTCGGGGTGAGGCCGACCTCAGTCTGCACCCGCTGAAGTGCCGCAGCCAGCCCCGCGGCCGTTGCGGGACGCAAGGCGGGGTCGCCGTCTAGGCAGCGGCAGATGAGCCTCTGGAGCGAAAGAGGGATCCCACAGCGCTTCAGCGCCATCTCGGGAAGGTCGTCGCCGAGTGGCCCAGCGGTCAACAGCGTCAGCATCAAGGCGCCCAGCGCGTGGATGTCGTCACAGACCGGCGGGCGCGGGAGACTCTCGATCGTTGCCTTGACAGATCGGAAGACGGCACGATCGAGGCCGGCGAGCCGCAGCTCGCCGTGCGCAGACACGAGGATCTGCTCGGCTCGCAGATCGCCGTGAACGACGCCTGCCCGGTGCGCGGTCTCCAGAGCGCCCGCGATCTTCACGATGACGTCGAGCGCCTCCGCGCACGAGAGGCGGCCGTCAGCCGCGACCCACTCGCTGAGCGAGCCCTCCTCCAGCAGCTCAAGCAGTACGTACCCTCGCCCGTCAGCGCCGCAGCCCGACCCGTACACGGTGACAGCGTGCGGATGCTGGGACAGCGCCTCCAAAGCAAGCACCGCGTACTCGAACCGGTCGTCTGCCTCAACGCCGAGCAGCCGCACCGCCACAGTGCGGTCCCCGGCCTGCTCGCGTGCCCGCAGCAGCCTGTGGCTGCCGCCGATCTCGACCACGTCCACCAAGCCGGGAATCGCAAGCGTCACAAGGTCCTGCGTCCCCATCACCCATCTCCTACCCCTCTAGTAGTGGGACGCAGATTAGCTCGCAAGTTACATGAGTGGGATAGCCCGTATGGACGAAAGGACTAGCTCTGGGCACGGATCACCCGGAGCGAGACCGCGAGATCGCCGACGGATGCGTCCTCGATGCCCCACCTCTGGAAGACCCAAGGAATAGCTCACCGACGCATCGACAACATTTTGTCGATCACGGTTTTTCAAGCGCCTGATGTGGTTCAGCTTCGGCTTGCAGCGCGGCGGCGATCGCCGGGGTGTCCAAGCGGAAGAACTTCCGGCGGTTGCGGCGTCGGTCCAAGCCGGCGACCTCCAGGTGCTCAGCGTCGATTGTGCGGCCCTCTGCCCCACCCAGTGCCTGCTGGGCGGTCTGCAGCGCCACGTCTCTGCTCATGGCCTCGGAGAAGTCTTGCCCCAGCCGCTCGTTGATGGCGTCGGCACCGCCGCCGATCGCGACGTATCCCTTTTCGTCGCTGATCGAGCCGTCGTAGAGGATGTGGTAGATCTCGATCGTCGCTGGGGTCAGCTCGGCAACGAGGAGCTCCACCTCGAGGGGCTTCGTCCACTGCTCGCTGAAGTTCGCGCCGATGGCGTTCGCATACGCGTTCGCGATCGACCGTCCGGTGACGTCCTGTCGTGAGTACTGGAAACCGCGAACGTCGGCGAACATGATCCCCGACTGCCGGAGCCCCTCGTACTCGTTGTACCGGCCCGTGGCGGCGAACGCGATGCGGTCGTAGATCTCGCTGATCTTGTTCAGCGTCGATGAGGGATTCTCGGCGACGAACAGGATGCCGTCGTCATAGGTGATCGCGACGACGGCTCTCCCTCGACTGATGCCTTTACGGGCATAGTCGGCTTTGTCCTTCATGGACTGTTCCGGGGAGATGTACGGCATCCCCATCGGCATGGCTGTTGTCCTCCGGCGCTAGAACTGGCGGCGCGCTGCGATGACGGTCTCAACGCGGGTTGCGACGGCCTGGTCGGTCAACTCGCGATAGCCGTCCGCGTCGATGACCGCGACGAGCGGGTAGATCTGGCGGACGAGGTCGGGGCCCCCGGTGGCCGAATCCTCATCGGCCGCATCCCACAACGCCTCGATCACCATGTCAACCGCGGTTTCGCGGTTGAGGCCTTCGCGATACCTGGCTTTCATCGACCCCCGCGCGTCTCGTCCGCCCGACCCAGTGGTGGCGAACCGGCGCTCCTCGTAATGCCCGCCGAGTGGGTCGAACTCGTAGATCCGGGCGATGCCCTCACTGCGCTCGTATCCGGCGAACAGCGGGACCACGACCATGCCCTGCATCGCCATGGGAAGGTGCGCGTACACCATCCGGGCGAGGGCGTTGGCCTTCCCCTCAAGCGACAGAGGAGTGCCCTCGATCTTCTCGTAATTCTCCAACTGGGTCGCGAAGAGCTTCGCCATCTCCATCGCCGGGCCTGCCGCGCCCGCGATGCCGATCGCCGACCACGCGTCAGCCTCGAAGATCTTGCGCGTGTCCCGCACCACGATCGCGCTGCCCGCGGTCGCACGCCGGTCCCCCGCCATGACGACCCCGGCCTCGTAGGCGAGCGCGACGACCGTGGTGCCCTCGGCATACTCGATGCCGGACAGACCAGGCCCGCTCGGCGGCACAGGGATGTGTGCCTCCGGCGCGAGTCTGCGCAGGAAGGCGGAGAAGCTGGGGACCGCGATGTCGAAGGGTTGCGGGTAGGCGAACTCCGACCGCGGAATCCTCACTCGCCGCCCTTCTGGACGTAGTTCTTGACGAACTCCTCGGCGTTCTCCTCCAAGACCTCGTCGATCTCGTCGAGCAGATCGTCGATGTCCGACGTGTCCACCGACTCCGTGGTCTGGGTGTCAGTGGTCTCCTCAGTGGTTTCCTGCTTGGACCGCTGCCGGCGTACCTGGCCGCCCTCGCTGCTCATCGCACTCCTCATTGGTGGGGTCGGCGGTGTTCCTCACCATCGAGTGTAGCCGCCAGAGCTGCCGGACTCGCGCGCGGGCCGCGCCGCGGGCAAGCAAACCAGCGCGAATACGAAAGCTCAGGCACCTGCTTGCATTTAAGTGAGCCTCACCTTTACCTTTGCTGTGGGCACAGCGTATCCATGAGAGGTGGCGGGATGATACGGCGGACATGTGTACTTGTCGTGCTCGCGCTGCTCACCCCAGCGTGCGGGGGAGTCACGTCATTGCAGGCCAGCGGCCCAGACACGGAGCGGCTCGCGATCGCGCTGCCCAGGGATGGCGGGCCGATCAACATATTCGCGGGGGGCGTCAGCGACCCACTGGTCGAGCTGGTCTACGACAAGCTCCTGGCCCCCTCCCCCTACGTGGCGGACCCGCTGCCCTGGCTCGCCGAGCGCGTCGAGCAGGTAGACCCGCGGACGTGGGACGTCCAGATCCGCGACGGGGTCACCTGGCACGACGGCGAGCCTCTCACCGCCGAGGACGTGCGGTTCACCTTCCAGTACTTCGTCGAGGCTCCCACGGGGCGGTACACGCACCACGTCAGCGAGGTGCCCGAGATCGCCGACGTCGCGCTGACCGGTGACCGGTCGCTTCGGTTCACGTGCGCCTACCCCTGCCCGGAGCTTGGTCCGATCACCTTCGCTGACCTCCCGATCATCCCCGAGCACGTCTGGAGCGGGGTCGCCGAGCCGGCGACCCGCGCCGACCTGCCCATCGGCAGCGGTCCCTACAGACTGGTCGACTACAGCCCCACGAGCGGCTACCGGTTCGAGGCCAACGAGGCCTACTTCGCCGGCGTGCCGCGGGTCGGCGAGCTGATCATGCCGGTCATCCCCGACCCGTCCACGGCGTTCACCGCCCTGCGCTCGGGCGAGATCGACGCCGTCGCCCGGCCGCTGCCACCGGAGCTGACCGACTCACTGGGGACGGACGAGCGGCTGGGCGTGATCACGGTCGCACCGCTGCAGTTCGACGAGCTGCGCCTGAACTACCAGCGGCCGCCCTTCGACGATCCCCAGGTCCGCCGCGGGCTGTCGCTGGCGATCGACCGTCAGGCGCTGCTGGACACCGTCCTGCTCGGTCAAGGCCGAGTCGCGCTGCAGGGTTACCCGCATCCGGATTCGCCTTGGACGAACCCGAACCTGTCCACGCCGTACGACCCCGACGAGGCGCGCAGGCTGCTCGCGGGACGCGAGATCAGCTTCGACATCGACGTGTCCGGCAGCGAGCCGACCCAGGTCCGAGCCGCCGAGCTGGTCGCCCAGCAGCTCGCCGCCGTAGGCGTCACCGCGACGGTCAGGCCGACAGACGCCGCCACGATCGCCGACCTGTTCCGCACCCGCGACTTCGACGCCTACGTGAACACGATCACCGCGCACGGCGTGGCCGATCCGACGCAGTTCATCATGTCGCACCGCTCGGGCTACCTCTGGGACGCCCCTGAGCTGCCCTACCCAGAGCGGGACGCGCTCGAAGCGCGCTGGCGCGCCCAGGAGACGATCGAGGACCGCACCACCGTGCTGTTCGAGATGCAGGAGCTGTTCAACCGCCAGCCGACGTCCATCCCGCTCTACTACCCCGACGAGCGCTGGGCGTTCGGGCCCGCCTACGACGGCTGGGCCGAATCGCCCGGCCACGGCATCGTCCACAAGTGGTCGTTCCTGCCAGACGACGTCCGAACCCAAGCGAACGCGGTCGTCACGCGATCGTGAGAGCGTGTTCGAGCCGCCTGAACCGCGCTCCGCTTCGCGCAAGTCAAGGCCGCGATTTCTCAAACACGTTCTGAGATGATCTGAGATGACTAGGCGGGCGGCGGAACACCTCGGCCGGTATCTCGCCGTGCTGTGGATGGCCTTGACGCTGAACTTCGCCCTGCCGCGGATCGCGCCCGGCAGCCCGCTGACGTACCTGTTCGGTGACGAGGTCAACGCGCTGACGCCTCAGCGGCAGGTGGAGATCCTGCGCCAGTTCCGCCTCGACCAGCCCGTGCTCGTGCAGTACGCCCGGTACTGGGGCGACGTCGTCCGGCTCGATCTCGGGACGTCCGTGCGGTTCGGGCAGCCGGTCGTCGAGGTCCTGCGCGAGCGGCTCGGGTGGACGCTGCTGCTGATCTGCGCGGCGACCGCGCTGATCACCCTGGACGCCGTCACCGCCGGCACCGTCGCCGCGTGGAGGCGCGGGAGCGCCAGGGACAGCGGCCTGATGGTCGGCATCCTCACCACTGAGGCGATGCCGTCGTTCTGGATCGGTCTGGTCCTGATCGCGGTGTTCTCCGCCCAGCTGGGCTGGTTTCCGACCTTCGGCGCGGTCTCGCTGGTCGGCGGTGGCGGTGTCGCCGACATCGCCCACCACCTCGTCCTGCCAGTCATCACGCTGACGCTCGCCGAGACCGGGAGCCTGTTCCTGCTCATGCGAGGCTCTCTGCTCACGACGCTGGGCGAGGACTACATGCTGATGGCCGAGGCCAAGGGCGCCAGCCAGCGGAGGATCGTCTTCCGGCACGGGCTGCGCAACGCGCTGCTGCCAGTCTGGACCAGCGTCGCGCTGGACCTGGGCCGCCGGGTCAGCGGCGTCGTGGTCGTGGAGACCGTGTTCGCCTACCCCGGCATGGGACGGGCGATCTACGAAAGCGTCCTGGCCAGGGACTACCCGCTGCTGCAGGGCGCGTTCCTCGTGGCGACGCTCGGCATCCTCGTCGCCAACCTCGTCGCCGACCTGACGTACCCGCTCCTCGACCCCCGGGTGAGGCGGCCGCGCGGCGGCCGTCGGAGGGCGGGGGCCGATGAGGCGAGGCGCACGGCCGCGTGAGGCGTTGGCCCGCGCTCGGCTGGGTAGGCGTTGGGATGCTCAGCGTCATGCTGCTGGTCGCGGCGGCGGCGCCGCTGCTTGCGCCATACGACCCGAACGCCCTGGTCGCCGAGCCGTTCGCGCGGCCGTCGTGGGCCCATCCCCTGGGCGCGAACGACATCGGGCAGGACATCCTCAGCGAGGTGGTCTTCGGGGCGCGGGTGTCCTTGACCGTCGGCATCGCCGCGGCGCTGGTCGCCACCGTCCTGGGCACGCTCGTCGGGCTGGCCGCCGGCTACGCGGGCGGGCGCGTCGACGCGGTCCTCATGGGGGCGTGCGACGTCGCGCTCTCACTGCCGTTCCTGCCGCTCGCGCTCGTGATCGCAGTGTTCGCGGGCCCCGGCGCGCTGACCCTGATCGTGGTCATCCCGCTGCTCACCTGGGCCGCGTCCGCGCGCAGGCTGCGGGCCGCGGTGCTCTCGATCAGCCAGCGCGACTGGATCCGCGCATTGCAGGCGATGGGCGCGAACCGCCGCTACGTGCTCCGCAGGCACCTCCTGCCCGCGCTCCTGCCGCTGGTCGTCCCACAATTCGTGACCGCGGCGGTCACCGCGATCGTCACCGAGGCCAGCCTCAGCTTTCTCGGTCTGGGCGACGCCACGACGAAAAGCTGGGGCACGATCCTGTCCTACGCCAACGCGCGCAGCGCGTTCCTCACCGACGCGTGGCTGTGGTGGATCGTGCCGCCCGGGCTGTGCATCGCGGCCACGACCCTGTCCTTCGCGTTCATCGGCTACGCGCTGGAGGAGCGCGGCCGGCCGCGCCTGCACGCCTTGACCCCGGCCTGGCGCCGCCCTGCCCCCATCCCAGCCGAGCCGGAGCCGGACCGCGACGCGCTGCTGCGGATCATCGACCTCACCGTGCGCTACGACCACAGGCTCGCCGTGGACGGCGCCAGCCTCGACGTGCGCCGCGGCCGGACGCTCGGCGTCGTCGGGTCCTCAGGCAGCGGCAAGACCACACTCGCCGCCGCGGTCATGGGACTGCTCAAGGCCCCCGCGCGCGTGGAGGCCGGCAGGATCCTGCTCGACGGCGAAGACCTGCTCGACGCCCCGCCGGCCCGGCTGGAGGCGCTGCGCGGCGATCGCCTGGCGCTGGTGCCCCAGGCAGCGATGAGCGCGCTGAACCCCGTCGCCGACATCGCGTCTCAGATCGTCGAGGCGATTCGCCTGCACCGGCCGCTCCCCCGGGCCGATGCCCACCGGCGGGCGCGCGAGCTGCTCACCCTGGTCGGCATCGACGCGCAGCGGGCGGGCGCATACCCCCACGAGCTCAGTGGGGGGATGCGCCAGCGGGCCGTCATCGCGATGGCCCTGGCGAACGACCCCGCGCTGCTGATCGCCGACGAGCCGACGACAGGGCTGGACCCCCGCATCCAGCACGAAGTCTTGACGCTGCTCGTCGAGCTGCGAGAACGTCTGGGCCTGGCGCTGGTGCTGATCTCCCATGACCTGGCGGTCGTCGCCCGCGCGGCGGACACGATCGCGGTGATGCACGCCGGTCGCATCGTGGAGCAGGGCCCGGCCGCGACCCTGCTCGAACGGCCGGCTCACGCGTACACCCAGCGGCTGCTGGCCGCCGCCGTCCCAAGCCGGGGGCGCCCTCCCGCGACCGGTGGCGCGCCGCTGCTGCGGCTTGAGGGCGTGTCGAAACGGTACCCCCGGGCGGTGGCGGCTGACGGCGTCGACCTCGACGTCGCCGAGGGCGAGACGGTCGGCCTGGTCGGCGAGAGCGGCGCGGGCAAGAGCACGCTGGCCCGGCTGGCCGTCGGCCTGGAGCCCCCAGACGCGGGGCGGATCCTGCTCGAAGGCCTCCCGCTGGACACCCTGAGCCGCCAGGCGCTGCGCGCCGCGCGCCGGCGGGTGCACCTGGTGCTCCAAGACCCCTACCAGTCGCTGCCCGACCACCTGCGGGTCGCCCAGATCGTCGCCGAGCCCCTGCGGATCCACGGTCAGGACGCCGGCTCAGGCGTGAACGAAGCGCTGGAGGCGGTCGGCCTGGACCCCAGCGAGTACGGGGGCCGCCACCCCTCGTAGCTGTCCGGTGGGGAGCGCCAGCGGGTCGCCCTCGCCCGAGCCGTGGTGGGGCGGCCCCGCCTGATCGTCCTGGACGAGCCGACCTCGATGCTCGACGCCGAGCTGCGTGGTGAGCTGCTGGGATCGCTGGAGCGGCTGCGGGACCGCTTCGGCGTCTCCTACCTGTGCATCACCCACGACCTCATCCTCGCCCGGGCCTTCTGCGACCGGCTCGTCGTGCTCCGCGAAGGCCGCGTCGTGGAGGCCGGCCCCACACAGTCGGTCATGACCAGCCCACGCGACCCCTACACCCGCGCGCTCATCGAGACCGGACTGCCACCGAGCATTCCGTTAGGATGACCTCATGACCGCCGTCGCGGTGCTGGACATGGACCTGCGCAGCCCTGACGACCCGCTCACGCACCCGTCGATACGCGATCGCGTCGAGCGGGTCGACTGCTACGACCTGCCCTTGATCGACTTGGCCCGGTATTGCGGCCTCGCCGCCGAGGGCACGGTCGACCAGGAGTTCCTCTACCGTCACCGCGGTCTGATCGCGGACTACCTCGACAGTGGCGGGACCGTCGTGTTCAGCGGGCACCTCCTGCGAGCGTGGCTGCCGGGCGCCGGGCAGTTCGTGCCCAAAACGATCGCCTCCTTCCACGACTACGACGTGCGGATCGTCCGCGACCACCCCATCTTCGCCGGCGTGGACCCCCGCGACCTCACCTGCCAGCACGGCGTCGCCGGGTTCTTCGCCCGCGGGCACAATCCGTCACCGCCGCGGGCGATCACCCTCGTCGAACTGTCCGGCGGGGAGCCGATCGTCTACCTCGACGAGTCCACCACCCCGGGGACGATCCTGGTCCACTCCGGCGGCGGGCTGCTCGGCTACGCCTCGTCGGAGTCCACGGCCGCCCGCGTCACGCCCCAGCTGCTCCAGTGGCTGGCCACGAGATGATCGCCGCGCTCTACAGCGGATCGGCGGCCCATCACCGGGCGCTGCACGAGCCGAAATACCGGCGGTGGCTCGGCCAGATCCTCTACCTGCCGGACGCGGCCGATGCGGGGCTCGGCGACTGCGACACGCTGCTCGTCCCCGAGCGCCTGCACCGAGGGCTGCTGCACCGCACGGCTCCAGCGATCCGCTCGCTGCTCGACCGCGGCGGCACGGTCGTGCTGTTCGGTGAGCAGCCGACCGCCTGGCTGCCCGGCCTGCGCTGGTCACATCGCCCGACCAACTGGTGGTGGTGGCTGGACGGCGACCCGGGCCCAGTGGTCGCTGCCCAGCCAGGCCATCCCCTGTTCGACCGGCTCACCCTGGCGGACATGACCTGGCACATCCACGGGGTCTTCGACCCGCCCCGCGACGCCGAGACCGTGCTGACCGCCCGCGACGGCGGCGGCGCGGTCCTCTACATCGACCGGGTGAGCACCGCCGGCACCCTCATCGTCACCTGCCTCGACCCGCTCTGGCACTTCGGCTCCCACTTCATGCCCGCCACCGAGCGGTTCCTCGACGGCTTCCTCCCCTGGCTCCACGACCCGGCCGCTTGACCGATGGGGAGTAGGCCAGCCGTGGATGCTCCCGGCCGGCCGGGCATCAGGCGGCAGCACCGCAGATCCCTACCCGCTGCCCGACCTGCGATCGCGGCTGGACCGTCACCTTCCTGGCCGGGCCGCCGCTGGCCGAGCAGGTCGCCTGATGGCGGCAAACCCGCGTCAAACGATTGACGCGATCAGCGGGGCCGCTACGCATCCCCGCAAGATTACGCGGAGTGCCAGTGCAGAGCTGATGGTGGCATCGCTGAGCCCGAGACCGCCGCGGCTGATCGCATTCGCGGCTCGGCCTCGCGCAACTGGGCTACTACTGCCGGGTCGATGTCGTAGAGAGCAACCAGATCATCAATCGCCCATGGTCTGAACGGGCTCAAGATCTCTAGGCCGATAGGCGACCCAAATCGGTCCAAATCAACGATGGTGCCTGGCTCGACTTGCTCGCTGCGGGCTACTGCCTGAGTGTCCCGCAAACGGACGTATAGCGCGTCAGCATCGGCGTCGTATTCAAGCCGCATAGTCACTGGCTGAGTCACGCGCCCTCCCATACCGCAGTAATGATCTTCTTCCGGTCTATCGAGTCAACACACACTTTGAGGATACGAGTCCCCGCAGGCTGGCCTGCTATCCATAGGGTACCGGACTCGCCCGCGCGAGGGTGGCCCACTGGACGACGAAGCGCCCAGTAGACGTCCTCACGGGTAATCCCCCGCTCCCTCATACGCTGCTCAGCGTGCTTCGTGAGCGCAGATCGTCGATCCCCTCAGGCACGGGCTGCGTCCCCTGGCTGTCCGGGTTGCACCACCCTCAATGGGAGACTCGTTTTGAGATCGTCATTGACTAGCACATCGAGGGAATATAGGTCGAAAGCGGGGAAAACCACCGCAAATTCTAGCCCGAGCAAGGCTTTCGCCGGCCAGGAGGCTGTTGCAAAATCTCACGGGCCCTCCAGTCGGGGCGCTCGAGCCAAAGATGCAGGTTTCCTCCGAATATGAAGGAAAGCTGCGCCTCAAGCCCAACAACGCACGCCTGACCCGCAGGTTTCCTCCGTATACGGAGGAAACCTGCAGTGCGGCTGACCCACAGGGCACCCACGGCCCGCGGCACTCAGCCATTCCTGGAGAGCCACTCCCATTGATTCTGCAACAGACTCGATCCGAAGGAAAGCGGCGGCTCAAACACTCACACCGCCCGCTCGGGTGCAGGTTTCCGCCACCAGGAGCCTGTTGCAAAATCTCACGGGCCCTCCAGTCGGGGCGCTCGAGCCAAAGATGCAGGTTCCTCCGAACATGAAGGAAAGCTGCGCCTCAAGCCCGACAACGCGCGCCTGACCTGCAGCAATCCTGGCGAATACGGAGGAAACCTGCAGTGCGGCTGGCCCAAAGGGCACCCACGGCCCGCGGCACTCAGCCATTCCTGGAGAGCCACTCCCATTGATTCTGCAACAGACTCCCAGCGACGGAAACCTGCACCCGAGGCAGACAAGCGAGGGACAGTAGCTGGGCAGAGCCGTCCCCAAGCCCGGCGCGAGCCGCTCCACGCGCTCAACCACCGCAACGAATAGCGCGGGAAACGGGTCAAGTCCCGGGTTCCTGGATCCTCAGCCCATCTGCCACGACGCTCACCTCACCGTGTCAAGAGGACTGGAGCCACGCTCACGGGCTACCAAGCCGTTGGCTTTGATTGACCGCATAGCTGATGACCTGTTCAGAGACGAGCGGTGAGTTGGCGGCGTCCCCAGCTCAGAACCCAGGCGGAAGACGGCCTGGCGGGAACGCTCCAGGGCGGGCGCTGGCCACGGGGCTTGGGTCATCCGACCGGCGGCACGGTGATCAGGAGGGCTCGGGGCCCCAGCAGGGGCTGGGGAATTGGGGCCCGCGGCAGGAGCTGCGGCGTCGTGGCCGGACGCTGTAGACGCGTCCGGCCACGACGCTCACGACGCTGTAGACGCGTCGGGGCCCATCCCGACGAGGTAGCCGTAACGGCGGGTGAAGCCCGCCGGGGTGAGTTTGGCGGCGGCGGCGATCGGCGCGAGCTTGGACTGGTCCTCCAGGTCCTCCCGCTCCAGGCGGATCATGTACTCGGTGGCCACCCGGTAGGAGCCGCTGTCCACGTTCACCTCGCGGATCCTCGTGCGGCCGGTCTGGGGGTCGGTGAACGAGCCGAAGGGCAGCGCGATCAGGTGGTCGTCCTGGCGGGTGATCATCCCTCCCCGCTCCCGCGAGTCCTGCTCTGTCAACCGTCGCAGGTACTCGACGGCGCCGTAGCCCAGATCACGGGTGTACTCGATGTCGAACGGGATCGGCGGGGCGCAGCGCAGCTCGTAGCCGATGTTCTTGCCGACGATCGTCACCTTGTCGCCGCGGGCCTTGAAGCGGGCTTTGACCATGCCCGCCAGCACCCCGTCCAGGTCGAGCTCACCGAGGCGGATGTGTCCATGCTCGTCGACCTCCAGGTCGGGCATGGTCGTGCGCAGCTCCTCCTCGGACAGCCGCAGCGCCAGCCCCTCGGAGAAGATCGCCACGCCGAACGGCCGGCCGTGCGCCAGCCGTTTGAGCATCGCCGCCTCCACCAGGTCCACCAGATGTCCCAGGCGGATCGGGCGCCCCCGGTCGAACTCCTCGGCGATCACGGTCAGCGTGGCGCCGGCGGCCTTGCCGATCCCGACCGCCAGGTGGCCGGCTGAGCGTCCCATCGCCAGCACGAAGAACCACCGTCTGGTCGTCATCGCGTCGGTCATCAGATTGCTGACCAGACCCACGCCGACCGCGCGGGCGGTCTCATACCCGAACGTCGGGATGCCGCCCGGCAGTGGAAGGTCGTCGTCGATCGTCTTGGGGACATGCGCCACGCGGATCCGGCCGCCCGCCGCCTCGGCCACCTTCTGGGCCGAGAACGCCGTGTCGTCGCCCCCGATGGTGACGAGCATGCTCAGTCCCAGCGCCTCAAGCGCTTTGACGCAGTTGTGCATTCGCCATTCGGGGTCGGAGGTGTTCTCGTCACGCACCGTGGGATTTGCGCGCGAGGTGTAGAGGATGCTCCCGCCATGGGATTGGATACGGGAGACGTCGGTGATCCCCAGCGGCAGCACTCTGTCGGTCGTGCCGTCGATGAGGTGGAGGAATCCGTCCAGGATCCCCACCACCTCCCAGCCGGAGTTGACTGCTTCGATGGTGACCGCCGAGATCACCGAGTTGATCCCAGGGGCTGGCCCCCCGCCACACAGAATGCCGATCTTGGGTCGCTGCTCGCTCATTGGATTCCCGATTCCTCACGTCTCTGCCCGGACGCTCATTCTAGATCGGCTCGGTAACCAGGCTGTAACGGCCGTCGGTCTAATCCGGCGGTCACGACGTACGATGCCGCTGACCGACGAGGCGGACGGGTGGCGATGACGAGGATCGAGGAGACGAGGCTTCCGGGAGTGGGTCTTCTGCACTCATTCGTCACGAAGCCGGGCCGCCGCATAGGGGTGCTCACGCATCGCTCCGGCTACCGGGAGCTGCTGGTGTACGACGAGCGGGACCCCGACGCGTGCCGGCTGAGCCTGCGTTTGGACTCCGACGACAGCCACACCTTGGCCGACCTGCTGGGCGCGCCGGAGCTCGCGGCCCATGTCGCGCGGCTACAGCAGTCGGTCGAAGGGCTGATCATCGACTGGCTGCCGGTGCGTCCCGGCTCGGCGTGCGCCGGTCAGACGATCGGCCAGACCGGGTTGCGTGAGCGGACGGGGGTCTCGGTCGTGGCCGTGGTCCGCGGCGAGCAGACGATCCCCGCGCCCGGCCCGGATCACCGGCTGGAGGCCGGCGACACCGCGGTGGTCGTGGGCACGGCCGAGGGGATCCACCGCGCGGTCGAGCTGCTGCAGGGGATGCAGCCCCCATGATGCTGGCGGCCGCGAGCGGCAGCGAGGCGGCCCTGCGGCTGGTCGAGCTGGGCGCGATCGTGGTCGCGCTCGCGCTGCTCGCCCGGCTCGCCACCGTGGTCGGGCTCTCTCCCATCCCCTTCTACCTGCTGGCCGGCCTGGCGTTCGGGAGGGGCGGGCTGCTGCCGCTGCGGCTGAGCGAGGACTTCGTCGAGGTCGGGGCAGAGCTGGGCGTCGTGCTGCTGCTGTTCATGCTCGGCCTGGAGTACACCAGCGAGGAGCTGCGCGCCAGCCTGCGCACCGGCTGGCCGGCCGGGATCATGAACCTGGCGCTGAACTTCACGCCCGGGCTGATCGCCGGAGCGCTGCTGGGCTGGCGGCCGCTCGCCGCGGTGCTGCTGGGCGGCGTCACGTACGTCTCCTCCTCCGGCGTCATCGCCAAGGTGCTGGCCGATCTGGGCCGGCTCGGCAACCGTGAGACCCCCGCCGTGCTGACGGTGCTGGTCGTGGAGGACCTCACGATGACCGTGTACCTGCCCCTGGTCGCCGCGCTGCTGGTCGGCGGCGGCCTGCTGGCCGGGCTGGCGTCGCTGAGCGCGGCG
Organism: Egibacteraceae bacterium; assembly: GCA_050743205.1. Lineage (GTDB taxonomy): Bacteria > Actinomycetota > Nitriliruptoria > Euzebyales > Egibacteraceae > JBOGED01. The sequence goes on along the minus strand of JBOGEA010000051.1, from coordinate 8,075 downwards.
ATCGTCGCGGTCGTCGTCGTGCTGCTCATCGCGCTGCGGTTCGGGGGATCCGTCAGCCGGGCGATCGCCAGCCCCTCAGACGAGGTGGTGCTGCTGACCACGTTGGGGCTGGTGCTGCTCGTCGCCGGGATCGCCCAGCGCTTGCAGGTGTCCAGCGCGATCGGCGCCTTTCTGGTCGGCATCGCACTGTCCGAACCCGTCGCGGACCAGGTCCGCGCGCTGCTCGGCCCGCTGCGCGACCTGTTCGCTGCGGTGTTCTTCGTCTTCTTCAGCCTGCAGGTCGACCCTGCCGCCATCCCACCCGTTGCCGCCGTGGCCGCCGCCCTCGGCGCCGTGACCGCCGCGACCAAGGTCGGCACCGGATGGTGGGCCGCCGGCCGGCTCGGCGTGCACAGCCGCGGTCGCTGGCGTGCCGGCGCCACGCTGGTGCCGCGCGGCGAGTTCTCGATCGTGATCGCCGGGCTCGGCGCCGGCGCGAACCCCGACCTGGGCCCATTGGCGGCCGCCTACGTGCTGCTGATGGCCGTGCTCGGTCCCCTGGCCGCCCGCGCCGCCGATCCTCTCGTGACGCTGCTGGGCCGCGCCTCGTCCCGGAAAGACGCTGTGGACTGAGATGGGTTCCGCTCGCGTAACGTGCGTGCCGGCGTGAGGTCGGGCGAGGCCGCATCGACCACGCGGGGGCTGGCCTGGGTCTTCGCTTCTGCGGTCTCGACGGCCACGCGCGTCTTCCATTAGGTTGTGACTGTCGGCGCGGCACAAGGGGGGCATGTGAGATCCAGGCGCGAGATGGTGATGGTCGCGGCGGCTCTCCTGGCGGCGGCGCTGGGGTGCACGCCGGGGAGCGGCACCCGCGCGGAGACCACCCCGAGCGCGGTGGCCACCGCGAACTCGCCGAGCCCCAGCCTTTCCCCGACGGCCGCGCTCCCCACGGCGCGCGCTCGGGGGCGGCTGGTCGTCCACGGCGCGGGTGACGTCAACCTCGACCCCTCCTACATTCCGGCGCTGCGCGTCAACGGGTACGAACACGCGTGGACCGGTGTGGGCGGGCTGTTCACCGGGGACGACCTGACCGTCGTCAACCTGGAGTGCACGCCGTCTGCCCTGGGCCAGCGGGTGCCCAAGGCGTTCAACTTCCGCTGCGACCCCGCCGCGCTGCCGGCGATGCGGGCCGCGGGTGTGGAGGTCGTCAACCTGGCGAACAACCATGGAGGAGACTTCGGGCCCGAGGCGCTGCTCGACTCGCGGATGCAGGCGCGGCAGGCGGGGATCGCCGCGGTCGGGGTGGGGGAGGACGCCGCCGCCGCGAACGCCCCGGCGCTGTTCGAGCGCAGCGGGTGGACGATCGCGGTGCTCGGCTTCGGCGGGGTCGTGCCCAGCGGTGACTGGCTGGCCGGGCCGGGCCATCCTGGCATGGCCAGCGGCGACGACATCATGAGCATGACCGCGGCGATCCGTGCCGCCGCCGAGCTGGCTGACCTGGTGTTCGTCACGATCCACTGGGGGCAGGAGCTGGACACCGAGCCGCGGGCTGAGGACGTCGCCAGGGCGTACGCGATGATCGACGCCGGGGCGGACGGCATCTTCGGGCACCACTCCCACCGCCTGCAGCCACTCGGCTGGTACAGGGAGCGCCCGATCGCCTGGGGGCTCGGCAACTTCGTGTGGCCGGTCCTGTCCGCCGCCGGGTCGCGGACCGCTGTCGCCGAGTTCGTGGTGCGGCCCGACGGGTCCATGGCCGCCTGCCTGCTGCCGGCCGAGATCGTGTCAGGGGGCCACCCGGTGCTCACCCAGCCCTACGCCGGCCCCTGCGGGTGAGCGTCGGGGAGGCGGCGGCGGGCCATGAACCCCAGATCTGGGCGGTGGTACCAGTCGAGGGACGTCTCGCCCTCCAGCCAGCACAGCAGCACCGGCCTGCCGTCGAGCCACGAGGAGAAGTCGACGATCACCGGCGCGATGCCTTTGAGCTGGATGCCGCGCGCCTCGAACCAGTCGATGGACTCCTGCAGGCGCGCCCCGAGGGCCTTGACCTCGGGCAGCAGCCCACCCACGGCCGGCCGGTCGCCGCGCTGCAGCGCGGCCTGAGCCTCGACGAGATCGGCGCGCAGCACCGTGAGCCGGCTCACGTGCTGGCACAGCGCCGGCACGAGATCACGGGCCTGTCGCAGCGTGAAACTCGACGGCATGCGGACCATTCTCCCACCTGTCGTCCGGCCGGACGACAGGGATTACGCAGGCAGCTGCTCCGCGACGCGCTTGGCGAGGGTCAGGCCGGTGAGGACCGGGTTGACTGAGCCGGCCGTCGGGAACAGCGCCTGGTCGCAGACGTAGGCGTTCTGGATGTGATGGAAGCGGCCGGACGGATCGGTCACCGACGTGGCGGAGCTGTCGCCCATCCACAGGGTGCCGGCTTCGTGGTAGGTCGTCCCGAGCCCGCGGTGCCAGTCGGGGAACGGGCGGCTCAGGGGGAACGGCTGCAGCTGCCATCCGCCGTCGTAGAGATACTGGATCTTCGCGGCCGAGCCGGCGACGGTCTGCGCCAGGAAGAGCGCCGCCTGGTCCATGGCCTGCCAGGTCTGGGCGTCGCCTGGCGCGAGCGCGAGCTGCGTGTAGGCCCGGGGGACGCCGAACTCGTCGGACTCGAACGGGCTGAGGTCGATCCAGCTCGTCGTCGGGTTCGGGACCGGCGACAGCCGGTCGCCCTGCATCTCGCCGATCCCGCGCAGGGTGATCGTGACCCAGTCGGGATCGGTGTTCGCGAGCGTGTCCTCGAGCAGATCCAGGTCCGGGATCATGCGGAACAGCAGCTCGTCGGACCCGGCGAGGCTCGTCGACGCCGTGACTTGCAGGTGAAAGCGTCCCGACGGCACCGCGCCGCGGACGAGCAGCGCCGCCGTCTGGACGTGGCCGGGCACCGGCGGCAGCGCTGAGCGGTGGATGCGGACCGTGAGGTCGGTGCGCACGTGCGCCATCAGGTTGCGGCCCATGAGCGGGGAGGGGAACGAGTGCAGGGCCAGCCGCGTGCTCTCGATCGCGCTGGCGGCGAAGATCACGGCGCATCCCGGCGGGACCGCGAGGAACTCGCGCTGGCCGGCGACGTCGACCTCGACGGTGTGCACGACGCCGCCCGCCGCGTGCGCCTTGACGACGTGGGCCGCTGGCACCAGGAACAGGCGGCGGTCGGCGTCGCTCACGCCGGACGCCCCCACGTCCTCGCGGATGGCGTCGACCAGCAGCGGCAGGCCGCTGTACTTGTCGAGGCTGAACAGGCCCGACACCGGCGAGTCGCCCTGAACCGCGAGCGGCGCGACCTGGACGCCGCTGTCGCCGATGCCCACCTCGATGTCGGGCGTCCCCGCGGCTGCCGCGACGAACGCGTCGTACAGCGCGGCGTTGAGGTCGCCGGTGATGAAGTCGGCGTCAGGCACGACGCCGGTCTCGCTCTCCACGAAGATGTAGTTGTCGGCCAGGTACTGGGCCGTTGAGGCCGGCCACCGCGCCAGGTCGCCGGGCGTCAGCCTGGGGCACCACCCTCCCCAGTACAGGGACTTGCCGCCGGGGCAGTAGGCCAGCCCGGGGAAGTCGACGTTGCCGCGCCACGGCAGTCCCCACACGAGGTCGCGCGCCACGCCTGGATCGCTGGCCGGCGGGATGGGATCGGGCACGTCGAGACCGATCCGTCCCAGGTTCTGCACGTGCTCGGAGACGAGGAAACGGCCGGCGTCGAGCAGGAGGATCCGCTTGCCCGGGTGCGCTCGGTAGACCTTCGTCGCGCAGTACGCGCCGTACATGCCCGCGCCGACGACCACGGCGTCGAAGGGCGGCCCGCCGTTGCCGGTCGCCTCCTGCCACGTGCTGCAGATGAAACGGCCGAGCGCGTCGATCGAGAACGTCGTGTCCTGCACCTGGACCTGCTGGTTAGCTGGGATGAGCTTGGGCAGCGCCATCGTGGGACCTTCCCGCCGGTGCGGATGTGCGGACCACTGTCCTACCCCGTGAGCCGCCGTCTTGGCAAGAGCCGCCGCGCGCTCGGTGTCCCCCATGGCTTGGCTCGCGCGGGGGAGGCGCGCGGGCGGCCGCCGGCCTAACTATAGTCACCGGATACCGCCAGGAGGTGACATGAGCGCTGGCGAAAGCGCGTCTGCCCGTATTGTCCCATCCGTGCTGCCAACGGACTTCGCCCGGCTGGGCCATGACTGCCAGAGGCTTGAGAAGGCTGGGGTCGACCGCATCCAGTGGGACGTGATGGACGGGCATTTCGTGCCCAACCTCACGTTCGGCCCCGACGTCATCGCAGCCTGCCGCAGAGTCGTGGAGCTGCCGTTCGAGGCGCACCTGATGGTGTCCAACCCCGACGCGATGCTCGACCGCTGGGTCGAGGCCGGCTGCGAGCTGGTGATCGTGCACGCCGAGGCCTGCACCCACCTGCACCGGACCCTCGGCGCGATCGCCGAGCTGGGGGCTCGCGCCGGCGTCGCGCTGAACCCCGCCACGCCCGTCGAGGCGGTCGCGCACGTGCTCGACCTGATTGACCTCGCCCTGGTCATGACCGTCAACCCGGGGTTCGGCGGGCAGCGTTACATCGCCTCGATGGAGCCGAAGATCGCCGCCCTCCGGCAGCTGATCGACGCCAGCGGATACGCGATCGAGTTGGAGGTCGACGGCGGCATCGGACCCGACACGATCGTCGGGGCCGCGCGTGCCGGCGCCACCACCTTCTGCTCCGGCAGCTCGCTGTTCGCGACCCCGGGCGGGCTGGAGGCCGGGGTCGCCGAGCTGCGCCGGCTGGCCACCGAGGCGATGCGGTGAACGCGATCGCGGAGCTCGGCCTGCACCTGCTGTGGACCACGCAGGCCGCCGCCCTGGCGTGCCTCGACTGGGTCGGGCGGGGCGACCGGAACGCCGCACTCAGCGCTGGTCGTGGACGCGTATCACCGATGGCCAACGGGGCTTCGCCCCGGCCCGACGAGGCATGGACGGGAGGGACGGTGGCGCGCGGAGCTAACTGCGGTTGTGTGCTGGATCGCGGCGGAATACCGCCGCGATCCAGCACACAACCTTCCCCGGCGTGACCCGTGACGCGTGCAACCCGACCCCACCAGACTTGACTCACGCGCAACAGGTCTCGCCCTCCAAGGCCACTAGCGCGGTCTCGGCCGGCTCGCGTCCCGCGGCGGTGGTGTTCGACGTGGACGGCACCCTGGTCGACAGCGAGCGGGACGGCCACCGGGTGGCCTTCAACCAGGCGTTCGCCGATCTCGGGCTGCCCTACCAGTGGGGAGAGCAGGAGTACGGGGGGCTGCTTGAGATCACCGGCGGGCGCAGCCGGCTCGACGCCTACCTGCGGCGGCGCGGCCATTCCGACGAGGAGGCCGACACGCTGGCGCGGACGCTGCACGCCCAGAAGACCGCGCTGTTCGTCGCGTCATGCCAGGCCGGCGAGGTGCCCGCCAGACCTGGCGCCGCCCGCCTGCTCGGCGAGCTGGCCGACGAGCGGGTGCCGGTCGCGATCGCCACGACCGGCAGCCGCGCCTGGGTCGAGCCGCTGCTGGACCACCTGTTCGGGCTGAAGCGCTTCGCGTTCGTGCTGACCGGCGACGAGGTCGGCGACCGCAAACCGGACCCGGCGGTGTACCTCGACTCGCTGGCCCGGCTGGGCACCCCGCCCGGCGGCACGGTGGCGGTCGAGGACTCCCGCAACGGGCTGCTGGCCGCCTCAGCCGCGGGGCTGCCCTGCCTGGTTGTGGTCAACGGCTACACCATCGACCACGACCTCACCGGCGCCGCGCTGGTCGTGGACTGCTTCGGCCAGCCCGGCCACGCCGCCGTGCTCGCCGGCGCCCCTGACCTGCTCGACGCTGGTGCGGTGACCGTCGCCACGCTCACCCGCCTCACGCGGTAGCCAGCTCAGCCCTCTGAGCTGCGGAAAGGCATGTAGGGTGGGAGCTGTTCCTCTCAGTCGCCGGGTGATGAGGATAAGCGGTGGCGGATGCGGTAGCACTGCGCGGGCGGTCGCGCGCTGCGCACCGCGGCGGTGACCGAGATCGGGAAGAGCGCGGTGGCCGGCTGCCCTACCTGCCGGGCCTGGACGGGCTGCGGGCGTTCGCGGTGGTCGCGGTGCTGCTGTATCACGCCGACCCGAGGTGGCTGCCGGGCGGGTTCTTGGGCGTCGAGATCTTCTTCGTGATCAGCGGCTACCTGATCACGTCATTGCTGCTGGCGGAATTCGCTCATCACGGTCGGATCGACCTGAAGAGGTTCTGGCTGCGGCGGGCGCGCAGGCTGCTGCCCGCGCTGTACGCCATGCTCGCCGGCGTGCTCGTGTTCGCGGTCCTGCTCCTGCCCGATGAGGTCGCCCGGCTTCGCGGTGACGTGGCGGCCGCGCTCGGATATGTGACCAACTGGTATCTGGTGACCAGCCAGCAGCCCTATTTCGAGGCGGTGGGCCGCCCTTCGCTGCTCAAACACCTGTGGTCGCTCGCGGTCGAGGAGCAGTTCTACGTGCTGTGGCCGCTGCTGCTCGCGTTCGCGCTCCCGCGGTGGCGGGCCCGGTGGGTGCTGGGCGCCGTCGTCGCGGGGGCGGCGTCGTCGGCGCTGCTGCTTGCGGTCGGCTATGACCCCGCTGGCGACCCGTCGAGGCTCTACTACGGGACCGACGCCCGCGCGGCGGGATTCCTCGGCGGCGCGGCGCTCGCGTTCGTCTGGGCCCCGCAGCGGGTCAGTCAGGTGAGCCCGGGCATGGCGCGGCCCCTCGATGCGGCCGGGCTCGGGGCGCTCGCGTTCGTCTGGGCCCCGTGGCGGGTCAGCCGGGTGAGCCCGGGCATGGCGCGGCTCCTCGAAGCGGCTGGGCTGGGGGCGCTCGCGGTCCTCGCCGTCATGTGCCGAGCCATCGACGAGTTCGACCACCTGCTGTACCGAGGCGGCCTCACGCTCGTCGCGGCGTGCACCGTCATCGTGATCGCGGCCGCAACGCAGGCTGGCTGGATCGCGAGGTCCATGAGCGTGCCGCCGCTGCGCTGGATGGGACTGCGCTCCTACAGTGTCTACCTGTGGCACTGGCCGGTGTTCATGGTGACGCGCCCGCACTTGGACGTCCCCATAGACGGGCTTGCCCTGCTCGCCGTTCGCCTCGGCGTGACGTTCGCGCTCGCGGAGCTGTCGTACCGCCTGGTCGAGCGTCCCATCCGCGACGGCGCGCTGGCACGCTGGCTGGCGGGGATGCGAGCGGCGCGCGGCCAGGCGCGCCGCCGCCGGCTTGCGGTCCGCTGGGCCGCCGTGTCCGCGCTGGGCGGCGTCCTGGTCCTGGCGCTGGTCGCCGCCGTCGTCACCGCCGAGCCGCCACGACCGCCCGACTACCTTGCGGTCGTGGAGGTCCACGTCCTCCCCGCCCCCGCGCCCGCGCCCGCGCCGGCTGCGGCTCCGGCTCCGGCTGCGGCTCTGGCTGCCGCCCCCGCGCCCCCGACGCCGGCTGCGATCGGTCACGTCCTGGCGATCGGTGATTCGGTGATGCTGGGCGCCGCCGCCCAGCTCGCGCGGGCTATCGGCGACTGCGAGGTGGACGCGGCGGTCAGCCGCCATGTCGGCGTCGCGATCGACATCGCGCGCCGCCACCGCGACGCGGGCACGCTCGGCTCGGTCGTGGTCGTGCATATCGGGAACAACGGGCCGCTGCGGGCAGCCCAGCTCGACGAGCTGATGCAGGTGCTGTCGGGCGTGGCGCGGGTCGTGGTCGTCAACCTGAAAGTGCCGCGGGCGTGGGAGGCGCCGAACAACGAGGAGCTGCGCAGCGGGGTCGCCCGCCATGCCAACGCGGTCCTCGTCGACTGGCACGCGGCGAGCGGCGCCCGGCCTGACTGGCTGTACAGCGACGGCATCCACCTGCGGCCGGACGGCGCCCAGGCCTACACCGACCTGATCGTCGCCCACTCGCGCCCCGGATAAGACCCGCACAATGCGACTGTGGACCTCTAGCGGGGCTTCGTCCCGGCCCGACGAGCCATGGACCGGAGGGGCGGCAGCGCGCCAGTTGACGGAGGTTTTGTGCTGGATACGCGACGTATACGTCGCGTATCCAGCAC
>JBOGEA010000050.1:0-21755 GCA_050743205.1 Egibacteraceae bacterium | reverse complement strand
ATCCAGCACACAACCCTCCGGTAGGCAGACCAGGCCCGCTTGGCAACAGGCCGGCCACATGCCCAGCGCGACGCCGACAACCCCATCCCCCGAGCAGCGTGAGGTCCCTTCAGAAGAGCCACACCCGATGACAAACGCAAGCGGGCGGCCGGAGGGGGGTACTCCGGCCGCCCGTCGCTGGGAGGTGGTAGGCCTACTTCGCGGTCGCGGTCAGCTCCTCATCCACCGCGCTCTGGTGGCCGTTCGCCGAGCCGGCGGCGCTGATCGTGATCTTGCGGGGCTGCCGCTCCGCCGGGTGCGGGATCTCGAGCGCCAGCACCCCGTTCTCGAACGACGCGGCGATCTTGTCCGGGCAGTGCCGCGGGGCAGCGTGAAGGTCCGCTCGAAACGCCCCACCGAGCGCTCGCGCCGTACCCAGCTCGCCTTCTCCACCTTATCGTCTACCCGCCGCTCACCGCTGATCGTCAGCCGCCCATCGGCGACCGAGACCCCAACGTCCTGCTGGGCCATGCCCGGCAGCTCCATGCGGACTGACAGGCCGGCATCGGTGCGGTAGGCATCGAGCGGCGGCACCTGCGCGCTCATCGCCTCGCGCTGAAGCGCGGCGAACTCGACCCCACGGGTTCCATCAACGACCACCATCTGATCCTCCTTGTGACTGCCACTCTTCACTGGCAAATATCTAAGCCTTAGAGACTCAAAAAAACTTATCGCTTTGATTTACGATTATAACCCCGACAACCGAGCGCATGGCCGCGCGGCGATGCTGAATAGCGGACAAGCCAAGGCAAGGAGCTGAGATGACCCCGACCCAGGGAAGCGCTGTCGTCACCATCGCCTCATATGGGGCATACACCCGGCACCCACGCAGCCGTCGACTCGCTGTCAGACCGTGGGTTTCCCGTCGAGGCCGCAGATCGTCGCCTCGGGCCCTCCGGTTCGTCGAGGAGATCACCGAGCGCCGCAGGTACCCCCGGGCGGCGTTGGGCGGCTCGGGCACGGGTGCCCTGATCGGGCTGTGACCGGCTGGTTCCTGGAGCTGTTTCAGCCTTGGTCTCTGCGCTCGCGCTGGCGCGGAGTGGAACGTACGGCGGACCACGGGTATCCCGGCGACGGGATCAACGGCATCCTCGCCGGGCTGTCCCGGTGGGGAACGATCCGCTCCTCGTGCAATCCCGGCACGAGGCGTTATCCGCTTTCATGGCGGAGCGGGGCGGCGGTCACTCGTCGGGCTGGCTTTTGTGGAGCATCGGCGACATATACGTCGCCGATGCTCCACAAAACTTTCCCCACTTCTCGTTCGGGTTTCCTCGTCATCGATTGCGGAGGCCACGTCAACCCCTTTCCTGAAATATCGCCTCCGGGCCACGTCACCGACCGGAACCGGAGGGCTTTGCTTGAGTGTCTACAGGCGGCCGGTGGCTTTGACGTCGAGGTAGGCGTCGGCGATGGCGCCGGCGAGTTTGCGGGGAGCGCGTCGACGACCAGGGCGCCACGGGCGCGCAGCGCGGCGACGGTGCGGCGGCGCTCGTCGAGGGCGGCGACGGCCGCGGCTCTGCGGTAGGCGGCGCTGTGGTCGGAGGGCACGGCGCGGGCCCAGCGGTCCATGTCAGGGTCACGGACAGAGCCGCGTCACCGACCGCCTCGGGGTCGACCGCCAGGGGGCCGAGGGACCCCCCGACCGAGGACAGCGGCCCAGAAGGCGCGGAGCGCTGCCATCGCCTCGGCGAGTGTCGAATGGTCAAGGCCAAGGTCGACGGCCAGCTCGGCGCATCGATCGGCCCACCCCTCTGGCGGGTCCGGCAGCTCGTGCGGGACTGGGTGCGTCGCTCGGACGGCAAAGACGTGCCGGACGGTCTCGAGCAACGCACCGGAGGCGGGGAGCCCGTCGCCGATCAGGAGCAGCAGGTCGGGAAGGTCCTTCACCCGGCTGCTGGGACCTGTCACCGCAGGTCCGGGTGAGGGCATGCAGCTTCTCCGCGAAGCGCTGCTCCCGGCTGACGACATCGATGGCTTGGGGTTCGAGGTCGGCGAAGGACAGCGCGCCCGGCAGCTCGAGACGCTCAGTGGAGGCCAGCTCGCCCGTGCGAGCCACGACGTCCATCCGCACCCGGGCGAACTCCTTTCCCGCCAGGCGCGCCTGCACGCCGAAACGCCAGCCTGGGCGTCCGGCCCCGTCCGTCTGGATCGGCGTCGGCGGCCCAACGCGGAACTCGAAGCGGTCGCCCTCCGTATCGACAGACAAGGAGTCGATCAGGAGCGCCCGGACCTCGTCGCCGCTGGCTGTCGAGCCCTGCAGCGCGAAGTCGAGGTCCTTCGTCGCCCTGGCGCGATTACGCAGGCGGATCTCCAGCGCCATACCCCCTTTTGAGCACCCATCGGCCGGTTCCTGCACGGACCAGCCGGACGAGCAGCCGCTCGAACACCACCCGCCGGCGCAGCCGCTGCAGGTCGATTCCGGCCTCGCGAGACTCGGCAGCCAACCGCGCCTCCAGCGCCGCCCGAAGCGCCGCAGCGCTCGCATACCTCATGCCGGGTTCCTCAATCCCAGGGCGCGCTCGATCCGCAGCGCGGCATGCGCGCCGAACTCGTCGGCCCGTGCCCGGACCGCCCGTGTCGTGATCATGCCGCGCTCCACCGCGTCGTCGATGGCGGTCGCGAGCTGGTCGAGGTCGAGGTTGCCGGCCGCCACGTCGAGCAGGCTTCGCAGCGCGGTGGTGACGTGGAAGCCCTCGTGGTCCAGCACGTCGCGCTCCGGCACGACGCCATGATGCAGCCGCAGGCCGGGCGCCCTGGCGCGGAAGTTGAGCGGCACCATGAGATGGACGACGGCAGGGTTGACGTCCCCCAGGTCGTGGACCGAAAGCGCGGTCTCGTGCGACGCAACCGCGCGGCCACGGCTCCACAGCGACCACCGGACGAGGTCATCGTGCCGCCCGACCGGCCACTCAGGAAGGCGGAAGATGCCCCGCTCGACTTTGACCCAGTTGCCCCGGTCTGTATGGTACTTCTGCGCCTGATACGAGTAGCCGGCACGCAGCGCTTGACCCGCCGTGAAATAGCCTGACTGAGCCGCCGCGACGGCGGCGAGTCGGCGGCGAAGCTCCTGACGGTCAGCAGGCACGCGACAAACTCAACGGAATTCCGGAATTCATAGTTCGATGTCAAGCCCGATACACCAACCTCAAGTTTCCATTGAGTCTCACGCGCCCCGCCGTCACGCATCGCGGTCGCCGATCTCCCCTCCCGCTGCCGTGCACGCTCGTGGGTGGAGGTCCCCAGCGCCCTGAGGGCTTGTCGAGGTGGCCCATGCGCGAACGTGTTCTCGCTGACACGGACGAGCGGACCAAGGGAGACGGCCGAGCGCACCCCAGTCAGGCGCTTGGTCACAACCGGCACGGACGACAGCAGTGGCGTTCCAGGATCGGGCCGGGGGCGCCGCGATTCGAGAACTCGGATTACCCTTGCTCCGAGGGAGAGCAGGTTCCAGTTGCAGCCGCTGCCGGGGTTGTCAAGCCAGACGCGCTGGGTTCCGTCCGGGGTGAGGGTCAGCCGTAGCGGTCCCGCTCAGGGAAGCCCAAGGCGACGCACTGGTCGTTCAAAGCCTCGATCTCATCCCACAGCCGGACCGCCTTAGGTGACACTGCCATGCCCCCGGTGGTGTCGCTCCGAACCCATGAGGCGTCGGCGAGGTCGAGGAAGCCTCCGCCGCCGGCGACCGCCACCGTCGGTGTGTGCCCGGCTGCGCGTAACCGCGTCTGCGCGGCCTCCACGAGCGCGGGATCCACGTCGATCGTGCTGATCAAAGCCGAGCCCAGCCGCTCGCACAGCAGCGCGACGTTGTAGCCGGTGCCCGTGCCGATCTCGAGCACGCGCTGCCCAGCCCACACCGCGAGGGCCTCGAGCATGCGCGCCATGAGGCTCGGCTGCGTCGATGAGCTGGTCGCGACTGTCGGGTCGTCGTCGGCGTAGGCGATCGGCAAAGCGGCGTCGCGGTACACGCCGTCCAGCCATGCCTGCCGTTGCGCGGGCTCGGCAGCGGCCAGAAGCACACGCCCGGAGGCGGCGCGCTGGTAGTAGCGCGGACGAACAGGTGTCGAGGAACACGCTCGAACGCCGCTCGCCACTGCGGCGAGCGGACAGCGCCCTGACGCACCAGCTCGTCGACGAGCCCACGCAGCAGCCCATCGACCTGCGCTTCTGGCGCTTCCTCCCCGGGCACGGGCGCTGCCTTCCGCCAGGACATCGGCGATGGCGGAGCTGATCGGCAGCTGGGTGGCCTGCTCCAGCCACGCCCACTGGCCGTTGGGGTGACGGGACCCCCCCAAAGCGCGCTTGGCATGCGCCCGTGGGTGGTGCCGCCACTGCGCGTTGTGCACTCAAGGCAGCGGTCGCGTTGCGCTCGGAGGGCCGTCGGCAGGGGTTGGCCTGGGTGTTCGCCGTTGAAGGAGTGGGGACAAATCCTGCGCTGCGGCTCGGTGGCGGCAGTGGGGACACGGCCGAGGCCGTCTGCGAGAGGCGGGCGTTTAACCGCTTATATCCTTTTTACGCGTGATCGTCCCGGTCGTTCCGCCGAGGCAGGGCCGCGATGGCCGTGCGGACGCCCTCGGGGACCGTGGTGGCCCGGTACTCGTGGCTGCTGTAGTCGGCGCGCCAGTCCACGACGCGCCTCGGAGCGAGCGCTGCGCATGGATCTCGACGGCGAACAGGACATCGCCAACGGCCGTCACCCGGACGTCACAGCGCTTGGGGACCCACTCCTGAAACAGGTGCGCCGTCCGGGCGATGCTCGCATGCCCGTAGTCCTCGGGGGGACGATGCTCGTGTACAGCGCGACAGGCCGGCCCTGCTCACCCCCCGGCCCAGCGGACAGCGGCTTGTACACCACCCCGTTCGGGCAGCCCGCCGCGAACTCCCGGGCGTTGTTTTCCGTCGGTTCCGACGGAAAACTGTGGTCGAGCCGCCGTCTCGCCGTGTTGGCCCGCAGGTTTCCGTCAGATCCGACGGAAAGCTGTAGTCGAACACCACACGAGCCACGTCAACCGCTTTCCCGAAATGTCGGTCCCGGCCACGTCACCGCCGGGAGGACCGCGGGGCTTTGCTTGAGTGTCTACAGGCGGCCGGTGGCTTTGACGTCGAGGTAGGCGTCGGCGAGGGCGCCGGCGAGCTTGCCGGGAGGCGCGTCGATGACCAGGGCGCCGCGGGCGCGCAGCGCGGCGATGGTGCGGCGACGCTCGTCGAGGGCGGCGACGGCCGCGGCTTTGCGGTAGGCGGCGCTGGGGTCGGAGACAACCGCGCGGGCCCAACGGTCCACGTCGGGGTCGCGGACAGCGCCGATCAGCACCACGTGCTGGCGGGCCAGCAGCGGCAGGGCCGGCAGCAGCGCCTGGACCACGGGAGCCTCGGCCAGCTCAGTCAAAACCACGAACAGGCTGCGCCGCCGGTAACGCGTCAGGGTCACGGCGAACGCGCCGCGATAGTCGCTCTCGACCAGCGCAGGCTCCAACGCGTACAGCGCGGCGGTGACCCGTCTCAGCTGGTCACGCCGGCTGCCAGGCGGCACGACCGCCACGACCCGGTCCGCGAACGCGACCAGCCCCACCCGGTCCCCCAGCCCGCTGCCCACAGCGGTCAGGCACAGACAGGCGTCGAGCGCATGATCCAACCGAGGCACCCTTGGAAGATCCCCACCCACCGCCGGCCCATCGGCCGGCCCTCCCCCCACTAGGCCGGCCATCGTCCGGCCGACATCGAGCAGCAGCAGGACCGTCTGGTTGCGCTCCGCCTGGTAGGTCCGCACGATCGGCCTGCCCGCGCGCGCCGTGGCGGCCCAGTCCATCCGCCGGAACTCATCATCCACCGTGTACTCGCGCAGCGAGTCGAACTCGGTCCCACCACCCCGCCCCCTCGCCGAGCGCAGCCCGACCTCCAGGATCCGCGCCCGCGAGATCCGCAGCTGCGCCTCTCGGCGCGAGCGGAACGGCGGGTACACCCGCACCGTCACCGGCAGATCTCTGCGCCCCTGGCGCGCCGCCAACCCCAACGGCCCCTCGACCCGCACCACGACCTCGGCGAGGTCGAAGCGTCCCCGCCGCGACGGCCGGATCACCGCCCGCGCCACCGCCCGCCCACCAGCCGGCACGACCAGCCGAGCGCGACGGTCAGACGCGCGCAGGGACGGCGGCAGCTCGTCGGCCAGCCGCACCCGCAGACGCCGCCCGCTCGGGTTGGCGACCCGCCAGACGACCTCGCCGTCACCGCCCAGGGTGAGCGCTTGAGGGACCTCACGCTCCACGTCAAGGTCAGCCGGCTTGAGCGCGAACGCCCAATCGGCCACCGCGACGGCGAGCAGCACGACGTTCAGCGCCACAGCGAGCGCCACGCCCGAGCCCGGCGCCACCACGATCACCACGGCCGCCAGCGCCGCCAACGCCGGCAGCCGCCAGGTCGGAACCGGCATCCTCAGCGCGGCACCGGCACAGACGACAGCAGCCCCGACAGCACACCGTCGGCGGTGACGCCCTCCAGCTCAGCCTCTGGCCGGACGAGCACCCGGTGGCGCAGCGCCGGCAGCGCGACCGCCTTGACCTCGTCGGGGGTCACAAACGTCTTGCCCGCCAGCCACGCCCACGCCTTCGCCGCATGGAGCAGCATCGTCGCGCCGCGGGGGCTGACGCCCAGCGACAGCGACGGCGACTCGCGCGTCGCGCGAGCCAGGGCGACGATGTAGTCCTGGACAGCGGGCTCGGTCCGCACCGCGCGGACCGACGAGCGTCCCGCCGCCAGCTCGTCAGGACCGACGACCGCCCGCACGCCCAGGCTCGCGAGATCGTGGGGGTCCATGCCGGCGTCGTGGCGGGCGAGCACCTCCCGCTCCTGCTCTGCCGTCGGGTAGTCCACGACGAGCTTGAGCAGGAACCGGTCCAGCTGCGCCTCAGGCAGCGGGTAGGTGCCCTCATACTCGACCGGGTTCTGGGTCGCCACGACGATGAACGGGTCGGGCAGCGGCTGCGCCTGCCCGTCGATGGACACCTGCCGCTCCTCCATCGCCTCGAGCAGCGCCGCCTGGGTCTTGGGCGGGGTGCGGTTGATCTCATCGGCCAGCAGCACGTTCGTGAACACCGGGCCTGGCCGGAACCGGAAACGCCCCTGATCCAACACCATCTGGCCGAGCACGTCGGACGGCATCAGGTCCGGGGTGAACTGGACCCGCGCCTCCTCCAGCCGCAGCGCGGCCGCCAGCGTCTTGACCAGCAGCGTCTTCGCCGTGCCGGGCACACCCTCCAGCAGCACATGGCCGCGGACCAGCAGCGCGGCGAGCAGCCCGCTGACCACAGGCTCCTGGCCGACCACGGCCTTCGCGACCTCCTGGCGCACGCGGGCGATCGCGGCATGGGCCTCGGTGGCGGTGTCAGTCGACATGGTGTACGCCTTCGTCGGTCTGGGGTACAGGTCCGCTCAGCGCGGACCGTGCCGCAGCGGCGTCCACGCTGATCCCTTCGGACAGGCCGTCACCCGCCAGCGATCCGCTCCTCGGCCCATCGCACCACGGCGGTCGCGATCTCCAGGGCGGTGCGATACTCCGCTTCGGTCACCGGCTCGTCGAGGCCCGGATAACGAGTCGCGACCGCGAACACTGTAAGGTGCTCCGCCTGCCTCACCTCATCCGGTATCCGGCTCCCCGCCCGCTCCAGCGACGAGATCAGCGCGGCGAGATCATGGATGTACGGGAAGCGGACACCGGCTTGAATCAACAGCCCCTTGACGGCTTTCTCCGCCGCCTGCTGCGCGTCGAAGCACAGGTCTTCGAGGTAGACATCATCCAAACGCGCCTCCGCCGCGCGCCGCAGATTGCTCCTTGCGCGGTTCAGCCACTCGACCGGGTCCTCTGGTCCCCGCCGGTCAAGCGGCATACACGACCGTGCCCTCCCGGACCGCCGGGCCGACGACCACGACGTGGCTGTCGCGATAGCGCTCGACGTCATCAGGCGTGACGACGACGATGTCGACCGCCTGCCCGACGCCGTGCAGCGCCATGTAGATCTCGCCCGCCAGCCTCCTGCGGTGGAAGTGACCGCTCTTCACGACGAGAAGGTCGATGTCGCTGTCGGGGCCCATCTGCCCTCTGGCGGCCGACCCGAACAGGATGATCTCGTCCGGCTGGGCGACGGTGACGACCCGGCGGACGATCTCCTCGAGTGTCGAGGCCATATCACTCGGCATGCTCTCCACCCGACGATTGTGCCATGCGCTGTCTCACGACGACGAGTCCGGGCGCTGACCTGAAGGATTCGTCGGCGGCCAGGGTTCGCCGAGGACCAGCCGGCGGACCCGCTCCAGCTGTCGAGCGAGTGCCACCAGCTCCTCCTCGGTTCGGGGCACGGGGCCGTCCAGCGCGGACCGTACCGCGGCGGCGTCCAACCGACCGGCCGCACGGGCAGAGGCGGCCGCGGCCAGGGACTCCAGCGGAGCGGATGCCGGCAGCCCCAGCCGGTCGGCGAGCTGGCGGCGCAGGTCGTCGCGCAGCAGCGCGGCGCCGCGCGTGCGCCCGCCGGCCTGCGCCAGCAGGTTGCCGACCGCGATCACCAGCTCAGAGGCGGGGATGCGGACGGGGACCGGCTCCCGCACAGGCCGGCCCAAGCGGCGGGCGCGCCAGGCCACGACCAGCAGGAACGCGACCGCCAGCTGTACCAGCGCGACCCGGACGCGCGGGTCGAGCAGGTCGGCCAGCGTGGCGTCGCCCTCGCCCGGCCCCGGAGGCTCGAGCAGCGTGACCCCGCCGCCGAGCAGCGCGACCGCGAGCAGCGCGTTGTCCGCCCGGCCCAGACGCTCGTTCACGAACGCCGCCGGGCCGCCGAGCGCGACGACGGTCCCCTCCCCCATCGGCCGCACGACGAGCCAGACGCCGCCGTTGCGCGGGAAGCAGCCGTCGCCGGCACCAGGCTCGTACACGGCGCCGCCCGGCGCGGCGATGCGCTCGACGTCCCGCAGCGCCGGCAGGTCGCAGCGCTTCGCGATCGTGGGGTCGATGAGGCCGAGGACCGTGTCGCCGACCGCCTCAGGAGCGAACGTCGACCCCGGGTCGGTGACGATCAGCCGCCCACCCCGCTCCACCCAGCCGCGGAGGCCGTCGCGCCGCGCGTCGTCGAGCATGTCGGCAAGCAGGAGCGCCACAGGCGTCGCGGGGACTCCGTCGCTGACCTGGACCTCGACGCCCAGCTGCGAGAGCAGGTCCACAAGCGCCTTGGTCCCCAGCGGACCAGTCGAGCGCGGGCTCAGCGGCGGGCCCGGCTGCCCGTCGGGGCCGGCGAGGAGCGCCGCGACCAGGATGCCGGCCAGCAGGAGGCCTGGCAGCAGGAGGCGGCGCGCCGACTGGCGGTCGAGCTTCACCCCACGGCCACCGACGCCTGGCGCAGAACCTCGGCGGCGTCGGCCCGCAGCGCCGCGACGTCCCGCGGGCCCGCGGGCTCGTTGCCGTACCAGACGGCCTCGAAGGCCCTGGTCAGCGAGGTGGCCGCCGGTGAGGCGGCGGGAACGGCGGCGCGCGTCTGCCCGAGGTACTCCCCCGTCGTCCTGCCGGGCGCCTCCTCCACCAGTCCGGCGGCCGCCAGCTGGGCGATCAGCTCGCGGTACCGGCAGCGCAGCGCGTCGCGCCACTGGCCGGCCCGCTCGTGCGCCTCAGCGTCGGCGGCCCAGTCCTGGGGTCCACGGCCGACCTGGCCGGTCACGGGATCGGCAAGGGCGCGGTCCGTTCGCAGCGTCCGCAGCAGCCACAGGCCCACGGCGACGAGCGCCCCGAGGGTGAGCAGGATCACGGCCCACGCGAGCAGGTCACCGGAGGAGCCGCCCAGGCTGTCCAGCGCCCGCCCCAGCTGCTCCAGGACCCACCCGCCGACCCGCTCGAGCAGGGACGGGCGCAGCGGCTGGTACTCAGGCCGGGCGAGAACCTCGGCGGCCACCCGGCGCACCTGCTCGGGATCGGCTGGAGGCGGTGGGAGCGGAGCGCCGCTCACTCGCCCAGTTCGCCGGCAGCGATCTGCAGGTCGAAGCCCTCATTGCGGATGCGCCCGTCGAAGTACAGCAGGGTGGAGACGATGGCGAGGAACGGAATCTGGATCAGCTGTGCCAGGATCTCGCCCGCGCCGACCAGCACCCACGCGAACCCGCCGGCCGCGAACGAGCCGGCGAAGCTCAGAAGCCCGCTGATCATGAGCCCCACGATGCCGGAGAGGAGCCCAGCCACCAGGACCGCGACGACCGTCGGCCACAGCCGCGGGCGGCGCAGCCGCCACGACCGCCCCATCCCCTGTGCGGGGCCGAGGTCCTCGGTCACGATCGCGGGCACGGTCGCCGTGTAGAGCCCGCTGATCGCCAACACGCCCACCGCGCCGAGGAGCAGCAGGAGAACCGCGAGGAGGAGCAGCCCGCCGCTCCCGGTGGCGAGCACCGCGATGCCGATGAGGAGCGCGGGAACGACAACCAGAAACTGGACGATGCCGATCAGGATGGTCGCGCCGACCAGTGATCCACCACGGCGGCCGGCGACCTGCAGCGCGGCCTTCCACGCCACCGGCCGGCCGACGTACGACCCCCCGGCGATCGCACAGACCGCACCGGTGAGAACCGGCAGGACCAGCACGGAGACCCAGAGCGTGATCAGGAACGCGCCGACATCTGCGCCGCCCAGCTGCTCGACCTCGGCGAGGTCGAAGGCTGTGGGGTCGGTGAAGAGCTGGAACAGGCCGGTCGAGGTGATGTCCCGCGCCAGCCACGCGACGACGAGCTGCACCGGAACGACCACCACCGCGACGGTCAGCAGCAGGGCCCGCCAGTTCGCCATGAACAGCTTGACGGCCCCATCCAGAAGATCCCCGAGGCCCATGGGCCTCAGCGGCAATGGCCTGTCCACTCCGGTCATCCCCCAAGAGTAAGCGACGCGCGCGCTCTGGTCATCTGGGCCTCAGCAGCTCCAATGCCGCGTGCGTGCGCAGCGCCTCGGCCGCGGCGTCGGGGTCGGTGCCCTCAAGCGTCGAACGCGGCAGGGGCAGTGGCGGCGGCAGGGGCGCCAGGGGCGGCGGGGCGGGACGCGGCGATGCCCTGTCCTGCCCAGGGACGGCCAGCATGCCCGCCCACGCCCGCGCCACCGCCTCCAGGTGCGCCTGGACGGCGGCGGGCTCGTAGCCTGGCCAGGACATCCGGAAGTCGGCCCGCACGATGTCGACGGGCGCGGGCACCGTATCCGCCTGTGGAGCGGGCGGTGCGGGCGCCCGCAGGGGCTCGTCACGCCTCAGCGCGATGAGCACGACCCCCAACCCGACCAGACAAACGATGAACACAACGGCCACGGCCGCAGTATGCCCCCTGGAGCCTCTGGAGGTTGGCGATTTCCACACTTGAGCTGAACGGCAGGACGTTCGACCTGCAGCGCGAGGTCGCGGTGATGGCGATCGTGAACCGGACGCCGGACTCGTTCTTCGACAAAGGCCGGACATTCGCGCTGGGCCTCGCGCTCGACCACGCGCTGGCTCAGTTGGAGGACGGGGCCGACATCATCGACGTCGGCGGGGTGAAAGCCGGCCCGGGCGCATATGTGGACACCGACGAGGAGCGGGCGCGGGTCCTGCCATTCGTCGAAGCGTTCCGGCGGGTCTCGGACGCCCCGCTGTCCGTGGACACGTTCCGGGCCGAGATCGCCCGGGACGCCCTGGCGGCCGGGGCGGACCTCATCAATGACGTCAGCGGGATGGTCGAGCCCCAGATCGCCGACGTCGTCGCGGCTCACCCCGGCGCCGGCCTCGTCGTCATGCACCCGGGCGGGCCGCCGCGCACCCGCCCATTCCGCTCGCACTACCTGCCCGACGTGACGACTGTCGTGGTCGGCGAGTGCCGGCGCCTGGCCGCCGAGGCCAAGCGCCGTGGGGTGCCGCCAGACAAGATCATCGTCGACCCCGGCCACGACTTCGGGAAGAACACCGCGCACTCGCTGGAGCTGACCCGACGCCTCCCAGACCTGTGCGCCCTCAGCTACCCCGTCCTCGTCTCGCTGTCGAACAAGAGCTTCCTCCGCGAGACCCTCGACCTGCCGCTCGACCAGCGCCTCGAGGCCTCGCTCGCCGCCGCGGTCACCTCGGTCCTGCTCGGCGCCCGCCTCGTCCGCGTCCACGCGACCCTTGCGCACGTCCGCGCCATCCGCACCGTCGAGTCGATCCTCGGCTGGCGCCCCCCCACCCTCTCCGCCCGCGGCCTCGACTGAGGTGTCCAGGTCCAAACCGCCCCGCAGATGGATAGCTAACGGGGCTTCGCCCCGTTAGGGGACTTCGGGTCCGCGAATCCGTTGCGCGTGAGTCAAGTCTGGTGGGTCGGGTTGCACACGTCACGGGCCACGCCGGGCTGACTTTGTGCTGGATCCGCGCAGCATGCTGCGCGGATCCAGCACACAACCGCGGTCAACTCCGCGCGCTGCCGCCTCTCCCGTCCATGCCTCGTTGGGCCTGGGCGCAGCCCCGTTAGATGTCTTCGTCTTCGCTGGTGGCCTCGATGCGGACGATGGGGAACAGCGGCAGGCCGGCTTTCTCCGCGGCCGCGGCGAACTGGCGGGTGCCCTTGGCGATCGCCTCGTCGCGGGTGCCGGCGAGCACGATGAGCTGGGCGCCGTAGCCGTTGGTCCCGATCCCGGTCGCGATGCCGCCGCTGGTGGCCACGGCATCGGCCAGCTCGACCACCTCGGCGACCGTCATGACGCGGTCGCCCTCGGTCCGGATCCCGACGCTCCATCTGATCATCAGGTTCCCTTCTGACTAGCCCAGCTTCGGGAGCAGCTCGGCCAGCTCCTCCAAGCTGCTCAGGTCGTGGCCGGACAGGAGCACATCGATGTGAGGGCCAGCCACTATCATGCCGACCGTCTGGTGCCGGTAATCGGGGTTGTCGCCCTTGTGGGGGTTCATCCACACGATGCGGTGGCACAGGCGTGACAGGCGCTCCATCGCCGTGGCCAGCACCTCGGGGTCGCCCCGGTCCAGGCCGTCGGAGCAGATCACGACGACGCCGCCGCGGCAGGCCCCCCTGCGCCCCCAGTCGCGCACGAACGCGTCGAGCGAGTCGCCGATGCGGGTTCCGCCCTCCCAGTCGAGGACCAGCTCGGCGGCCCGCGCCAGGGCGTCGTCAGGGCTGCGCGTCTGCAGCGGCTTGGTGACGCAGGTCAGGCGGGTGCCGAAGCAGAACACCTCGACCTTCCCAGACGCGCGTTTGGCGGAGTAGGCGAACTGGAGCAGACCGCGGGAGTAGTCGGCCATCGACCCTGAGATGTCAAGGATCAGGATCAGCGGGCGCATGCGCACGCGCCGCTGCCGCCAGTACAGATCGACCATCTCCCCGTGGGTGCGCAGCGACTCGCGGATCGTGCGGCGCAGGTCGGGGCTGCGCCCGGCGTGCGCGGTCTTCGTGCGACGCGTGCGGCGCTTGGGTGGGGTCAGGCGGATGCGCGTCATGATGCGCCGCAGCGCTTCAAGCTCGGCTGGGGTGCAGGCGGCGAAGGACTTGTGTCTGAGGATCTCGACGTTCGACGCCATCAGGCCGAGAAGCGCCTGCTCCTCGTGCTCGTCGCCAGTGGGCTGGGTGGCGGGGATCTCGAAGACCGCCTCGGCTTGGGCGTCGACCCGCGCGCTGATCTTCAGCAGCTCCTGGACGGGGCTGTCCGACGCCAGGAAGAAGCTCCGGAACACCTCGTCATAGACGCGGATGTCATCACGACGGGTGATCAGGCAGGTCCGCCCGGCCCAGTACAGATCCACGAGGTCCGTCGGGTCCAGCCCGACCATCGCCTCACAGTACGTCAGGATGTCGCCCGAGCCGACCGCCACTCCCTCCGCCCGCAGCGCGCGGCCGAAGCCGACGAGTACCGAGACGAGCCCGTGGCTGCCGCTGCCCATCGGTGCTAGCCGCGCGGCGTCTCAGGCATGGGACGTGATCTCCTCCAGGTTGCCCCGCACCAGGGCCAGGTCGTCGCGCTCTTTGACGACCGCGCCCAGGGTGATCTCGGCGACGTCGGCGTTCAGGCTGGTCTCACCGAGGAACTCCAGGGTGCGGGCCCAGTCGATCGTCTCCGCGACGCCGGGCGGTTTCGCGAGGTCCATCTCACGGAGCCGGTTGACCGCCGCGACCACCTTGCGGGCCAGCGCCTCGGACACCCGTGGCTCTCGAATGGTCACGATCTCGACCTCGCGGTCGGGCGCCGGGTAGTCGATCCAGTGGTACATGCAGCGCCGCTTCAGGGCGTCGTGCAGCTCACGGGTGCGGTTGGAGGTGAGCACCACCAGTGGGGGGCGTTCCGCCCTGATCGTTCCCACCTCAGGGATGGTGATCTGAAAATCGGACAGCAGCTCAAGCAGGAACGCCTCGAACTCGTCGTCGGCGCGGTCGACCTCGTCGATCAGCAGGACGGCCTTGTCGCCGGCCTGGATGGCCCGCAGCAGGGGACGCTCCAGCAGGAACTTCGGACCGAACAGCTTCTCGACCGCCTCCTCGTCGCTGAGATGACGCTCGGACAAGGCTCGGATGTGCAGGAGCTGGCGGGCGTAATCCCATTCGTACAGGGCCTGGTTCGTGTCGATGCCCTCGTAGCACTGCAGCCGGATCAGCTCGCGATCGAACACCGAGGCCAGCACCTTCGCGATCTCGGTCTTGCCCACGCCCACCTCTCCTTCCAGGAGAAGGGGCCGCTGCAGGTGCAGCGCGACGAACACCGCCGTCGCCAATCCCCGATCCGCCAGGTACCTGCCGCGCCGCAGGGTCTGGGTCAGCTCAGCGACGGAATCCGGGTAGTTCACGACAGCGTCTCCTTCGCGCGCCAGCGAGCGCGGGTCACAGAGGGGGCCGACTCGGTGCGCCAGTCGAGGCCGGAACGGCGATCCCGCTGGCCCACCGGGGGGCTCACCAGCGACGGGTGCCTACTGCTTCGGCTCCGACGAGCCGAACACGAGATCCCTCACGCTCTTGGCCTCGGGGTGCAGCTTGCCCTCACGCTCGAGCTTGGCCCTCCAGGCGGCGCGGAGATCGCTGCTCACGACTGAACTCCCCTCCGCGGGTGCCTCAGCATCGCCCATCCCCTGGAAGCCGAGGCTCGCGGCGTTCTTGCACGCCTTCGTGGTGCCGCAGGCCTCGTCGATGTCCACGCTGGTCTGCCCTCGCGCGTGCCAGACCCCGCGCAGCACTGCGAGCGCCTCCGGCACGTTGCCAGTCCGCCCGGCGTTCTCGTTCTCTCGGCTCATGCGTACGCACCTCTCAGCCGCGGCGGCGCTGCCTGTGGGGATCTCCAGGGGTTCGAGCCTGCGCACCGTACGGCGGGAGGGCGCGTCAGGCGCTCACGGGCGTCTATGCTACCTGGCCATGCTGTCGGCGCGAACGCCGTATTTCGAGTCTGCGGCAGCTCAGAGGCGCAGCGCTCGTCAGTCGTGCGCGTGGGCGGGCACGAGGGCGTGCGCGGTCTGATCGTCTGTGGTCAGGCTCAAGACGAACTCGCGCAGCTCACGGTTGAAGCGCTCGGCGCTCTCCCAGTGGGGAGCGTGCCCCACCTTCTCGTAGAGCGACAAGCGGGCGTTGGGGATCACCCGCGCATGACGCTCGGCCAGCTCGGGGAACACGATGCGGTCGCTCGTGCCATGGATGACGAGCGCCGGAGTCCGGAGCTTCTCCAGAACGTCGTCGTTGTCCAGTATCCGCGACAGCAGCCCCTCGCGTACGTAAGGCGGGACGATGGTGTTGTAGCCGAGGAAGAAGTAGAGGTCGGTCAGCCCCGTTTCCGGATGGCACAGCCGCATCAGTTCGGCGAGGGCGCGCATGCTCTCATCGACGCTGTTCGAGAAGAGCCCAGGCACGAGAGCCCGGAACTCGTCGCTCACGAAGATCCTGGCGGCCTTGGTCCCGACCTTGGTGTTCGCGGCGTCGAGGACGATGCCCCTGATGCGCTCGTCGCCGTAAAAGCGAAGGTAGTCGCCGATCACCACCCCGCCGTACGCGTGTCCGACGAGCACCGGACGATCCAGCCCGAGCGTCTCCATGACGGCGTCGACGTCCTCGGCCCACATCCGCGAGTCGCCGTAGGCGTCGACTGGTTTCTCGGACAGCCCGTGGCCCCGGTAGTCCATCGCCACGAGCCGGAAGTCGTCCGCCAGATCCGACTCGAACTGGCGGGTCCAGGACAGCCGGCACTGTGAGAAGCCGTGGAGCAGCAGCAGTGCCTGCCCATCCGGATTGCCGGCCTCCAGCGCATGCAGCCTCAGGCCGCCGCCGCCCTTGATCGTGTGCTCTGGCATACGCCTCGGAAGTATAGCTCGAAGGATCTGGAAGAAGATCAGTAAATCTATGACAGCTTCGTGACGCGTAATACGGGTCGCCGCAAAAGGTCACAAAATGGCGGGTATCGGCGGGCGGCGTAAGGGGCGGAGACCGCGAGTAACGGGCGAAAAACCGCGAAGACGACCGCACGCAGCCTCTGCCCAGCGCTGCTGGTGAAAGGTCAGGGCATCGACACCTGGAAGTCGCTTCCCTACCCTTGCAGAGAAGCCGCGCCGATGTCCCGCGCCGCTGGACGAAAGGACAGACTGGATGAACACAGGGATGGAGATCGACGTCCGCGGCCCGCGATGCTCGGCCGCGATCACCTGCGCCGTCCTCGTCACCGCCTACCTCCTGCAGTCGGCGGCGCTGCTCGCCGTTCAGGTCATCGTCTTCGTCATCGCCGCCTTCGCGGGCCCGGGGCGGTCGCCGTACGGCTACGCCTTCCGCATCCTCAAGCGCCTGCGCGGCTGGGGGCCGCCGCCGGCGACCGAGTCTGAGGCAGGGGTCCGGTTCTCGCAGCTCGTGGGCATGGCTGTCGCCGGCGCGGCGCTCGTGGCGATCAGCGCGGACGCGACCGGGCTGGGCTGGGGGCTCACCCTCGTCGTGATCGCGCTGTCCGGCCTGCTCGCGGTCACCGGGCTGTGCGTCGGCTGCGAGGTCCACGCGATCGGGCAGCGCGTCCTGCGACGAGGCGCTGTCGACCGGATGAGTTCCCGCCGAGACTGAAAGGGACCGCCGGTGAGCAGGCTCGCCGTCCTCCTCGCGGTGCTCGCGGTCGTGGCGCTGGCCGCGGTGTGGCGGCGCTCACGTGAGGGTCGGCTTCAATCGACCGCTTCGCCTCCGATCAGCTTGCGGGCGCTCGGCGTCCCACCGGGCGTCGCCGCGCTCGTCGAGTTCACGGCCCCGCACTGCGCCCCGTGCACTGCCGCCCGCCGCATCCTCGACCAGGTCGCCGCGCGCCACTCGGTGGCCGTCGTCCCGGTCGACGTCAGCAGCGCGCTCGACCTCGCCCGCGCCCACCACGTGCTGCGCACGCCGACAACGTTCGTGGTCGCCGCCGACGGGTCGGTGCACGGCCGGGTCTCGGGTGTCCCGGACCCCGCCGACCTGGCAAGGCTGCTCGCCTCGATGGACGCCCCCGGTCACCCCGCGGGCTGAGGCCAGGCAGCTCAGAACGGGCTTGGGTCATGCAGGCGGGGGTCGTCCGCGCTTTTCAGGGGGGCATCGCCCAGGCCTTCCAGGCGGGCGGCACGCCGCCAGGCGCGAGGCGCGGGGCCGGGCACGACGATGTCGGGCGTCGCCTGGTCGAGGGCTGCGATGAGCACGGCGAGCTGCTCTGGGGTCGGATCCCCTCGCAGGACATGGACACGGGCGTCAGGCGGCAGGCTCATGGAGCAGGCACCTCCACGCGACTAAAGACGCCGGGCGCTGCCCAGACAGCGCTCACAGCGGGATGTTCCCCCTTGCACCACCTTCACGGACCCCTCCGCCATCAATGAGGAATGAGGACTGAAGCCTAGCGGTGCCGCGCCCCGGCCCGACGAGCCATGGACGGGAGGGACGGCAGCGCGCGGAGCTGGCGGTAGTTGTGTGCTGGATCGCGGCGGAATACCGCCGCCATCCAGCACACAACCGCGGTCAACTCCGCGCGCGACCGCCCCTCCCGCCCATCGCTCGTCGGGCCGGGGCGAAGCCCCGCCTAGCCAGTGTGGGGTACAGGCTCACAGGGGGATGTTCCCGTGTTTGCGGGCGGGCCGGTGTTCGCGTTTGTCCAATGACAGGCGCAGGGCCTTGATCAGGGCGGGCCGGGTGCGGGAGGGCTCGATCACCGCGTCGAGGTACCCGCGCTCGGCGGCGCGCCACGGGTTGCACAGCTGCTCGGCGTAGGCCTCGATCAGCTCGGCGCGGCGGGCCTCGACGTCGGCGGCCTGCTCCAGCTCTTTGCGGTACAGGATGTTGACCGCGCCCTGCGCGCCCATCACGGCGATCTCGGCCGTCGGCCAGGCGAAGTTCGCGTCAGCTCGTGCGTGCTTCGAGCCCATCACGTCATAGGCGCCGCCGTACGCCTTGCGGATGACGACCGTGAGCTTGGGCACGGTCGCCTCACAGTAGGCGTACAGCAGCTTCGCGCCGTGACGGATGACCCCACCCCACTCCTGTGCCGTGCCCGGCAGGAATCCCGGCACGTCGACGAGCGTGAGGATCGGGATGTTGAACGCGTCACAGGTCCGCACGAACCGCCCGGCCTTCTGCGAGGAGGCGACGTCGAGGCAGCCGGCCAGGTGCATCGGCTGGTTGCCCACGACCCCGACGACGTGGCCGTCGAGCCGGGCGAACCCGATGATGATGTTGGCGGCCCAGTGCCGCGCCACCTCGAGGAACGCGCCGTCGTCGACGATCCGGGCGATGACCTCTCGCATGTCGTACGGCACGTTCGAGTTGTCTGGGAGGTACAGATCCAGGTCCTCAGCGGTGCGCTCCGGATCGTCGAGCGGCTCGACCCAGGGCGGGTCCTCCAGGTTGTTCGCGGGCAGGAACGACAGCAGGTGCCGGATACCCGCGATGCACGACTCCTCGTCCTCGGCCGCGAAGTGCGCGACCCCCGACCTCTGGTTGTGGCTCATCGCCCCGCCGAGGTCTTCGAACGTCACGTCCTCGCCCGTCACGATCTTGATGACCTCGGGGCCGGTGATGAACATGTGGGACGTCTGTTTCACCATGAAGACGAAGTCCGTCATCGCGGGCGAGTAGACGGCGCCGCCCGCGCACGGGCCCATGATCGCCGAGATCTGCGGGATCACGCCTGAGGCCTGGACGTTGCGGTAGAAGATGTCGCCGTAGCCGCCCAGCGACACCACGCCCTCTTGGATACGCGCCCCGCCGGAGTCGTTGATGCCGATCAGGGGCACACCGATTCTCAGGGCGACCTCCATGATCTTGACGATCTTGGAGGCGAACACCTCGCCGAGCGATCCGCCGAAGACCGTGAAATCCTGGCTGAACAGGCAGACTCGCCGTCCCCCGACCGTGCCGTACCCCGTGACGACCCCGTCGCCTGGGACGCGCCTGCGCTCAAGCCCGAAGCCGGTCGCCCGGTGCACGGCCAGCCGGTCGGTCTCGACGAAGGACCCCTCGTCGGTCAGCAGCGCGAGCCGCTCACGTGCCGTGAGCTTGCCCTTCGCGTGCTGCGCGGCGATCGCCGCGCTGGAGCCGTCATGCTCAGCCTCGGCCAAGCGCCGGCGCAGCTCTTCGAGCTTTTCCTTCGTAGTGTTCTCCATAAGGAAATTCTAAGATCCGGATATGGCAGGCCCTCCAGACTCGCTGATCAGGACACTCATGAAGCGGGGGCTGATCTCGGCGCTCGACTGGCACGAGCGCGCCTCATCGACGAACACCCTGGCCTCCATAGCCGCCGGGCGGGGGGTCCGCGAGATCTATATCGTGGCCGCCGACGAGCAGGTGGCCGGGCGAGGACGCCTGGGGCGAGCGTGGCATGCGCCGCCAGGCACCTCGCTGCTGTGCTCGCTGGTCCTGCGGCCCCCGGTGAGTGGCAACGTCCTCAGCCTCATCCCGCTGCTGACCGGCCTGGCGCTCGTCGAGGCCGTCGATGCGTTCCATCCCGGCCTCGACGCGGCGCTGAAGTGGCCGAACGACCTGCTCATCCACGGACGCAAGGCAGGTGGGGTGCTGGCCGAGGTGGGACAGAGCGGGGCGGTGATCGTGGGCATCGGCGTGAACGTCGATTGGCGGGGCGTCGGGCGCCCGCCCGGGGTCGAGCACGCGATCTCACTCGCCGAAGCCATGGGCTGGGGAGTGGACCGCTGGGATCTGCTCGCCACGCTGCTCGCGACGTTCGAGGCCCGGTACCGGTGCTGGCCTCTGAAGCCGGCGGGCTTTCTCGCCGACTACACACGGCGATGCGCGACCCTCGGCAAGGTGGTGCGGGTCAGCACCGTCCGCGGCTCGGCGGTCTCCGGCCACGCCGCCGAGATCGCCCGCGACGGCGCCCTGGTCGTCGGTCTCCCCCACGGCCGCACCATCCGGGTCACCGCCGGCGACGTCGAGCACGTCCGCTGACGCCCGAGGCTGGGAGGGTGGCGAACAGGGCCGAGACGGCCGCCCCGAGTTTGTAACGGTGCTGGTCAGAGGACCGCGCTCGGCGAGTCTTCGCCCACTTTTCTACAAGGCGCGGGGGCCGAGGCGCTCGTCGAGGGCGCGGACGCAGGTCAAGGCCACCCAGGGCTTGGAGAAGCGGTCACGCACGCCGCGGATGCGCTGCACGCCCATCGTGTAGCCGGCCGGCTCGGCGAGATCGAGCCCGGCGACCAGCGCCTCACAGGCGCCCTCAGGTGAGCCGGCCTTGGCGCGCACCCGGCCGATCTGCGCGAGTACAAGCACCTGGTGGTGGACGGTCGGCGCGGTCCGCTGCACCGCGCCGAGCCTGTCCTCAGAGTCAGCGAACCGGCCCTCCAACGCCGACAGATTCGCCCGGCTGCTCTCAAGCTGCTGGTCGAGGCCGTAGACGAGGAAGCCGATGCGACCACCCGAGGCGTCCGGGTCATCGCCCAGCAACTCCCACGCCCGGCTGGCCGCGTCCACGCCGGCCCGGGCCGCGCGGACGTCCCCGACCGCAACGACTCGTCGGCACGCCACGTCGCCACCCACAGGCGAGTATGCGGGTCCGCGTGCACGGCCAGCGCGCCGGCCTGGTCCAACAGCGCGATCGCCCGCTTCGGGTCACCGTCGCAGCAACCCGAATGCATCGAGCGCAGCACGCTTGCCATACCGATCGCCTGCGCGAGCAGCCCCGGGTCGTCGCTGGCGGCGACCGCTCCCCACGCGGTCAGCAGACGCCTGTGAGCGGCTCGCAGGTCGCCGTTGTGAAACGCCCACAGCCCGGCCCGGGCGTTCACGCCGACCACGAGCGCCTCCACCCGCCGCCGGTCACCGCCCGGTCGCTGCCACAGCCCCAGCACGTCATCCGCCTGGGCCAGCGCGGCCGGCACAACCGCACGCGAATCGCCGGTCAAGATCTCGGCCGCCAGCGACCGGGCGAGGCGCTCATGGCTGTCCAGCAGGCCGGCGTCGACACGCCCTGTGCGGTCACTGAGCAGCCGCTCCACGACCTCATGGGGCACGAAGGCCGCAACGAGCCCGCTGAGGATGACCTTGAGCGCCTGGCCGCGGTTCGCGTCGCCTCCGTTCCCCTCGAGCGCTGACAAATCTGAGAAACTGCGGCCTTGACCCGCAGGCGAAGCGAAGCGGAGCGCGGTTCAGGCGGCTCGATGCCGCCTGAACCGCTCAGCTTCAATAAAACATACGACGTCAGTGGACACAGGGGTCGCGCCTCGTCGGGTGCAGCGACCGACCGCACCAACCTCGGGGGGGGGGGGGGGGGGGGGGGGGGGGGGGGGGGGGGG
>JBOGEA010000049.1:0-21925 GCA_050743205.1 Egibacteraceae bacterium | reverse complement strand
GCAGGCTGGGCGCACAGCCTGGCGGCGTTGGATGACGGCAGCGTGTGGGCTTGGGGGAACGGCGCCAATGGCCGGCTCGGCAACGGCCAGACAGCTGATCAGCGGACGCCCGTGGAGGTCGTCTTTCCCGGCAGCGTCACGGCGAAGGCCCTCGCCGTCGCCGCAGGCTGGGCGCACAGCCTGGCGGCGTTGGATGACGGCAGCGTGTGGGCTTGGGGGTTTGGCGCCAATGGCCGGCTCGGCAACGGCCAGACAGGTGAGCAGCGGACACCAGTGAGGGTCGTCTTTCCCGGCAGCGTCACGGCCAAGGCCCTCGCCGTCGCCGCGGGTGCCCACCACAGCCTGGCGCTGCTGGATGACGGCAGCGTATGGGCCTGGGGGCACTTCGCCAATGGCCGGCTCGGCACCGGCCAGACGGCTGATCAGACCAGCCCGGTGAGGGTGGGGTCCTTTGGAGCGGCAGGCGAAGCGGAAGGTATCGCCGTCGCCGCGGGCGAGCTTCACAGTCTGGCCTGCGACGGTGTGTTGCGGCGGTGACGCGCCCAGCCGGCTGAGCTGGCGGTAGGAGCGCGCACGTGGGGCCGACCCTGAGGGGACGGTCCCACGTGCCGCCGCCGCCGGAGGCTGTGGGAATCGACTCCTCATCCCCGCAAGGACAGCTGCCCAGACGGGATGAACGCCGCACATATCGAGCCTGGCGGGGGCCACATGTTCAGGTCCAGCCGTCTGGAGCAGCCGGTGGACGCGGCTGGGCCTGTCGCAAACAGCCCCGCGGCGGCTGGTGACGAGCGGGAGCGCACCCGCCTGCGTGGACGTATCAGGAGGCCCACCGCCCCTTCAACCCCCGCTCGATCCGCCGCGTGCCGTGCCACAGCGCTGTCCACAGCTGTGTGCGCGCTCATCCGGAGGCGGACCTGCTCGCCGATGCCACGTTCTTCCGCCATCTCCTCGACCGGACCGACCCGCAGCGATAGCACATCGAGAAAGGAGAGAAGCTCAGGCAGCAGAAGGCCCGCTACTGCCGCGCCGCCACGCGCACATTGTGGAATCTCAGCCGGTCCCTCATGGACTGACGTTCATGCCTTGATTCCACTTCTTCCGCGAGCTGCTGACTTAATCTCGATGTTTTCATGCCGGTACGCGGTCCGGGAGAGCGGAGCTGTGAGGCGGCGTTGAAGGCGGCGGCAGGCAAAATTATCGTGAGATTCTGAGATTTTCCAGTTTCTGCTAGATCTGGGAATGTGGCTGGTTTCGGTTGCTGTGTGGCAGCATAAATGGCATGCAAGCCTCATTGGTGTGTCGAAGAGCTTTACTATTGACGCCGAAGGGAAACGATTGGATCCGGTGGTAGGGCGTTGAACTCAGGCGGCGGCTCTCGATTCGCCTCCGCCGAGGCCAAGCCTGAGCTTATCGCCCCATTCAGGCGGCGCCGAAGGTCACGGAGGGCAGGTCGTTGGCGTCGGCGTCGGCTACCTCCAGGCGTAGTCGCACGCCGAGCGCGGTGGCTAGATGTTCGAGTGTTGCGAAGGTCGGCGACGTTCCTCCCGCCTCCAGCCGAGCGATGGCCGAAGCGGTCGTGCTCATACGTGCGGCGAGTTCCTGCTGTGTCAGGCCAGCGGCCTTGCGCAACGCACGGGTAAGCACCCCGAACTCGTAGGTGCGACGGGTTTCTTCGTACGCTTCGCGGAACTCTTCACTCTCACTGTCGCCTCGTGCGGCGTAAATACCTTCAAGGCTTCGTCTGCTAGACATTTGTTGAACTCCTGCTGGACACATTTGAGAACGTAACGGGCGTGCTCGACTTCACGGCGCTCGTTCTGCCGTTGCTTTCGAAAAGTGGTAAGCAACACAACCATTTGGTCGGGCGAAATCCAGAAGGTGATGCGTCGCTGCTCATCGCGAAGGTGGAACCGCAACTCGCGTAGGCCGCCTCCAAGACTGCGGACATACGGCATTGACAAGCCGCTGCCCTCCTCAGCGAGTAATTGCAGGTAGAAGCGCGCGCGGGCAGCGTCCCGCGCGGGCAGCTTTAACAGCCACGCGTCAACCTCGTCCTCAGCCTCGATCCTCCATACCATGCCCGCATGATAGCAAGTTTGCTAACGCTCGGTTTGGCGGGAGTGCGCTGCTCAGCACTCCCGCTTGGCTCGGCACAACTGGCGCGCCGTAACACAGCGTCCGGGGTCGGCTATCCGCAACGGGGCTCACCACGACTTGCTGGAGTCGGCTGGAGATGCGATCAGCGGATCCTAGCTTGAGGCAATGGCAGTGGACCGCGGCGGTTGTCCATTGTGGTCAGCGGTGAAGCGCTGGGCCAGCCTGGATGCGCTCATCTCGATACTTCATCATGGTATGACCATTTAAGATAATAACGACCGTTATGAGGGCTTTCGTGAGAGGCCAGACAGCTGCGGAGAGCCGCTCACGTACACGCCCAGACCCCGCGAACGACCGAATAGCCCCTCGAAAGGTCAAAACTGAGCACTACGGCCACCGACCGGTATGCCGACCGGGCTCAGGCAAGGCTGGGCCACAGCGTGCACGCTACGGCGGGAGTCCAGACCTCCTGACACGGTCCTTGATGTGGGGTTCAGCGGTCTTGGACGGTGTAGACCAGCGTCAGGTTGGTGCCGGGGTAGACGGTGCGGGTGGCGGTCAGCTCGGCGCACAGCCCCGCCAGCGCCCGGGCGCGCCGGGGAGCGGACAGCGGGTGGATACGCACATGCAGCGCATCGCCGATGATCTGCAGGTCGGCGGGGCTGGTGTAGATCTCCCCCAGCAGCGTGCGGGCCACAACAACGAGCTGATGGCTTAGGCCGGCCAGGTGGTAAAGCTGCCATTCCTGGAGTCCAGTGAAGAAGCGCATATGGCAGCCGGTCGCCGCATCGTCGAAACAAGCGATCTTCTCATAGCGGTGTGGGATGGCAAGGCCGCGAGGGGACACGGCGGGACTGCGGACGTGGTGGAGTACTCCCGCCTGAAAGGCGTGTCCGTCGAAGTCGTGTGGCCTGCCGGCTCGTCCCGCGGTGCACTTCCGGGCTCATGAGCAGTTCGAGCCACATCTGTCACGATGTGCTCATCGCCAGGCCTGACCCAGCCAGGCGGTCGGATGCGTCAGCTTGCGCGCTGCTCGACGGTCACATCGCCGCTCGGTGACACCTGGACGTCGAGCACGAAGCGGGCGCTGGGAGCGGCGCCGCCCTCGCGCTGGCTGATGCGCTCTTCGAGCATCTGGCGTGCCAGCGAGGTGTAGCCGACGCCGAGCCGCCGAGCGATGGCGCGCAGCCGCTCGGCGAGGTCGGGGTCGAGTCGAATCGTGATCGACGTCCCGAGCGTGCGTGGCCGCGTGTCGGGACCGCCGACCTCCTCCCACAGGTCTGGGTTCGAGGCGTCGGCTTCGATGCGGCCGATGTAGGTTTCTTCCTCGGTGGGATTCATGTGATCACTCATGTCGGCCATCCCGTCACGGCGCGGCGCACCCGTTCTGGTTCGTCAGCCCACAGCACGCCGACGCGGCCGGCATCCGGTTGGAGCAGGGTGGGCGAGCGTCGGGGTGGCAGTGGTGCTGCGAGCGCTGTGCGGTCGTCAGGATGTGGAGGGCGCCAGGTTTTGGAGCCAGGCGTGCCAGGCTGGCCGTTCGCGCTCGACGTAGGCGGGGGCGTCGGCGGAGAACAGGTAGCCCTCGAGCGTGGCGGTGGCTGAGCCGTCGCCCTTGTCATGGGCGAAGAAGGCGAGGAAGCCGGGGACGGGATCGGTGAGGCGCACCAGCAGCTGCTCCTGGCCGAT
Organism: Egibacteraceae bacterium; assembly: GCA_050743205.1. Lineage (GTDB taxonomy): Bacteria > Actinomycetota > Nitriliruptoria > Euzebyales > Egibacteraceae > JBOGED01. Next base: position 18,139 of record JBOGEA010000049.1, on the reverse strand, counting down.
CCGCTCGACCTGCCCGGTGAGGTCGCGGACCTTGACCGGTTGCCCGGCCTCTTCGGCGTCGAGGGCCTGGCGCATGGCCGACCACACCGTGCCGACGGTGCCCGGCACTTCGGCGGAGACTGACAGCGAGGTGACCCGCTGGCCTGGGAAGTGGGTGAGATAGAGGTGGAGGTGGTCGAAGAAGGGCAGCCAGTGCTTCTCCATGCCGGCGAAGAACTCGCGCTCCCAGTCGGCGCCCGTGCCGAAGGCGCTGCTGGTGACCCGGACCACGCAGGTGCCGCCCGACTGCGCCTCGACCAGGAACTCCGTGACCAGCGGGGTGACACTGTCGACGTCGTGGCCCGTGAGGGCCGCCCACTCCGGCTCGGAGTATTCGAGGCGGCGGGGCGGGTCCCAGCCGGTGATGGTGCCGGGCGAGTCCGTCTCGCCCATGTGGACGACGATGGCGCCGCCCTCGCGCTCGTCCACGTCGGTGGGCAGGAACCAGGAGGTGATGCCGTTGGCGGTGGCAATGGCGTCCCACACCTGCTCGGGCGTGCCCGGCAGCTCGACGGAGAATTCCAGGCGGAGGGGGACGTTCTTCGGCGTGGTCATGGAGTCTCCTCGGGTCGGGGATGGGCGGCGATGACGAGGCGGTGCGGGCGCCCGTCGTCGTGGTGGTAACGAGATGCGAGGTCGATCACGGCGGCGGTGAGCTCGTCGGCGAAGGCGGCGCGGTCGGTGGCCGAGCGGAAACGGATCTCGGTGTCGATGGCCATGGTGGGCAGCCGCTTCCCTGCGGCGTCGGCCAGGCGGGCGAGGCTGCCGACCTCCCGCACCACGCGGCCGGCGAGGGCGACGACGTAGCGGGCCGAGAGCCGGTCGGTGGCCTCGTCGGGGTCGACGGCCGTCTCGCCGAGGGCGGCGGGGGAGATGATGTAGCTGGCGGCGGTGGCCCGCAGCACCCGTTCGGTGATGCCGCCCCGCTTGCGCTCCTCGGCCAGCTCCACGAGGCCGTGGGCCTCGAGCGCCCTGACGTGGTAGTTGACCTTCTGGCGGGCGATGCCGACCCGGGCAGCCAGGGCGGCGGCCGAGCCGGGCTCCACGAGTTCGGCGAGCAGCCGGGCCCGTACCGGGTCCAGCGCCACCGCCGCGGCGGCCGAGTCCTCGATCACCTCGACATCGTGCATGCCGTCCACTGTCCACCCTGACAACTATTCTTGTCAAGGGCAGCGTGGCAGCTCGACCGCAGGTTTCCGTCGCATCTGACGGAAACCCGCGGTTCAACTCGGCGAGGCGAGGGTTCGACCACAGGTTTCCGTCGGATCCGACGGAAACCTGCCTACGTCGGCCGTCAGCCGAGGGATGCTGGGGGCGGTGACCTGGGCAGGGGTTATGCGCGTACGGGCTGAGGGCGGTCGAGACATCGCCGCGATCGCGGCGGTTCATGAGGCGGCCTTTGGGAGCGAGGCCGAGGCCGTGCTCGTGGCGGCCCTGCGCGCCAGCGCGGGTTGGATTCCCGAGCTGTCCCTGGTGGCGGAGGCGGACGGGCAGGTGGTGGGGCACGTGCTGCTCACGCGCATCGACATCGTGGGGACGCGGCCAGGGGAGGCGCTGGCGCTGGCGCCGATAGGAGTCATGCCCGGATGGCAGCGCCGCGGCATCGGCGCCAGGCTGGTGCGGCAGGCGCTTGCTGAGGCCGCTGCGCTCGGCCACCAGCTCACCGTCGTGCTCGGCCATCCGGCTTATTACCCCCGGTTCGGCTTCCTCCCCGCTCGACCACTTGGGGTGCTCCCGCCGTTCGAGGTCCCTGACGACGCCTGGATGGCGCTTGACCTGGCCGGCCGGGGCAATTACCCCAGAGGGACCGTGCGCTATCCTCCCGCATTCGCACGCCTGTAGAGCGTGTTACTCCCATATGGGGGGCTGTTGGTAGCCTGACGCCCGCCCAAACAGGACCTCAAAAGGGGAAAATCATGAAACGGGTAGTCGTTCTCGCCAGCACCGTCGCGACCCTCATGAGTCTCGCGGCGCCCGCGTACGCGATCACGGCCAACGAGTGCGCAGCGCTCAGGGGCACGGTGGAGAGGGCCGACAGCAATCCCCTGTGTGTCGTTGCCCTGGTTAACCCCTTTGTGTGCATCGAGGGCGGCGGCTTTCCCACCAGGGACCAGGACCAGTGCGTCTTCGTCATCGACCCTGCTGAGCCCGCTGAGCCCGCTGAGCCGGCTGACCCTGCTTTGCCCGCTGAGCCCGTTCTGCCCGCTGAGCCTGCTGTCCCGGCTGAGCCTGCCGTGCCCGCTGAGCCTGCTGTCCCGGCCGCGCCGTAGGGACATCCTCGGGAGGTGCCCGTTCGTGAGCAGGAGGACGAGTTCGATGACCGCGCGGGTTCGCGGTCATCGAACTCGCCCGACGCGGGCGGCCGAGATCTCGGCCGCCCGCGTGGCCCAGGCCGTTATCCGAGGCCGGCGGTCCGAGCAGGTGCCTGTTCCAGAATCAGCCTCAGCTCGTTGCGAACATTGCGCGGGCGGCCGTGAGCCGGTGCTGCTCAACCGCGTCGCGCTGGGACTCGGCGCGCCTGATGAGGTCGTCGAAGTCGGTCTTCGCGAGACGCGGATCCAGAGCGGCGCCCTCCTTGAGCGCCTTCCACAGGCAGCGCTTCCCCTCGATGCCCAGCGACAGCGTTTCCAGCCGGATCAGCTTCACCATCGCCTCGTCGTCTCCCGCCTGGCGCTCCAGCAGCATGTGGCCAGCCTGCTCGGCGACCCGAGTGAGCGCCTCCTGAATGCCGCTCGGGGAGATGTCGAGCTGCGCCATGATCTCCTCCAGGAGGCTTTTGTCCTCCTCGATGTCTCGCGCCAGCGAGGAGGCGAAGCCGCCCAACGCTGTCCCCTGGTCGCTGGCTGCCATCCTGCGGACCAGCTTGATCGCCGCCTCCGCACCAGCGAGGTGGCCCGTGAAATAGCTCTCGGCCGATTCTGTGACGGTCATGCTCATGGCTCCTTGTCAGTTCAGACCTGCGATCCTGGCCACCTTCTCCACATGCGCGCTGGGGCAAACGCCGCGTGTAGGCTGCCGGGTTTGTGCGCGTGTACTTCGAGATCGGCCGTCGCGGGTACCGGCGGTGGGCGGCGTATCCGGCGGCGACGTGGGCGGGGGTGTTCACCAACGTCGTGTTCGGGCTCATGCGCGGGTCGGTGCTGCTGGCGCTGTACGAGCACCGCGGCGAGGTCGGCGGGTACGACGCGAGCGCGGCGCTCACCTACAACTGGCTGCTCCAGGCGCTGATCGCGGCGGTCGCGATCTGGGGTTGGCGTGAGCTCGCCGAGCGGATCCGCGGCGGCGACATCGCGATCGACCTGGCGCGGCCGCTCGACCCGCAGCTGGCCGGCCTGGCGTCGGACCTGGGCCGGGCGGTCCACCAGGTCGTCTTCAGAGGGCTGCCGCCGCTGCTGATCGGCGCGGCGCTGTTCGATCTGGCGCTGCCCGACGGCCCGCTGGCCGTGATCGCGTTCCTGCTCAGCGTCGCGCTGGCGGTCTGTGTGAGCTACGCGTTCCGGTTTCTGGCCAACCTGGCGGCGTTCTGGCTGGTCGATGCCCGTGGGGTCCTGCTGCTGTCGACGATCGTGGTGACCCTGTTCTCCGGTTTCGTCGTGCCGGTCGGGTTCTTCCCGGACTGGCTGGCCGCCGTCGCGTACGCCACCCCGTTCCCCGCGATGGCGCAGATCCCGATCGACGTCTTCGTCGGCGCGGTCAGCGGCGCGGGCGTGGCGGGGGCGCTCGCGGCGCAGGCCGCGTGGCTGGTGGCGCTGTTGGGGGCTGGGCGCGCGCTGTTCGCGGCGGGGGTGCGGCGGCTGGTGGTGCAGGGTGGCTGAGTCGGTCGCCCTGTACTGCAGGCTGGTCCGCGCGCGGGTGCGGTCCCAGCTGCAGTACCGCACGTCGTTCGCGTTGGAGCTGATCGGCATGTTCCTGATCACGTTCCTCGACTACGTCGGGGTGCTCGACGTAAGCGCGGGTATAGCCGCAACCTTGTCTTGAGCTGGTAGGTGGCGATTCAGGGCTGAGACGGCCGCCCTGAGGTTGCAGCGTTGCGGGTCAGAGGATCGCGCGCGGTGAGCCTTCGCGATTTCTTCGCCCACTCTCCCCAGGCGCTCTTGACGCCTGGCGAAGCAACGGAGCTGGACGAAACAATGGGACACTGGTGCTCAGCGGCTCCACGACTACCCTGACGCCGTGTGGCGCCCTCGAACCGAGTCTGGATCGCAGAGGTACGGTGCTCTGCGGACGTGGAAGAAAAGTTGCGGCTCAAGCATCGGCTCACGATCGACGAGGTGCGTCGTGCGGTGCTGTACGCCACCCCACCCGACGCCGTGTGGCATCACCACCTTGCTCGTGGCTGGCGGCTGATAGTGCGAGCCCGACATCCAGACGACGGTAGTCACATGCACGTGATTCTTGCACTATTAGAGGGAACACAGGACGTCTGGATCTGCAAGACCGCGATGAGGACACGCCGATGAGCAGTGACTGGGATGAGACCGACCTCAGTGAGGACGAGGTCCTCGCCATGTGGGACGAGGGTGAACCTGTCGAGGTCGTGATCGGCGCGAAGCCGCGGGCTGTGGTCAACCCCTCGGCTTGGCACGTAGGGGAGACGACCAGCGCTCCGCGTGGCAGGGTCCATGAGAGTCCGCTGCACCTGTCTTTCGCGGCAGCGCGGAGGCTGTCCGCGTCGCGCAGCGCCGGGTTGGCCGCCGACGCGTCGTGAAGGTTCTGCTTCTGCTTGCTGATGCGGCGCAGACCGTTGACGGCAAGCTGTACATCCTCGGAGGCGGCTGGAGTATCACAGGGCCGGGGCCGGCCCAGATGGCCATTGTCATGAAGTTTGAGGTTCCCTGGGACCAGGCCAACCGCAGCCACCGCTGGACGCTCATGCTCGTCACGACTGACGGCAAGCCTGTGGAGCTGCCTGTCGCTGACGGCAGCGCCGTCGGGACCATTGAGGTCAGTGGGCAGTTCGAGGTGGGACGTCCGCCAGCTCTTGCGCGGGGCACCACCCTCGACGTGCCGGTCACGATCAACCTTGGTCCATTGCCGCTGCCGCCCGGCGAGCGGTACGAGTGGCGGTTGACCGTTGATGACGAGTCCCGTGAGGACTGGCGGTTGGCCTTTCAGACTCGGCCGGCCGTAGAGCCAGCAGGCTAGCGTCTGGTTAAGCCGCAGATCCGCTGCGAGTCTCGCCAGCATCGGGCACGCCTGTTCACCGGGCAGGGTCGGCGCCTCCCGTCGCTTACGCCGTGATGCTCGGTCCGTCAGCGTGCTATGCGATTGAATCTCGGATTGCTCCGATCTCGGCCCTCTGTCCATTACGGTCAGGGGGCGTCGGTGCTCGTCCGGCTTGCCCGGTGCGATGGCCACAGAGGGGGCGCCGGTGGCCGTACCACGACCCACGGCCGCCTCAGTCGTCAACCCCCCGGCAGGTCCGCGAACAGCGCCGTACGCGGGGCTGGCTCCAGTCTGCGGGTCCGCGAGATCGCCGCTCCATCTGCACAGCACTCACGCGAAACGACGAGGCTCACAAGCCTCGTCGTCCTGAGCAACGATCTTGGCGCTCCATGGGCAGAAGCGCCGCACGTTGTTGAGCCAGTAGTCGAGGTCTGCTTCCACGTCGCTCGGCCGGCCGTCGCACAACTCGATTGCCACGTCTGGAAACTCCACGCTTGATGGAGCCAGGTGCCAGTGGAAGGGCGCGTTGAAACCGCCATCCCCAGCTGCGAGGCGTCCTGAGACCACGCCCACGCGTCCGGCCTCCATCACACGCTTGGCTTCGGCGATCTTCTCGGGGTCCTCGAGCAACAGACGGAACCGCTCCTCGCCGGCAACCTCAACAACGAACACAACCGCCTGATCTACGGACATAGATGCCCCTCATCCTTCCGCCAGTTCGAGCCAGGCACACGATAGCGACGAGCTCACGGCGTGGAGGCCCGCGAGGGTAGCGGGTTCACGGCCTGGGACTGGCCGCCCTGGCGTTCGCCGCAATCTTGGGGTGAAACACCATTAGGTCCCGGTAGGGTGCGTACACTGCTTCGTTTGTGCGCGTGTACTTCGAGATCGGCCGTCGCGGGTACCGGCGGTGGGCGGCGTATCCGGCGGCGACGTGGGCGGGGGTGTTCACCAACGTCGTGTTCGGGCTCATGCGCGGGTCGGTGCTGCTGGCGCTGTACGAGCACCGCGGCGAGGTCGGCGGGTACGACGCGAGCGCGGCGCTCACCTACAACTGGCTGCTCCAGGCGCTGATCGCGGCGGTCGCGATCTGGGGTTGGCGTGAGCTCGCCGAGCGGATCCGCGGCGGCGACATCGCGATCGACCTGGCGCGGCCGCTCGACCCGCAGCTGGCCGGCCTGGCGTCGGACCTGGGCCGGGCGGTCCACCAGGTCGTCTTCAGAGGGCTGCCGCCGCTGCTGATCGGCGCGGCGCTGTTCGATCTGGCGCTGCCCGACGGCCCGCTGGCCGTGATCGCGTTCCTGCTCAGCGTCGCGCTGGCGGTCTGTGTGAGCTACGCGTTCCGGTTTCTGGCCAACCTGGCGGCGTTCTGGCTGGTCGATGCCCGTGGGGTCCTGCTGCTGTCGACGATCGTGGTGACCCTGTTCTCCGGTTTCGTCGTGCCGGTCGGGTTCTTCCCGGACTGGCTGGCCGCCGTCGCGTACGCCACCCCGTTCCCCGCGATGGCGCAGATCCCGATCGACGTCTTCGTCGGCGCGGTCAGCGGCGCGGGCGTGGCGGGGGCGCTCGCGGCGCAGGCCGCGTGGCTGGTGGCGCTGTTGGGGGCTGGGCGCGCGCTGTTCGCGGCGGGGGTGCGGAGGCTGGTGGTGCAGGGTGGCTGAGTCGGTCGCCCTGTACTGCAGGCTGGTCCGCGCGCGGGTGCGGTCCCAGCTGCAGTACCGCACGTCGTTCGCGCTGGAGCTGATCGGCATGTTCCTGATCACGTTCCTCGACTTCGTCGGGGTGCTCGTGATCTTCCACAATGTGCCGGCGCTGGGCGGCTGGTCGGTCGCGGAGGTGTCGTTCCTCTACGCGGCCTCGGCGCTGTCGTTCGCGCTGACCGACATGGCGATCGGCCACCTCGACGGGTTCCCGAGCCTGATCCGCGACGGCTCGTTCGACCTGCTGCTGATCCGCCCGCGCGGCACGCTGTTCCAGGTCGTGACGATGGATTTTCAGCTGAGGCGCCTCGGCAAGGCGATGCAGGGGATGGCGGTGCTCGTCTGGGCGCTGGGCGTGCTCGATCTGGCGTGGACGCCGGCCAAGCTCGGCATGCTCGCCGTGACGGTGCTGGCCGGCGCGGTGATCTTCGCGGCGGTGTGGGTCTTCGCCATCTGCGTCGTGTTCTGGACCGTGGAGGGCAGGGAGACCGCGAACGCGTTCACGTACGGCGGGAGTTTTCTGACGCAGTTCCCGATTACGATCTACGACGTGTGGCTCCGCCGTTTCCTCGCCTTCGTCGTGCCGATGGCGTTCGTGTGCTACATGCCGGCCCTGTACATCCTGGGCTAACCCGACCCCCTCGGCCTGCCGTCGTGGCTGCGGTTCGCCTCCCCTGCGGTCGCGGCCCTGGCGTGCGTCGCGGCGGGGGCGATGTGGCGGCACGCCGTGCGCCACTACCGGAGCGCGGGCGGATGATCGTGGTCGGGAGCGCAGGCGGTGATTGAGGTCGGGAGCGCAGGCGGTGATTGAGGTCCAGGGGCTGTCCAAGCGCTTCGTGGTGCGGGTGAAGCGCGGCCGGCTGCGCCGCGAGCGGCGGGTCGTCGAGGCGGTCCGCGACGTCAGCTTCACGATCCCCCCGGGCGCGATGGTCGGCTACCTGGGTCCGAACGGGGCCGGCAAGTCGACGACGATCAAGATGCTGACCGGCATCCTCGTGCCCAGCGCGGGGCACGTGAGGGTGCTCGGGATGGACCCCGCGGCGCAGCGCCGCCAGCTGGCCCGCCGCATCGGCGCGATGTTCGGCCAGCGCGTGCAGCTGTGGTGGGACCTGCCGCTGGTCGAGTCCTTCGAGCTGCTCCGCCACGTCTACCGGGTTCCGGCCAGCCGCTACGCCGACAACCTCGCCGCGTTCCGCGACCTGCTCGACCTCGACTCGTTCCTCGACACGCCGGTGCGCCAGCTGTCGCTGGGACAGCGGGTGCGCGGCGAGCTGGTCGCGGTGCTGCTGCACGATCCCGAGATCGTGTTCTTGGACGAGCCGACGATCGGGCTGGACGTCGTCGCCAAATTCCGGGTGCGCGAGTTCCTGACGCGGATGAACCGTGAGCGCGGGCTGACGGTGCTGCTCACGACCCATGATCTGTCCGACATCGAGCGCGTCTGCCAGCGGCTGCTGATCATCGACCACGGGCAGGTCATCGAGGACGGGGCCGTCGACCAACTCGTGGCGCGGTACGGCGGCGAGCGCACGATGGTCGTCGACCTCGAGGAGCCGGCCGAGCCGCTGCGCGTCGCCGGCGCCCATGTCGCGCGGGTCGAGGGGCCTCGTCAGTGGCTGCGGTTCGACCGCACCGAGGTCACCGCCGCGCAGGTCGCCGCCGCGGTGGCCGCCCAGGCCCGCCTGGTCGACCTGGCGATCGAGGAGCCCGACATCGAAGACGTCATCCGCCGGATCTACGCCGGCTCTACAGAACGTAGAGCAGCGGGCGGGCCGTGAGGCGATCACCGCTCCACAGGCCGGTCTCGGCCAGCCAACGGGTCGCGGCGCGAGGGTCGTCGGTCGCGAGGACGGCCAGCGTCTGCCCCTCCTCGAACAGGCCGCCGAAGGCCAGCCGGCCGCCCGCCCGCAGCTCGGCGAGGGCGAGCGGCGCCTTCTCGGGATCCTCGGCCGGTCCCTCCAGGATCGTGACGAGCCGCGAGCCGTCGAGCACGACGGGCGGGGAGGACGCCGGTGAGACGAAGACCGAGAAATCGCGCGCCACATGGGCGGCCCACGCGCCGCCGCGGGTGTAGGGGTCGTCGGTGACCAGCCGCTCGAGCTGCCCAGGCTCGCTCGTGCGGTAGAACACTTCGGCCGACCTCCCGTCGGGCGCCGGACCAGCGGCGATGACCAGCCCTTGACTTCGCAGGAGCAGGAGGCGCTCGACGTGCGCCTGACGATGAGGCTCACGCCGCGTGAGGTAGTCCGGCGCGGTCGTGACCCGGACATGCGCGGCGATCATCGCCGGTCATCATAGCCAGCCGCAGAGTAGAATCGCCCCCATGGGCATTACTGTTCATCGAGTCCTTGGGGAAGCGCTGAAGCTTTCGCCCGATGAGCGCGCTCACGTTGTAACAGAGCTGCTCGCGACGCTTGAGCCCGAAATGTCCAGTCAGCAACGCACCGACGCCGATTGGATTCAGGAGCTGGAGCGGCGTGCTCGTGTGGCCGAAGGAGGGGTGCCGGCGGTTTCGTGGACTGACGCGCGGGTCCAGATCCAGAGTCGGCTTTCCACGAGTTGAGAGCGGTCCGCCTCTCTCCAAACGAAGTGCGGGTCCTCGCGGTGGCGCATTCGAAGCGACGGCCCGGTTACTGGTTGGATCGCGTGGAGCCGTGACGAGCGTGAGGGGATCGCTGTGGGGTGGTGGACTGATCCGCCATAACAGCGCCGCGATCGTGGAGCGGCTGGGATGAGGTGGGTGTTCTGGGGGGTCGTGGCTGCGGGGATGGTCCTGTGGCTGAGCGGGCTGGTCGCGGGGCGGTATGTGTGGCTGCCGCTGCTCGGCTGGGCGATCTGGCGGGTGGGGCTGGCGTCGTTCCGGTCGCTGGCGGCCGGTGGCGATCACATCCCGGATGGGCCGCCAGAGCCCGTCGATCCGCGCCAGGAGCGGATCACCTACCAGTGCGCGGGCTGCGGCGCCCAACTGCTGCTGCTCGTGCGCGGCTCAAACACCGCGCCACGGCACTGCGGTGAGCGGATGCAGGAGCGCCGGGAGGTTGAGCGCCTCACGTGACGCGCGCCCGCACCGGATTCACCGCTCGTCGCTGATGCGCTCAGCGCGTTCGCGCAGGTCCTTGTACTGCTTGCCGCGGGTGTCGGACACCAGCGCGTCGGTGTGGGCGAAGCCCCAGGCGCCGTACCGGACCGCGACGCGCGAGAACAGCCTGCGCAGGCAGCCGCCGCACGAGGGGCAGCCGTCCTCTGGAGGCCCGGCGCCGCGGGCCTGCAGCAGCTCGACCTGTTCGCCGCAGGCGCCGCAGCGGTACTCGTAGACGGGCATGGGGTTCTCCCCAAGGAGTTTTCCCCAGTTGGGGAAAAACCTGTGGATGGAGTTACAGCCGTGTCATCGCCACTGGCTGAGCACGGTCAGACCCCCGCCCATCAGCGCGAAGCCGATCAGGATCGTCCACCCGCCGGTCGGCAGGAGGCCGACGAAGTTGTAGTGCACGATGATCAGCACGACGCCCAGAATGATCAGCCCGAGTCCCACCACGGGCACCCATCGGGGGCTCGGCTTCGGCTTGGCGGGCTTCGGCGGTATGTAGGTCGACCGCTTCGACTTGGACTTCGGCACGCTCTGGATCGCCTCTCTTTGAGGAGGGTCGAGGCCTGGTCGGACAGGCGCTGGGTGATGACGGCGAATGTTACCGTCGTTTCTCGTCCACATTCTGCGTCGCGTCTCGACGACAACGACCTGGTGATCTATGAGCAGAACCCCAGCCCGGTATGCGACCGCGAACCGCGGTCGAGGCCGCGCGAGGCAGCCTGTCAAGGCCCGTCTCCTGCGCTCCTTGGGGTACATGCTCATCGCCATGGGCGCGGTCGTGCTGCTCTACATCCTGTACTCGCTGCTCGTCACGGGCCTGTCGATGCGGCAGGCGCAGGCGGGTCTGCGGGCGGCCTGGGAGCCACGTGCCGCTGAGGCGTCGGGCCCGGTCCTGCCCGGTGAGGCCCTTGCGGTGCTGCGGTTCGCGAGGCCGGGCACCGCGCGGCGGCCGGTGCAGGACGGGTCGCTGTACGTCGTTGAGGGCGTCGGCGTCGAAGATCTGAAGAAAGGCCCCGGCCACTACACCGGCACGGCCCTGCCGGGCCAGCCCGGCAACTTCGCGGTCGCGGGCCACCGGACGACCTACGGAAACCCGTTCTTCGACCTCGACGAACTCCAGCCCAGTGACCAGGTCTGGGTCACGGATCGGCAGGGGACGCAGTGGGTCTACTCGGTCGTCCGCCAGGAGGTCGTGTCGCCCGACGCGAAGCGCGTGCTGAACCCCGACCCGCTGAGCACCGGCCGCCCGACCTTGACGCTGACCAGCTGCCATCCCCGGTTCTCAAACGCCCAGCGCCTGGTCATTTTCGCGCAGTTGACGACCGCGCCGGAGGGCGGGGAGCAAACATGAGCAGGGGTCTCAAAGTCCTGGTCAGCGCTGTATTGGCGATCGTTGTGATCGGGCTGCTGTTCACCGTGGTGTTTCCGTGGGTGGACCGCCTCTACGTGACGAATCCGGTCCTCGATGGCGGCTAGGGCCCTCTTGGATTGGACGTCGCCGGGGAGTGGTGTACAACGGTACGAATCGGCGGTCGATCGGGAGGCTGGAAATACGTGGCTGTGGAAGATCGCGCGACTGTTTACGATGATGTGACACAACAGCGCAAGGACGCACCGAAGCCGAGACGGTCCTCGGCGGCGCAATCGCCGCGGAAGCCGAAACAATCGGTGCTGGCCGCTGATGAGGTGACCCTCGCGATGCGGCCGGGGCGGATGCCCGAGCCCCTGTCGGTCCCGCGACCGTGGTTGGGGTCGTACCCGCCTGGGGTGCCGCCCAGCTACGAGTACCCGCTGGTGCCGCTGGTGCGTTTTCTCGACGACGCCGCTCAGGATTTTCCCGATGCGACGGCGGTCGAGTTCAGGGGTCTGGAGCTGTCGTACCGGAAGCTGCTCGACCAGGTCGACCGGCTGGCCTCGGCGCTGCAGGCGCTGGAGCTGGGCCGCGGGGACCGGATCGCGCTGATGCTCACGAACTGTCCCCAGCACGTCATCGCGCTGTTCGCGGTCCTGCGGATAGGCGCGGTCGCTGTCGAGATCGACATGGACACCGACGGCGAGGAGTTGCGCCGCCAGCTCGCCGAGTCCGAGGCTCGCGCGGTCATCTTCTTGGATCCGGCGTACGAGAGACTCGAGCGGCTGCTGGAGCGCCTGCCCGCTGTGGAGCACCTCATCGGCACCGGTCTTGGGGACTACCTGCCGCGTGCGAAAAGAGCGCTGTTTCCGCTGACCGGGCGCCGGGACGGCTCGTACGTGCGGATCTCGAACGGCGGGAGGATGCTCCGCCTCCTCGACCTCATCAAGCGGTCGGCGCCGGTCTACGTGCACAGCGAGATCGATCCCACCCGCGAGGTCGCCGCCATCCTCTACACGCGCGGTCAGGCGGGTGAGCGGAAGGGCGTGATGCTCACGCACCTCAACCTCGTCGCGAACGCGTTCCAGATGCGGCTGTGGATTCCCGACATCCAGGCGGGACGCGAGCGCATCCTGTGCCCGGTTCCCTTCTCCAGCGCGTGGGCTCTGGTCGCGTGCTTGGGCGTGGGGACACTGTCTGCGGCCACGTTCGTGCTGGTGTCCCAGTTCGACCGTGACCTTGTGCGCAAAACGATCGATGGTCAGCAGCCGTCGCTGTGCGTGGCCACCCCGGCGATGTTCGCCGAGTTGGTCGAGGGCTCTGGCACCGCCCGCTTCGACCTGTCGTCCCTGCGGGTGTCCCTGTCGTGCGGCGAGCCGCTGCCCAGGGAGGTCGTGGATCGGTTCGAGGAGCTGACGGGCGGCAAGCTGCGTGAGACCTACGGCCTGACCGAGGCGGGGCCGTTCACGCACGCGAGCCCGGTCTATGGGATGGTGAAGTCGGGCTCTGTGGGGCTGCCGCTGACCGACACCGTCTGCGCGGTCATTGACCGGCGGGATCCGACCCGCCGGGTTGCGCCTGGCCAGCCTGGAGAGCTGGCGGTTCACGGGCCGCAGGTGATGAGGGGTTATGTGGGCGGGGTGTCGGAGGCCCCCCCCGTGCTGAAGGACGGCTGGCTGCTGACCGGCGACATTGTTGTGGTCGATGAGGACGGCTACTTCCATTTTGTGGATCAGAAGCGGGAGGTGATCCGTGCGGGGGACGCCGAGGTCTGTCCCGCCGATGTCGAGGCTGTCCTGGCGCGCCATCCCAAGGTGGCAAAGGCCGTGGTGGTGGGCATCCCCGACTTCACGGGCGGTGAGATGGTCAAGGCCTATCTGGTCCTGCATGACGGCGAGATCGCGACAGCCGGCGAGATCGCGGAGTTCTGCCGCCAGGAGCTGGCCCCCCACCAGCTCCCCCAGCGCTACGAGTTCCGCGCCTTCCTCCCCCAGACCCCGCCCGGCAAGCCGATGCGCGAAGCCCTCATCGCCGACGAACTCGCCCACCCCACCCACCCGTAGCCGGGCTGCGCCCCGGGCCGACGAGCCATGGACGGGGTAGGGCGGTGGCGCGTGGAGTTGACCGCAGTTTTGTGCTGGATCCGCGCAGCATGCTGCGCGGATCCAGCACAAAACCTTGCCCGATGTGGCCCGCGACGCGTGGTCGGCGTGTCTGAAAACGCACGTTGAGGCGAGGTCAGGCCGCTTGAGCGGCTTGTGCTATCGTGCTTTTTCTCTCGGGCAGCCCTGAGCTGGGAGTTCGAAGGGACGGCGCATGGTGACCGCGCGTGGCTGGGAGCTGGTGGGAGGCGATCCCGCCCCGGGCGACCCCGTCGCCTACGCCGACCTGGCCGGCAAGTTCGACACCACCGCAGACGCCGCTGGCGAAGCGCTGCGGACCCTGAAAGGGCTCCGAGATCAGCTCGACGACACCGTGTGGCGAGGCGAGGCGGCCGATGCTTTCCGCCAGCGGATCGACGAGCTGCCTCCCAAGCTGGACAAGCTGCACGCCTCCTACGAAAAAGCGTCACAGGCCCTGGGCGCTTACGGCAAGACCCTCACCGACCTGCAGGCCAGAGCAGCCACCGCGGTGGGCGACGCCGGACAGGCGCGACGAGGCCAGCGCGCAGGCGGCGGTGGACCGGGCCCGCGCCGCGGACCCCTCCGCTCTCGCCGCCGGCGCCCAAGAGAACGCTGTGGAGGCGGCCCGCCAACGTCTGCGCCACGCCCGAGACCAGATCGACCAGATCCGCCAAGACCGCCGGAACGCCGAGGCCACGGCCATCGCCGGGCTGGACGAGGCCGGCGACCTCGGCAGCCACAACACGCCCTTAGTCAGCCGGATATGGCACGTCGTCACCGACACGGTCCACACGGGGCTCCGCTTTATCGCCGACGCCGCCGAAGTCATCGCCATCGTCCTGGCCGTCATCGCCATCGTCCTGGCCGTCGTCGCTTTCCTCTCCAACCCGGGGGGCTGGGCCGCGCTCGCCACCGCCCTCAGCGCCGGCGCCCCACTGTTCAGCTGGTCGCTGAGCGCTTCAGGATACGGGCTCTTCTTCAAAGGGTTATCGAAGGCGATCTTCGATGACGAGGACATCAGGTGGGGAGGGTTGGTCAAGGACGCCGTTGTCCTCGTCGCAAGCTCGCGGATCGGCAAAGCGCTGGAGGCGGTCAAATTCCCGCAGTTTCGGAGCGTGACTATAGAGTTCGCAGAGTTGGCGACCGAAGTGCGCCCCCTCGCCCGACTTGCTGGGCGCGGCGGTGATGTCGTGATCACGGAGCTGCGGACCAGCATCCTCTACGTCCGCGTCGACGCCATCCTGAAGACGGCGCGGCCGGCTCACCTCAACACCCTGTGGGATGTGCATAACACGCTGCACGATGACATCCCCAGGTATCTTGACGAGCACCCTGGGGTCGCCCAAGCGTTGGGGTGGTGCCCGCCTGCCGGTGTCGTGCTCGCCGGCAGCCCCGATGGGAGACCCTCACTCACCATGGTCCATCAGCCGATCCCCTCCCTGGCCGGCGCCCGATGAGCGCGCCCCGTCCACGGTCGTCGTGGTTTACGTTTCACCGGCCGCCCTGGCAGCAGCGTCTCCCCAAACGGCTGCGCCTGGCCGCCGAGTGGCAGTTCGGAACCCTGGCGCTGATCGCATCGATGGCGCTGCTCCGCGGCGAGTTCGCTGCGGCCGGGTTCTTCTGCCTCATGTCGCTGTTCTTTTTCACGTTCTTCGCGGGATGGGTCGAGAGCCGGCGGATCAACAACCCGTACGCGTGGTGGGCGGCGGTCATCTTCATCAGCGCAGGGGGCGGACTCGGTGTCCTCTTCTCGATTTTTCCTCCGACTCCGTGATCTTCCTGCCACCCGGCTGGCGGTCAGGAGCTGTCGTGCATGATCGCGACCAGGACGGTCCTCCGAATTCGTTTGTCATGAACCTGCCGCCGGGCTGGGAGTTGGTGGGGCCGCCGTCGAGGATCACGGCATCGGTCGTGTCGGGTCGCGCTCCGGTCGTGCTCGGGGCCCAGCGTCGCAAGCTGGCGGACCTCCCCGAGGGGGCGGACGGGCCGGGGAGCGTACTGCGCGCCCGTAGCGCCGGAGGCGGCCCGCCGGGCGAGTTGGGGATCGGGTTCTACGCCATCGGGCGGTCGAACGAGCCTGGGGCGCTCCTCGCCGAACTGTCTGGAGGCCCGTACCGCGACGAGGTCGTGGTGGTCGAGTTGGCGGGCGGACCGGCGCTGCGGCGGACGGGGCGCCGGGCAGGCGCGTTCCTGCGCCAGTTCTGCATCCCGGTCCCGGCCACGTCCGACCATGCCGCCCTGCTCAGCTTCACCGGCCCGCGGAGCGCATCTGCGGATGACGCCGAGATCTTCGACGCGGTCGCCACAGCGTTCGCCTTCACCTGGGAGGACCCCCAGCCGCGCCGGCGGCTCGAGGCCCATGCCCGAGAGTGGGCCGAGCAGGTCAGCGCCGAGGACGCCCCATCCAGCGAGCGGCTGATCTGCGACCCAGGGTTACGCGACGCCACTGAAACGGTCGACCACCCGCCTCGCCAGCGCCTGACGCCCAAAGAACGCGTCGAGAACAGCGTCGTCGCGCTGCTGCTGTTCGCCTACGTCGCCGCCGTCGTGATGAGTTCGACGATCTCGATGAGAGGCAAGGCGCCTCTCCTGGCCCTCGGCATCACGGTGACGGCCCTGATGAAGGGCTGGCAGGGACGTCGAGGGTGGGCGGGCGTCGGCTTGGCGGCTCTCGCGCTGGGCGCGCTGCTGGCGACGGCTCTGGGTGTCTACGGCGTGAGCGGCTTGTGAGCGCCAACGCTGGGCAGGGACCGCCGAGCGGCTTCTGGATCGCGTTGCCGGCAGGGTGGGTGAGCCTCGACGTCGACCCGGCGACTTCGGCGGCGTCGGCCCGCAAGCTGGTGGAGGCGGCAGCCCGCGGCGACGAGACCGTGAGGGCGAACCGCGCGGCGGTCGAGCGGACGCTGGTGGGGCTCACCTCCGGCGCCGCCGCCTCAGGAGTGTCGCTTTGCGCCTGCTACTACGAGGCCTTCGAAGACCAGTTGGCGGTGCAGGCCAGCCTGACTGTGGCGATCCACGCTCTCGACCAGGCCAACGACCCCGCGGCCATGGTGGGTGACCTGGCGAGCGGGGAAACGTCGCGCTGCGTCGAGGTCGTCGACCTGGGGGCAGGACCGGTGGTGCGTCGCGCCGGCCGGCGGGGGCAGGCCCTGCCAGGGACGGACGAGTCGCTTGAGTTCGTCGTCCGGCAGTATTACGTGCCGGTGCCGGGCACCAGCGACCGGGTCGCCCTGTTGAGCTTCGCCAGCCCGGCGCTGGTGGTCGAAGACGACCTGGTTGCCCTCTTCGACTCGATGGCCGGCTCCTTCGTCTTCACCTGGGGAGAGCGCCCGATGCGGGGAGGCGGCTAGGCTGAGGGGCATGAACGGGCCGCGTGTGCTTATTATTGATAATTACGACAGTTTTACGTACAACCTGGCGCAGGAGTTGGGGGCGCTGGGGGCGGCGATCGATGTGCGGCGGAACGACGCGTTCACGATCGGGGGGTTGGCGGCGGACCCGCCGGAGGGGATCGTGATCTCGCCGGGGCCGGGAGGGCCGAAGGACGCGGGGCTGTCCAACGACGTCGTGCGGACGTTCGCGGGGCGGATCCCGCTGCTCGGCGTGTGCCTGGGGCACCAGTGCATCGGCGAGGTCTACGGCGGGGCCATCGTCCGGGCGCCGCGGGTGATGCACGGCAAGACCTCGGACATCC
The DNA here is from genome assembly GCA_050743205.1 of Egibacteraceae bacterium. GTDB lineage: Bacteria > Actinomycetota > Nitriliruptoria > Euzebyales > Egibacteraceae > JBOGED01. The sequence goes on along the minus strand of JBOGEA010000049.1, from coordinate 978 downwards.
ACCACGATGGCAAGGCGCTGTTCGCCGGGCTGCCTCAGCCGTTCGCCGCGACCCGCTACCACTCGCTGGTGATCGACCCGGCAACGGTCCCCGACGAGTTGGAGGTCACGGCTCGCACCGCTGACGGGGTGATCATGGGCGTCCGTCATCGCCAGGTTGCGGTCGAGGGCGTGCAGTTCCACCCCGAGTCGATCCTGACCACGGCGGGGATGGACCTGCTCGCCAACTTCCTCCACGGCCTTTAGAGGGCGCAGGTGCGGGTCCACTCGACCAAGTACGACGGCGGGCTGCACTACCGGTATGAGGCGGAGGTCGTCGCGCGGGGAGACGGGCTGCTCGTCCTCTACCGCCCCTTGGGGTCGCCGCTCGACAGCTACCGGGGCAGCTTCAACGCCAGGCGTGAGCAGTTGAGCCTGCATTGGACTGACCGCGCCTACAGCATGGACATCGTGTGGCGGGCGGACTTCCAGCCGCACTGCCATTACGTGAACGTGGCCACGCCCTCGACCTGGCACGACGGCGTCGTCCGGTTCGTCGACCTGGACCTCGACGTGATCTGGCCCGCGGGCAGCGACCAGGTGCTCCTGGACGACGAGGATGAGTTCGAGGAGCACCGCCTGGCCTTCGGCTATCCCGACGCTCTGGTCGAGCGGGCCCGCCGAACAGCCGCCGAGGTCCAGGCCCTGTTCGCGACCCGGACACCGCCGTTCGACGGCAGCCTCTACGCCTGGCGCCCCGGTCGCCCCCTGGACCTCTAGCGGGGCTTCGCCCCGGCTCGACGAGCCATGGACGGGAGGGACGGCAGCGCGCCGGTTGACGGCAGTTTTGTGCTGGATCGCGGCGGAATACCGCCGCGATCCAGCACAAAACTAGTTGGGGCGGGTCAGCCCATCGAGGAGGCCCTCGGGTGGCCGGCGGTCACCGTCGTCTTCGTCGCCGTCTCCGTCCACGGGGGGGGGCGTGCCGGGGTCGGAGGGG
>JBOGEA010000048.1:0-21999 GCA_050743205.1 Egibacteraceae bacterium | reverse complement strand
CGCCCACCCTCCAAGGCCCTCCGCCCGGCGCCGGCCCGGCTTCTCACCCGTCAGCCACGCTCCTGCCACCCGCAGCGAAAAGCGAAAAGCGAGACGCCCGTTGTTAAATCCTGAACTGCGCAGCCAGGCTGAAGAGCTGATCGGGCGGTACCCGGTCGCTCGAAGCGCGCTGCTGCCGCTGCTTCACCTCGTCCAGCACCAGGACGGGTACGTGACCGACGACGGGATCGCCGAGTGCGCTGAGCTGCTCGGGCTGACGAAGGCCGAGGTCGCGGCGGTCTCGACCTTCTACACGATGTACAAGCGCGAGCCGTTGGGCCGCCACCTCGTCAGCGTGTGCACGAACTTCGCCTGCGAGGTGCGGGGCGCGAGGCGGATCTACGCCCGCCTGTGCGAGCGGCTCGGGGTCGGCCACGACCAGACCACCGCCGACGGCGCGATCACGCTGGAGCACGCCGAGTGCCTGGGCAACTGCGACGGCGCGCCGGTCGTGACCGTGGACTACCTCAACTACGAATGCGTGACCCCCGAGGGGGCCATCGAGCTGGTGAATCGCCTGATCGCGGGTGAGCCGCCCCCGCCGACCCGCGGGTTCACCCCGCCCGGTGTCCGCGACATCGAGTACCGGCTGGCCTGCTTGGGCCCCACCAGCTCGCGCCAGGCGCGCGCGGCGGACGGCGGCGTGCCGGTCCCGGTCGCCGGGCCGGGCGTGCGGGCCCTGTACCTCGAGGTCCGCGAGGGGAGGCGCTGATGGGTCAGGTCAAGATCCTGACGAAGCGGTTCGGCCAGGCCGACGCGCACACCCTCGACGGCTACCTGCGCTCGGGCGGCATGCGGGGGCTCCGCAATGTCCTGAGCAGCATGGCGCCCGCCGACGTCGAGCAGTTGATGAAGGACTCCGGGCTGCGCGGGCGGGGCGGCGCGGGGTTCCCCACGGGGTTGAAGTGGAGCTTCTGCCCCAAAAACATCGGCAAGCCCGTCTACCTGGTCGTCAACGCCGACGAGGGCGAGCCCGGCACGTTCAAGGACCGCGAGCTGATCGAGCGCGACCCGCTCCAGCTGATCGAGGGCATCCTCATCGCGGCCTACGCGCTGCGCAGCAGGCGCAGCTTCATCTTTCTGCGCGGCGAGTACGTGTGGCCGGGGGTGCGGCTGGAGGAGGCGCTGACGCAGGCCTACGCCGCGGGCTGGGTGGGCCGCAACATCCAGAGGTCGGGATTCGACCACGACATCACCGTGCACAAGGCCGCGGGCGCGTACATCTGCGGCGAGGAGACCGCGCTGCTCGAGGCCCTGGAGGGCCGCCGCGGCCAGCCCCGGCTGCGCCCGCCGTTCCCCGCCGTCGAGGGGCTGTACGCGTGCCCGACCGCGGTGAACAACGTCGAGACGATCATGGCGGTCACGCACATCGCCGAGCACGGCGCCGACTGGTGGCGCCAGTGGGGGCCGGAGCGCTCGCCCGGCACGAAGGTGTTCTGCGTGTCCGGCGAGGTCGTGCGGCCGGGCAACTACGAGTACCCGATGGGGACCCCCGCCCGGGAGATCGTCGACGAGGCGTGCGGCGGCATGCTCCCTGGGCGGCAGCTGAAGTTCTGGACGCCCGGCGGCTCGTCGACTCCGCTGCTGACCGCCGACCACTTCGACATCCCGATGGACTTCGACTCGATCGCCGCCGCCGGCTCGATCATGGGCACGGCGGCGATGATGATGTTCAGCCACCGGACGAGCGTCGTCGAGGCAGTCCTGAACTGGACGCGCTTCTACGAGCACGAGTCCTGCGGCAAGTGCACGCCGTGTCGTGAGGGGACGTTCTGGCTGGCGCAGGTGCTGGAGCGCCTGCTGGAGGGCCGGGGCACGACCGCCGACATCGGCCTGCTCGACGAGCTGGCCGACAACATCTTCGGCCGCTCGTTCTGCGCGCTCGGCGACGGCGCCGCCAGCCCGATCAAGTCGTCGATCAAATACTTCCGCGACGAGTACGTCCATCTCGTCGAGCACGGCCGGCGTCCCGACCACATCGAGGCGCACGCCAGCGCCGTCTCCCACTCATCATGAGCGACACCGTCCACGTCACCATCGACGGCACCGAGCTGGACGTGCCGAAGGGCACTCTGATCATCCGCGCCGCCGAGATGCTCGGCATCACGATCCCCCGCTTCTGCGACCACCCGCTGCTCGACCCGTTGGCCGCATGCCGCCAGTGCCTGGTCGAGGTCGAGCGGATGCCCAAGCCGGCCACCGCCTGCTCGACCCCCTGCGGCGAGGGGATGGTCGTGAAGACGCACCTGACCTCTGAGATCGCGCGCCAGGGCCAGGAGAGCCAGCTTGAGTTCCTGCTGATCAACCACCCGCTCGACTGCCCGCAGTGCGACAAGGGCGGCGAGTGCCCGCTGCAGGACCAGGCGCTGGCGCACGGCCCCGGCGACAGCCGGATGCTCGACCAGAAGCGGCGCTTTGTGAAACCGGTCCCGATTTCGCCCCAGATCGCGCTGGACCGCGAGCGGTGCGTGCTCTGCGCCCGCTGCACCCGGTTCTCGGCCGAGATCTCCGGCGATCCGTTCATTGAGCTGTTCGAGCGCGGCGCGCTGGAGCAGGTCGCGATCTACGAAGACGAGCCGTACTCCAGCTACTTCTCCGGCAACGTCGTCCAGATCTGCCCCGTCGGGGCGCTGACCTCGTCCAGCTACCGCTTCTCCTCCCGCCCGTTCGACCTGCGCAGCATCGACGGCATCTGCAACCAGTGCAGCGCCGGCTGCAACCTGCGCATCGACGTGCGCCGCGGCGAGATCCAGCGCCAGCTCGCCCGCACCCACATGGGTGTCAACGAGATGTGGAGCTGCGACAAAGGGCGCTTCGGCTTCGAGTTCGTCGCGCATCCCGACCGGCTGCGCCAGCCAGTCGTCGACGGCGTGCCGCAGTCGTGGTTCCGCGCGCTGCGTGCCGCCGCCGACCGCATCAAGGGCGTCCTGGCCACACACGGCCCGCAGGCCATCGGCGTCCTGACCGGCGGGCGCCTGACCGACGAGGACCACTTCGCCCTCGCGCGGTACGCGCGGGACGTCCTCGTCACGGACAACGTCGACTTCCGCATGGCGCCGCGAACCGAGGACGAGCGGCCCGTGTTCGCGGCGATCGCCGGGTCCGTGACCGCGACCTACGAGGATGTCGAGGCCGCGCCAGTCGTCGTGATCGCCGGCCTGGACCCGCAGGAGGAGGTGCCGATCCTGCACCTCCGCCTGCGCAAGGCGTGGCGCAAGCATCGTCAGCGGCTCGTCGTCGTCGGCCCGACGCTCGGCCTGCTCGGCGAGATCACCTGGCGCTGGGTCCAGACCGAGCCGGGCGACGAGGCCGGCGTGCTCGCCCGCTTGGCCGACCCACAAGCCAGTGGGCTCGGCGACTGCGGCGAGGCTGTGCGTGAGGCCGGGGGATCGCTGGTTGTGCTGGCCGGCGAGCGCCTCGCCCTGTCGCCGGGCGCGCTGCCCGCGGCGGCGGGGCTCGCCGCCGACCTCGGCGCCAAGTTCGCCTGGGTCCCCCGTCGGAACAACGCCCGCGGCGCCGTAGACGCTGGCCTGATCCCCGGCCTGCGCCCCGGCGGGCGCCTGTCGTCGTCCCAGCCCGGCCTCGACACGCGCCAGATGCTCGAGGCGGCCGCGGCCGGGGAACTGCGGCTGCTCCACCTCGTCGGCGTCGACCCGGCCCGCGACTTCGAGGATCCGCGGCTGGCCCGCAGGGCGCTGGACCGCGTCGACACGCTGATCGTCCAGGACCTCCTGCCGACCGCGTCCACCGAGTACGCCGACATCGTGCTGCCCGCGACGGCGTCGCAGGAGCGGGTGGGATCGTTCACGACGTGGGAAGGGAGGCGGCAGCCCTTCCCCCAGGCTGTCCCACCCCAAGGCTTGGCGTTGCAGGACTGGGACATCCTGCGCCATCTCGCCCGTGCCCTCGGCGTCAATCTGGGTTGGGAGACGGCCGCCGACGTGCGTCGTGAAGCCGCGCCTCTCATGGAGCGTTTCAAAAACGGGGGTCGCGTCGCGGTCGGATCCGCTCGCGAGAACCTTTTAGGTCGTTCCTCCGACCGCGACGCGACCCCTTCTGATCTCTCCGGCGGTGGTGCGGCTGACGACTTCCCGTTTGCGGCGGTCGTCGTTGACCGGCTGATCGGGCGGGGGGACATGCTGCGTGGGGCGAAGGAGCTGCTGGCCTCAGCGCCTGACGTGTTGGTGTGGGTCAACCCGGTGGATGCGCTGGATTTAGAGCTGAAAGACGGGCGGCACGTCGCGGTGGTTGGGCCCAGGGGCCGCATGATCTTGCCTGTTTTTGTGACGGACGGGGTGGTTGAGGGGTGTGTTCTTTTGCCTCGGAACTCGACTGATCTGACTTTTGGGGAGTTGGGTTCGGTGCGTGTGCGGTTGGAGGTGCTGTGATGGATGGGGTTGCGGTTCTCATCACGGTTCTTGTTGCGGTGGGGGCGTTTGTGCTTTGGCTTTCCGGGACTGCGATCCTGATCTGGGGGGAACGGCGGGTTGTTGCCAAAATGCAGTCGCGGATTGGGCCCAACCGTCTTGGGCCTTTTGGGCTGCTGCAGACGATTGCCGATGGCGCGAAGCTCTTTTTTAAGGAAGACATCACGCCCAGCAACGTGGACAAAATCGTGTACATTGCGGCGCCGATCATCTCTGCGGTGGTGGCGCTGCTCACGTTTGCGGTCATTCCCTATGGCGGGACATTTGAGGTCGGCGGGCGGACGGTGACGCTGCAGGTCTGGGATCCCAACATCGGGCTGCTGTGGGTGCTCGCCATGGGCTCGATCGGGGTGTACGGGATCGTGCTGGCCGGGTGGGCTTCGGGTTCGAAGTATCCGCTGCTCGGCGGGGTGCGCTCCACCGCGCAGCTGATCTCCTACGAGCTGGCGATGAGCCTGGCCGTGGCCGCTGTGTTCGTCTTCACCGGATCGCTGCGGGCCTCGGACATCGTGGCGGCGCAGGCGCAGCCGTTCTTCGGGTTCCTGCCGGTGCCGTCTTGGAACGTGCTGCCGATGCTTCCCGCCTTCGCGCTGTTCTTCACGTCGGCGGTGGCCGAGACGCAGCGCCCGCCGTTCGATCTGCCCGAGGCAGAGGGTGAGTTGGTCGCCGGGTTCCACACCGAATATTCGGGCGCGAAGTTCGCGATGTTCTTCCTGGCCGAGTTCATGAACGTCATCACGATGTCAGCGATGACGGTCACGATGTTCTTCGGCGGCCCGGGCGGCCCGCTGTTCGGTCCGCCGCTGCTGCAGGCGATCCTGCCAGTCGTCTATTTCATTGCCAAAACCTGCGTCTTCATCTTCGTCTTCATCTGGCTGCGGGCGACGCTCCCGCGGCTGCGCTACGACCGGCTGATGGCCCTGGGCTGGCGGGTGATGCTGCCGCTCGGGCTGCTGTGGGTGCTGCTGACCGGCTTCGCGGTCGTCGTCCGCCAGTCAGCCGAGCGCAGCACGGTCCTGCGCTACGCCGCCGTCGGCCTCGGCGTGGCCGTGACGCTCTATCTGGTCGCGCCCCTGTTCTCCCGAAAAGCGAGTGTGACCTGATGTTCAACGCGCTGCGAAAAGGCTTCGGGCTCACGTTCAAGACGATGTTCCGGCCGGCCGTCACGACCGGATACTCCCGAAAAGCGAGTGTGACCTGATGTTCAACGCGCTGCGAAAAGGCTTCGGGCTCACGTTCAAGACGATGTTCCGGCCGGCCGTCACGACCGAATACTCCCGAAAAGCGAGTGTGAGCTGATGTTCAACGCGCTGCGAAAGGGCTTCGGGCTCACGTTCAAGACGATGTTCCGGCCGGCCGTCACGACCGAATACCCGGAGCGCAAGCGTGAGCCGCAGCCCCGCTTCCACGGCCGGCACATCCTCAACCGGCATGCCGACGGCCTGGAGAAATGCGTCGGCTGCGAGCTGTGCGCCTGGGTCTGCCCCGCCGACGCCATCTACGTGCAGGGCGAGGACAACACCGCCGAGGCGCGCTACTCGCCCGCCGAGCGCTACGCGGTCGACTACCAGATCAACTACCTGCGCTGCATCCTCTGCGGCCTGTGCATCGAGGCGTGCCCGACCCGCGCCCTCACCATGGGCCATGAGTACGAGCTGTCCGGCGACAGCCGCGAGGCGCTGATCTACACGAAAGAGCAGCTGCTCGCCCCGCTGCCGGAGGGCGCGAAGCCCCTGCCGCACACGAACGCCGAGGTGGCCGCCCGCGGCATCGACTACTACGAGAACGGCTTCGCCGCGCAGAGCTCGCTCGCGAACATCCACGACGTGTACTCGCCAAAGGCCAAGGCATGACGCTTTCGCTCGCCGCAGTCCTCGCCCAGGCCGATCCCAGCCTCCCGGCGACCTCGGGGTCGGCCGAGTTCTGGGTGTTCTGGATCCTCGCGCCGATCGCGCTGGGGGCTGCCATCTCGATGGTCGTCCTGCGCAACCCCGTCCACGCCGCGCTGATGCTGGTCGTGAACTTCGTCGTGATCGCGCTGCTGTTCGCGGTGCTGGAGGCGCAGTTCCTCGCGGTCGTCCAGATCATCGTGTACGCGGGCGCGATCATGGTGCTGTTCCTGTTTGTGCTGATGCTGCTGGGCGTCGGCAGCGAGCAGGAGGCCGGAAGAGAGATCCCCGGCCAGCGGCCCGTGGCGATCCTGCTCGGAGTCCTGCTGTTCGCCACGCTGGCCGTCGGCGTCGCCGGTCCGCTGCTGGGCGCTGGGTCAGCCTGCAACGTCGCGCCGGACCCCGCCGCCACAGGGCCGGCCTGCCGGGGCCTGGCCGCGTTCAACAGCGCGGAGGGCGGCAACGTCCGCGGCATCGGCGAGCTGCTGTTCACCACCTACGTCTGGCCGTTCGAGGCCGCCAGCGTCCTGCTCGTGATCGCCGCCGTCGGCGCGATCATCCTGGGCCGCAAACGTGACGATCCGACCGAAACCACCGAGGCCGTCGCACCGGTGGCCCAAATGCCGGCAGCCGAAATGATGGAGAGGGCGCGGGCAGGCGCGGATCAAGAAGGAGTGCGTCAGTGATTGTTCCAGCCGGCCATTACCTGATCCTCGCCGCCGCGCTGTTCACCGTCGGCGTGGTCGGCGTCCTCATCCGGCGCAACCTCATCATCATGTTCATGTGCATCGAGCTGATGCTGAACAGCGTGAACCTCACGTTCGTGACGTTCTCTCGGTTCAACGGCACGCTCGACGGCCAGATCCTGTCGTTCTTCGTCATCGCCGTGGCCGCCGCCGAGGTCACCGTCGGCCTCGCGCTCATCGTCAACCTGTTCCGGCTCAAGGCGTCGGTCGACGCCGACGAAGCCCGGTCCCTGCGCTGGTAGGAACCCGACATGACCGAGGCTGTCCTCATCCCGCCGGCCGGCTCGGCGATCGCGCTCGCCTGGCTGATCCCGGTCGTGCCGGCGATCTCGGCCGGACTCCTGATGATCTTCGGCAAGCGGCTGGGCAAGCTGGCCGGTTGGGTCGCGATCACGGCCGTCGGCTTCTCCGCGACCGCGTCGACTCTGGTGTTCCTGCAGCTGCGGGCACAGCCGGCTGAGCAGCGGGTGTTCGAAACCTTCGTGGCCACATGGTTGAACGCTGGTGATCTGCGGGTCGACTGGGCGGTGCGGATCGACCCGCTCGCCTCGGTCATGCTGCTGCTCGTCACGTGGGTGGGGCTGCTCATCCACGTGTACTCGCTGGGGTACATGGCGCACGACGAGCGCTTCAGCCAATTCTTCGCCTACCTCAACCTGTTCGCCGCGTCGATGCTCGTGCTCGTCACGGGCTCCAGCTTCCTCGTCCTGTTCGTCGGCTGGGAGCTGGTCGGGCTGTGCAGCTACCTGCTGATCGGCTTCTGGTTCACCAAGCGCGACTACGCGTCCGCGGCGAAGAAGGCGTTCGTGGTGAACCGGGTCGGCGACGTCGGCTTCATGATCGCGATGTTCCTGATTTTTGCGACGTTCGGATCGCTGGATTTCGCGGAGGTGCTGCCGGGTGCCGCGGGCGTGGCCACCGGCACGCTCGTCGCGATCGGCCTGCTGCTGCTCATCGGCGCGACGGGGAAGAGCGCGCAGATCCCGCTGTACGTCTGGCTGCCCGACGCGATGGCTGGCCCCACCCCGGTCTCCGCGCTGATCCACGCGGCGACGATGGTGACGGCGGGCGTGTACCTCATCGCGCGGACCTCGCCGATCTACGTGCAGATCCCCGACGTGGGGCTGCTCATCGCGTGGGTCGGCGCGGCGACAGCGCTGGTCGCCGCGCTGACCGCGTGCGCGCACTGCGACCTCAAGAAGATCCTCGCGTACTCCACGATCAGCCAGCTGGGTTACATGTTCATCGGCGTCGGGCTGGGCGACTACACCGCCGCGACCTTTCACCTCGTCACCCACGGGTTCTTCAAAGCGCTGCTGTTCCTGTGCGCGGGCGCGGTGATGCACGCATTGGCCGACCAGACCGACGTGCGCAGGATGGGCGGCCTTCTGCGATCGATGCCCATAACTGGAACCACCGCGCTGATCGGGACCGCGGCGATCGCTGGGGTGCCGTTTCTCTCCGGCTTCTACTCCAAAGAGGAGATTCTCACCGCGGCGGCCACCACCGAGGGCGCGCAGGCGATCTGGCTGCTCGCCGTCTTCACCGCGGGCCTGACCGCGTTCTACATGACCCGCTGGTTCGTGCTGATTTTCCTGGGTGCTCCCCGCTGGCCGGCAGGCGCTCACCCCCACGAGGCTCCGTTGTCGATGACGTTCCCGCTGGTCGTGCTGGCGGTCGGCAGCCTGTTCGGCGGCTTGGCGAACCTGAACCCCGAGACTGGCTTCCTCCACGGCTGGCTGGAACCGAGCATCGTCGAGTTCGAGGCCACGGGTGAGTTCCTCGGCGAGGTGGCGCTGCTCGGCGCCGCGATCCTCGCTGCGGCCGTCGGGATCGTCGCCGGCTTCCTGTCCTACCGCCGGGTCGACATCGCGACCGTCGGCGTCGGCGGGGGGCTGCGCAAGGCCGCGAGAAACCGCTTCTCTGTCGACGAGTTCTACGAGCGGGTGGTCGCCGATCCAGGCCGGCTCCTGGCTGTCGGGTTCGCCTGGTTCGACGCGCACGTGATCGACGGGGCTGTGAACGGCCTGGCGCGGCTGACCGGCGGTCTCGCGTCCGCCGGCCGGCGCGTTCAGACGGGGTTCGTCCGCAGCTACGCGCTGGCGGTGCTCTCCGGCGCGGTGCTGATCGCGGTCCTGTTCGGGTTGTTCGGTATGCTCGGCGAGGTGGCGCGCTGATGCTCTCCGCACTGATCCTCATCCCGGCGATCACCGCGATCGCGGTCGGGCTCCTGCGCTCACGCCAGGCGATGCGGGCTGTCGCGCTGGCCGGGACCGTCGTGACGTTCGCCGTGTCGCTGGTGATGCTCAGTCAGTTCGCGGTCGGCCAGGCTGGCTTTCAGTTCGAGGAGCGGATCGCCTGGGTGCCCGAATGGGGCATCAGCTACCGCCTCGGCATCGACGGGATCAGCCTGTTCCTCGTCCTGCTCACGACCCTGTTCATGCCGCTGGCGATTCTGGCGGCGTGGGAGCAGCGCGAGCGGCCGAAGGGCTTCTTCGTGTCGCTGCTGTCGATGGAGGCGGCGCTCGTCGGCGTGTTCTGCGCGCTGGATCTGATCCTGTTCTACGTGTTCTTCGAGGCCCAGCTCGTGCCGATGTACGCGTTGATCGGGATCTGGGGCGGCGCTCGCCGCCGCTACGCGGCCGTGAAGTTCTTCCTGTACACGCTGATCGGCGGGCTGCTCATGCTCGTCGGGATCCTCTACCTGTACTTCAGCGCCGGGGCGACCACGTTCGACTACGAGGCCTTCACCGCGCTGCGGCTGTCCACATCTGAGCAGACCCTGCTGTTCATCGCGTTCTTCCTGGCGTTCGCGATCAAGGTGCCGCTGTTCCCCCTGCACACCTGGCTGCCGGACGCACACACCGAGGCGCCGACCGTCGGCTCCGTGCTGCTGGCCGCGGTGCTGCTGAAGATCGGGGCGTACGGGTTCCTGCGCTACAGCCTGCCGTTCTTCCCCGATGCCACGATCAGCCTGGCGCCGGCCGTCCTGGCCCTCGGCGTCATCGGGGTCCTCTACGGCGCGCTGGTCGCGATGGTGCAGTCCGACATCAAGCGCCTGGTCGCGTACTCGTCCGTGGCGCATTTGGGGTTCGTCGTGATCGGCGCCTTCGCCCTGAATGAGACGGCGGCGGCGGGCAGCGTCGTGCAGATGGTCAATCACGGGATCTCGACGGGCGCGCTGTTCCTGCTGATCGGCTTCATGTACGACCGCACGCACAACCGCGCCATCGCTGAGTACAGCGGCATCGCGAAAACAGCACCGGTCTTTGCCGGCCTGTTCCTGTTCACGACGATGAGCTCGATCGCGCTGCCCGGCCTCAACGGGTTCGTGGGCGAGTTCCCGATCCTGCTCGGCACGTTCCAAACGGTCCGCTGGGCGGCGGTCCTGGCCGCGTTCGGTGTCATCCTGGCCGCGATCTACCTGCTGTGGGCCTACCAGCGAATGTTCCACGGCCCACTGGGAGGTCGCGCGGTGGGCCTCACCGACCTCAACCCGCGAGAGATCGCCGTCATGGTCCCACTGCTCATCCTCATGCTCGCCATCGGCCTCTACCCAAAGCCCATCTACGACCGCGTGAACCCAGCAGTGGCCCAAGCCCTCAACAGAGTAGAAATCGCCCTGGACAACGCCAGACCCGTAGCGGCGTTACAGGACAGCGAACAATGAGTCGCGCAGCGAAGCGCGGTTTTGGGCGGCCCTTGCCGCCCAAAACCGCACCGCCTTTAAGAAACCCGACGACGGTAAGGACCAAAGGGGCCGCGCCTCGTCGGGTGCAGCGACCTAAAAGGCTTCGAGCGCTGAGCGGAACCCGACGAGGCGCGACCCCCAGCGGCGGAGGCGCGACCCCGCAGTTTGAAGTCGCGACCCCCAAGGCCACCCAGCAGAAAGCGCCACAGTGAACACAGCGATCCTCGCCCAGATCTCCGGCACGCCGATCGCGTGGGCCGAGATCAGTCCTGAGCTGGTCCTGTTCGGTGTGGGGATTCTCGCCCTTACGCTGGACACCGCCGGCCGGGAGCGGCTGCAGGCGTCCCTCATCGCCATGGTCGTCCTGGTCGTCGCGGGGGCGCTCATGCTTGCGTCCAGCGCCGCGCTGCTGCTGCCGGCCGGTCTGCTCGGGCTGAGTGGGATCACGCAGTTCCTGCTGACGATCATCTGGCGTGATCAGCCGAGGCTGCTCTCGGCGATCTTGGCGGCGGCAGGGTTCGCGGCCGCGATCGGGGTCACCGCTTGGCAGTGGGCGACCTATGCGGGGCAGCTCGTGGACCAGCAGGGCCAGCCGTTGGTCGGCACGGCGAGCGTGCTGGCCGACATGGTCGCGGTCGACGGCGTGGCGCTGTTCACCCGGGTCACGGTGTGCCTCGCGGGGCTCGTGACCATCCCGCTGTCCTACGCCTACCTGGAGGAGCGGCAGATCCACCGGGCCGAGTACTACCCGCTGCTGCTGTTCGCCGCGACCGGCATGACGCTGCTGGCCTCCAGCGCTGACCTCCTCATGGTGTTCATCTCGATCGAGATCCTCTCGCTCGCGCTCTACATCCTGTGCGGGTGGGCGAAGCGCGACCTGCGCTCTCAGGAGTCCGCGCTGAAGTACTTCCTGCTGGGCGCGTTCTCGTCGGCGCTGCTGCTGTACGGCATCGCGCTCTTCTACGGCTTCGCGGGCACCACGAACATTGCCGAGGTCGGTGAGGCGCTCAGAGGCGGGGCAACCAGTGCCGCGCCAGGGCTGGTCATGGCCTCGATGGGCCTCATGCTCGTCGGGTTCGGGTTCAAGGTCGCTCTCGTGCCGTTCCACATGTGGACGCCCGACGTGTACCAGGGCGCCCCGACGCCCGTGACCGGGTTCATGGCGGCGGCGACGAAAGCGGCGGCCTTCGCCGCTTTCCTGCGGGTGTTCGTCTGGGGCTTCGGTCCGCTGCAGGGGTCGTGGGGACCGGTCTTCGTCGTCATCGCCGTGCTCACGATGCTTGCCGGCGCGGTGCTCGCGGTGGTGCAGACCGACCTCAAGCGCATGCTCGGCTACTCCGCCGTCGCCCACACCGGCTATGTGCTGATCGGGCTGATGGCGGCGAGTCCCGCGGGGGTCAGCGGCGCGCTGCTCTACCTGTTGATCTACGCCTTCATGTCGCTCGGCTCGTTCGGCGTCCTGTCGCTGCTCGAGCGCCGCAGCCACAAGGCGATGGCGCTCGACGACGTCGCCGGTCTCGGCCAGCGCGACCCCGTCCCGGCCGCGCTGCTCGCGCTGTTCCTGCTGGCGCTGGCCGGAATTCCCGGGACGGCCGGGTTCATCGCCAAGCTCGCGGTCTTCCGGGCGGGGGTCGAGGCCGGGCTGTGGCCGCTCGTCGTCGTCGCGGTGGTGTCGAGCCTCATCGCGGCGTTCTTCTACGTCCGCGTGATCGTCGCGATGTTCATGGTCGCCCCAGAAGGCGACGCGGCCGAGCCGCTGCGGTCGACGCCGGGAATGGTCACCGGTCTCGCGGTGTCGGCGGCGGTGGTGGTCCTGCTCGGGCTGCCGGTCGTCGGCCCGGTCGTGGAGTTGGCCCGCCAAGCCGCCACGTTCGCCTCGTAGCCTCACCTCTGTAGCCTTCTCTCATGGCCTTGGACCAAGCGGCGATCGACGACCTCACCCACAAAGGCGCCGAGCGGGGGGTCGACCTGCGTCCCGGGCTCGTGCTGGTCGAGCGGTACCTGCGCGACCAGGTCACGTCGCGGCAGCCGTTCGTGGACGAGACCGCGAGGCATCTCATCGACGCGGGGGGCAAGCGGTTCCGCCCGATGCTCGTGCTGCTGTGCGGCATGGTCGGCGGCGCCGATTCGACGCACCCTGACCTCGTCAGCGCCGGGGTGATCGTCGAGCTGGTCCACCTGTCGACGCTGTACCACGACGACGTGATCGACGGGGCGTCGTTCCGGCGCGGTGTGGACGCGGCGCACATGAAGTGGTCGAACACCGTGGCCATCCTGACCGGAGACTTCCTGCTGGCCCGCGCCTCCGAGCTGTCTGCGCTGCTGGGGGTCGAGGTCACGCGCATCATGGCCCGCACGATCGCCGACCTGTGCCAGGGCCAGATCCGTGAGGTCCAGGGGTCGGCCGAGGCGGCCGTGCACGGCGCCCCCCAGATCACGCCGGATCGCGAGCACTACCTCACGGTGATCGGTGAGAAGACCGCGTCGCTCATCGCCTCGTCGTGCCGCTTGGGCGCGCTGCTGTCCAAACAGTCGCCGGAGGCGGTCGAGATGCTGACCGACTACGGCTGGCACTTGGGCATGAGCTTCCAGTTGGCTGACGACCTGTTGGACATCACCAGCATCCAGGCCGAGTCCGGCAAACCGCCCGGCACCGATCTGCGCGAGGGCGTGCGCACGCTGCCGGTACTGCTCGCGCTGGAGGCGGACGGCCCGGACTCCGAGCTGGCGATGATGCTGGCCGCCCCCACGGACGAGCACGTCAAAAGGGCCCTCGTGCTCCTGCGCGCCCACCCCGCCCTCACCTTGGCCCGCGACGCCGCCCGCCTAGAGGCCGCCCTGGCCCAACGCGCGCTCGATGACCTGACCGCCGTCCCCGGCACCGCCGCCTTGGAGGGCCTGGCGCACCTGGCCGACCACGCGGCGAACAGGGTCTCTTGACTGGCGCGGTTGCGTCCGGTCTCCGCGGGCGCTTGGCGGTTGCCGTCGATTTGTGTATCCTGAGCGGCGAGCGGGCTACGCGTTAGCGTCCCGACGGAGCAACAAACCTGATCAGCAGTAACCAGGGCGTGGGAGCCGAACCGGCCGATTTGTGGACGGCCCGCGACGAGGGGTTTCCGCGCTGACCGTAACCAGGATGCATTTCTTGCCGCGCGGCGTGGAATGCTTCTGCTGACCACCTGCCAGAGATTCGCGCCGGTCCTGGGAATTCTGCCGGCCGACAGCACGTTGAAGGACATTGTGCACACGATCACAAAGCCTGTCGCGGACACCCCGGTGCCGTCTGACCTCCTCGACCTTTACTTTGCCGAACTCGGCAAGGTCCGTCTGCTGACCGCTGAAGACGAGGTTCGCCTCGCAAAGCAGATCGAGGCCGGTCGTGACGCCCAGGCTCAGCTGGCTGAGGCGGATGATACCCTGCCCACCGATCGCCGCAGCGAGCTGGAGCGCTTGGTTCGGGACGGCCAGTGGGCGTTCGACCACTTCGTGGCCGCGAACCTGCGGCTGGTGGTTAGTGTCGCGTCGAAGTTCACGCGCCGGTCGCGGTTGAGCCTCGATGAGCTGATCCAGGAGGGAAACCTGGGGCTGATCCGCGCGGTGGAGAAATTCGACTGGCGTCGGGGTTACAAGTTCTCCACCTATGCCACCTGGTGGATCCGCCAGGCGATCCAGCGAGGGGTCGCCGCCAGCGAGACGACGATCCGCCTGCCCGTCGCCGTTCACGACGCGCTGGTCAAGATCCGCGCTGCCCGTTCCCGGCTCGAGTCTGAGCTGGGCCACGAGCCGAGCATCGAGGACTTGGCCGAGGCCACGCGTTTGGAGCCGGAGAAGGTGCGTCACGCGCTCAGCAGCGAGCACGGCATGGCGTCCCTTGACCGCCGTGTCGGCCACGACTCCGAGGACGCCGAGCTGGGCGACTTCGTCGCCGTGTCCGACGAGGACCCGGCGGAGGAGGTCGTCGAGCGCCAGTTCATGTCCGGCCTGTTCGCCCTGGCGCGTGAGCGCCTCGACGACCGCAGCTGGTATGTCCTGCAGCGCCGCTTCGGCCTCGATGGCGGCGACATCGCCACTCTCGACGTCCTGGGCAAGGAGCTCGGCCTCTCGCGCGAGTCCGTCCGCAAGATCGAGATCCGCGCCCTCAACGAGCTCAAGGTGGCCCTGGCCGCCTGACGCTTCACACGATCGCGCTTCTCGAGGCGGGGCCCGGAGGGGCCCCGCCTCCCGCATGCTCAGCGCCCCGGTGCGAGCGCAATCGACCGCCGCCGTGAGGGTTGCCCATCAGCCTGCCCGCCGGTGTTATCGCTGCGATGTCATCGCTATAGTGCGTTGTTACAGTCGCTTTGCAGGTTTCCGGTTGGACTGCGGCAACGCCATCGCCTTGCGAAGGACGCGCGTTGGTAACGACCGACATCGACATCGGTAGGCTTCGCGACCTGGCCGGCCGCCTTCGGGGGCTCCAGGAGGAGTTCGACCGCATCGACGAGGTCGTCTCCGGCTACGAGGAGGCCATAGGCTCCGAGAAGGTGGTCGATCGGCTCGGCCGCTTTGCCGCCAACTGGTCCGACAAGCGCTGGCGCACCTCCGAGCTGCTCCAGACCCTGGCGGGCCTGGCCGTTATGGCCGCCGAGAGCTACGAGCAGGAAGAGCAGGCGATGGCGACCGCCATGGCGCCGAAGGCCGCGCCCGTGGCCGGGAGCTGAGCCGCCATGGACTGGTCCCCGCTCGCTGACACCGACCCCATCCCCGGCGACCCTGAGCGGATCGCCGGTCTGGCAGGCCGCCTGGGCGCCACCGGCGAGGTCACCACGGACCAGACCTCCCGCCTTCGAGTGCTCAATCACACCGGCGACTTCTGGAAGGGGGAGGCGGCCCAGGCTTTCGCCGAGCAGCAGGAAGAACTCCCCGGCCTCCTCGAGGAGCTGTCAGAGCGGTACAACGCCGTCCGAGCCGCCCTCGCCGCGTACCACCCTCGTCTCTGGGCGAAGCCCAAGGTTTGGCGGGGGAGGCGCTGGTCAAAGCGCGTGGGGCCGCAGCGGACATCTTGGAGGCTCGCCAAGGCCTCCGGCGGATGGAAGACCACGCGCGGGCCCCTGCGCGGACAGCCGAGCAGTTCCGCGCCGCCAACCCTGGCGCTGCCGCTCGCCCTCCTGATCCCTGGCTGGGGCCGAACTGGCGGGAGGCGCTGGCCCAGGGCGAGGCCGACCTCGAGACGGCCCGCTGCCTCTTGGACCAGGCCCGCCAGATCAGGGACGGGGCAGCCAATCGCTGCGCGGACGCCATCGACGACGCCATCGAAGACGACGACTCCCCCTGGGGCAGCATCAAGCGCGGCGTCACCCGCGCGGCGGAGCGGGCGGTCGACCGCCTGCCCATAGAGGCGCTCTCCCAGGGCTTCGCCTGGGCCTCGGCGGCGCTCGGCATCCTGTCGCTCGCCTTCCCCTTCCTGGCTCCCGTCGCGCTCACGGTCGCGGTGATCTCGCTCGCACTGGACACCGCCCTCGCCCTCGCTGGCAAAGGCCGTTGAGCAACGTGATCTACGGATTCATCGGCGTGGCGACGTTCGGAATCGGGCGCTGGGCCACGGCGGCCGGCCGCACCGCGCGCGCCGGCGCCGCGACAAGCAGGCTCGGTGTGATCGCGCAGCTGTCCAGCTTCAAAGGCCTGCGCGCGTTGGCGCCGAGCGGCGTCGAATGTTTCGGAGCGGCCTTCCGCAGCACCGTCCTGAGCCAGCTCGGGCGGGTGAAGGACTTCTACGCCAAGCCCATGTCGCTCCTGCGAGACTTCAAGGAGCTGGGCCGTCTCGTCACGAAACCGGTGCAGACCCTGACGGGCAAGCTTCCGGGGTCAGGTCGCGGCCTTGACGGGGAAGATCGCTCCCGAAATCGCCGGTGTGCCCGCTGTGCGGGCGGCGGGAGACCTCAGCACGGCGGCGACCAGGATCACGCAGGCGGGGTTCGGAGTCGAGGCTGCGGTGGCCGCCGAGGGCACCGCGAACACGATCGCTGACGCCGTGAGCGAGGGCGCTTTCGAGCGCGGCGCCCGGGTGATGCCCATCGCGGTGGTCCCCTGAGATGCCCGACGCCCCGCCCGAAGGAGCCAAGCGCCGCGACCAGACGGAGGTTTCCATAGCTGGGGCACCCAGGCGCCCCGCGACTGGCGGATCGCCACGCCGGCCAACTGGTTCGATCTCGATCTCTCCCCCACCCGCTCCGAGGAGGCCATCAAGGCGGTGGTCGAGGAGCGAGCGGGGGGTCATCCCCCCGCGGTCCGAACCGAGCTGGCCGCCCTGCTCAAGCGGGTCACCGCGGGGGCCGTCGAGCAGGGGGCCGTCTTCGCCTCGCTGTGCTCACAGACGCTGGAGGGCAGGCCGTTGTCCGCCTCGCTGCTGGTCTCCGTGACCCCCGACCAGGGCGGCGGCGAACCCGACCTCGACGCGCTGGCCGCTCGGCTGAGGAGCCCGCGCGACGGGACGCCGGTCCTGCTGAGCGTGGAGGAGCTGGCCGCTGGGCCTGCCCTGCGGCTCCAGCGGCGGGTGACGGCTGAGCCGGCTGGGGGCCAGCAGGAGCTGGGGAATTGGGCCACGACGCTGTAGACGCGTCGGGGCATGGATGGCCGAGGGCCGAGGTGGAGACCCTCCAATACTTCATCCCCGTCCCGGGGACCGCTCGCCTGCTGGTGCTCAGCTTCTCGACTCCCAACCTCTCGCTGGCCCCCGCCTTTCTTGAGCTCTTCGACGCCATGGCTGAAAGCCTGCACTGGAGGTGGTGATGCACGCGAAGCCCGCATGGGACTTCTCCGTCCAGTTCCCTCCCGCCTGGCTGGTGAACGATCCCAGCCACGCAACCCGGGCCGCTTCGGCGGGCCGCTCGGTCGACCGCTACATCACCGAGTACCCCGAATACGTCCCATGGAGGGAGCCGCTGATCGAGAAACTGATCGACTTCGGGTCGGCGGCCGATGAGAAGTTCGGCTATATCGCTGCCACCACCTGGCACTACGACTTTGTGAACAAGGTGGAGGTCACGGCTAACTTCATGGTCTTCGACGGCATCCGCCGCGCTCCGCAGAGCGTCAAGGCCGAGCTGGCCATCCTGCGGGAGGAGCTGGCACAGCCCGCGAAGGGCGACATCGGTGCCCGGGATGTGCGGGTGGTGGAACTCGGGGAGGGCAAGGCCAAGGCGGTGCGGGTGCGGGTGCGGGTGCTTGGCGAGACTGAACCGGCCAGGGATGGGAGCACGCTTGTGGTAGACAACGTCGACCATTACGTTCCCCGGGCATCCCGCGATGATCATCCTCGGAGGCGTCACCCCTTGCCTGGCCTTCGCCGACGAGCTGGCTGAGGCCTTCGATTTCGTGGCCGCCACCTTGAAGCTGGTGTTGTGAGATGAGCTGGCGACGGGAGATGTGGCGCCGCATCCTGGGCTTCTGTGTCACGGCCAACGTGTTCTTGAGCTTGCTCTTTTTCCTGGCCGAGGCTCAAGAGCCGATCTTCTACTTCCTTTTCATCTATGCCCTCCTTGCGTTGATAGGGCTGTTCCCCCTCCGGAGGGGGAAGCCGACAGCCGGCCCGGCATACTTCACTATCCTCACCGGGGCCTTCATCCTGATGCACTTTCCCTTCACCCCGCTCGGCCCAGAGGGAAGTGTCTGTTCCAGGTGCGATCAAGTCGTCGTATGGATTGCCCTCTTCGCATGGCCTCTCGAGTTCCTCATCTGCGCGGCCCTGGCCTGGCGCGGCCTCGCGAAAGAGGCGGTGAGCGGGACGTGAGCGAGCCTCTGCCTCGCCGTCCCGAGGACCGCTACGCCCCCAGCGAGGCGACCCGGCGGGTCTGGGCGCGGCGGTGGTTCGACCGGCAGCTTTCCGTCGTATGGAGTCTGTTGCAGAATCAACGGGAGTGGCTCTCAGGAATGGCGAGTGCCGCGGGCCGTGGGCGCTCTTGGCCCAGCCACACACTGCGAGTTTTCCTCCGTATTCGCCAGGATTGCTGCCGGTCAGGCGCGCGCTGTTGGGCTTGAGGGGCAGCTTTCCTTCAAGTGGGAGGAAAACTGCATCTTTTGGCTCGAGCACCCCGACTGGCGGGCCTGTGAGATTTGCAACAGCCTCGATGCGACGGAAACCCGCCGGTCAACTGGGCGAGGCGGCGGCTCAACCACAGGTTTCCGTCGGATCCGACGGAAACCTGTGGTTGACGCGGCGGCCAGCGGGTTCTCCAACGGCGCCGCCTTCGCGGCGGCGATGGGCGTCGGCCATCCCGACCGCTTCTCGCTGGCGCGCCCGCCGGCCGAAGACCCGACCTGGCCCCAGGGCCAGGCGCCGCGCCACTACCTCGCGGCTGGCACCCTCGAATCCGGGTTCCGCCAGGGCACCGCCCGCTGGGCGTCGACCCTCCAGCGCCTCGACGTTGAGCATGTCCACCGCGAGCGGGTCTGCGGCCATGACCCCGTTCTGGAGGAAGAGGAGCTCTTGGCCGCGCTTGCGTGGGCCTTCGGCTGACCTTTCCCGGGCCCGATCCGCAGGAGGGGCGTGCACCCCCTGTGCTCACGCGTCTGGCCGCCTAACCTGGGCTTATTCATCGCGGGATGAGGAGGCGGAGAGTGAACCCATTCGTATTGACCGGGCCGCAGTTTTTGAGGCTGTATGCGGTCCTGCTCGTGATCAGCGTCGTGGTCGCTTGGGTGGCGCGCCAGCGGGCGCTGGGAACGGCGGCAGCGGCTGCAATGCCCGCGGATCTCGACATCTACGAGCGGGCGGTGCTCAGCACGGGCACGACCCAGCGGGCCGTTGACGTCGCGCTCAAACAGTTGGCCGACGGCGGCCTGCGAATCGACGGGAAAGGGTTGGTCGATCCGGATCCCAGACCGGTCGCGGCGCATCCTGTCGAGCGGGCGGTCCTGACCTGTATCGACGAGGTGCCGACTCATATCACCGCGGTCCGCGGCCGGGCCGCGCGACACGCCGCCCTTGAGGGGCTTCGCGACCGGCTGGTCGATGCCGGGCTGCTGATCAGCCCACAGATGCGAGCCCGTGCGCGCGGCGCCACGCTCGCGTTCGTGCCCCTGCTCGTGCTGGGCATGGCCCGGCTGGGGCGGGGCAGTCAGCTGGGCCGCCCGGTTGGGTACCTCGTGATCCTGCTCATGGTGACCGTCGCGCTCGCCCTGTGGCTCTGGGGACGGATGCCCACCCGCACCCGCCGCGGGGAGGAGCTGCATTACGCGGAGCAGACCCGCAATACCGCCCTGCGCACGGCTGCCGAGCACGGCCGCGTGGGCAGCTCCCCCGATGCGGCCCTGGCGCTCGCGCTGTTCGGCATCGGGGCGCTGTCGGTTGCCTCCGAGCCGGCGCTCAGCGGCGCGCGCCGGAGCGGCGTGCACCGCCCCACCGCAGCCTCCTGCGGAGGCTGTGGTGGGGCGGGTTGCGGAGGCGGCCGCTGTGGTGGCTGTGGTGGCTGTGGCGGCTGAGCGGCCGCGCCTTGGGGTCGGCATCGGGTGGAGGCCGGAGCTGGCGTGGTTCATCGAGCGGCGAGGCTCTCTGGGTTTCGTCGAGGTGATCGCCGAGAATCTCGATCCCCGTGCGGTGCCGGAGCCGCTCGCCCAGCTCCGCGACCGCGGTGTCCGGGTGATCCCGCACGGGGTGGGGCTGTCGCTCGGCGGCGCGGATCGACCCGAGCAGGCCCGCCTCAGGCACCTCGCGGCCTGCGCGGCAGCCGTCGGCGCGCCGCTGGTCAGCGAGCACATCGCGTTCGTCCGAGCCGGTGGCCTGGAGGCTGGGCATCTCCTCCCGGTGCCGCGGACCCGTGAGTCGCTGGACGTATTGGTCGAGAATGTCCTCCAGGCACAGGCCGCGCTGCCGGTTCCGCTGGCCTTGGAGAACATCGCGGCGCTGCTGGCGTGGCCCTCGCCAGAGTTCGACGAGGCCGCGTTCCTCGCCGAGCTGGTCGACCGCACCGGGGTGCTGCTGCTCATCGACGTCGCCAACCTTTACGCGGACGCGTTCAACCACGGCAGCGACCCGGCCGCCCAGCTCGCGCGCCTGCCGTTGGACCGGCTCGCCTACGTCCACGTCGCCGGCGGGATCGAGCGGGGAGGGCGTTACCACGACACCCATCGGCATGCGGTCCCGCCAGGAGTCCTCGACGTGCTCACTGAGCTGTGCACGCGCACCGATCCGCCCGGCGTGATGCTCGAGCGCGACGGCGACTACCCCGACGATGCCGAGCTGGACGCCGAGCTGGACGCCATCGCCTCCGCGATGGCGCGCGGGTCGGCGCGCATGCGGGCATGACCGATCCGAGGCGCCGGCTGGCCGCTGAGCAGGCGGCGCTCCTCGCCGCGCTCGTCGGCCATGGGTCCCTGCCCGACGGGTTCGACCCCGGTCAGGCGGCGGCCACCGCCGATGTGCTGCTGCGCAAGCGCGCCAGCAGCGTGGCGAGAGCGTGTCCAGTGCTGGCCCGCTCGCTGAGCGGGCAGTTCGACGAGCGTTTCGCGGCCTACGCCTCGGCCACTCCCATGCCGCGCACCGGCGGCGCGCTGGCCGACGGCCGCGCGTTCGCCAGGGCACTCCGCCGCGCCGGCGCCCTGCCGATCGGGACGCGAAAGGAGCTGGTCAGGCGTCGGTTCCTTCGTCTGTCCGGCTTGCCGAGCAGGCTTGCCCGTCGATAGGCCAAGCGAGCTGTGGCAGTCACCCCCGGACCCTGAAGTGCCACGGGACCGGCTACAGTGTGTGGCATGACTCGTGTGCGGATCTCGACAACGGTGGACGCGAATCGTTTGGCTGAAGCGCGCCGGCGGCTTGGCGCGGCTGACAGCGAGATCATCGATCGCGCGCTGACTGCGCTGATCGAACAGTTGGAGGCAGAGCGGGAGCTGGCTGCGCTCACGGAGTTTCCCTACGAGGACGACCCCGACCTCATGTGGGAGGCGCCCCGGGGGCCGGATCTGCCCTACGACGGGGAGGTCCCCGCGGACGTGCTGCGCCTTGCCGCGCAGCGACGACGGGTGGGCAGCCGGTGAAAGGGCTCGGTCATGCCCAGGTCTGGTGGGCTGACCTCGACAAGATCCGTCCCGTCGTCGTACTCACCCGCGAGCGAGTGGCGGTCATAAAGTGATGGCGCGCGGCGTCTGAGAGCGTGTCTGAGACTCGCGACCTTGAGTTGCGGGCGAAGCGCAGCGGAGCGCGGTTCAGGCGGCCAGGGGGTCCGGGGGAGTCC
>JBOGEA010000047.1:0-22278 GCA_050743205.1 Egibacteraceae bacterium | reverse complement strand
GTGGTGGGCCGTCTGGGGGTGGTGGGCCGTCTGGGGGTGGTGGGCCGTCTGGGGGTGGTGGGCCGTCTGGGGGTGGTGGGCCGTCTGGGGGCGGCCAGTGGCCCGCGTTCGGGTCGGTGTTCGTCGGTGGGGGGACGCCGACGCTGCTGGATCCGGCTGACCTGGCCGGCGTGCTGCGGCTGGCCCGCGAGGTCCTGCCCGTCGCCCCCGACGCCGAGGTCACGGTGGAGGCGAACCCCGAGACCGTCACGGTTGAGGGCATGGCCACCCTGGTCGAGGCCGGCATGAGCCGCCTGTCGATGGGCGCCCAGTCATTCGCGCCGCACGTCCTGGCCGCGCTGGGCCGCCGCCACGACGCCGACCGGCCCCTCCAAGCCCTGGCCGACGCCCGCACCGCCGGAGTCCAGCGCGTCAACCTCGACCTCATCTACGGCACCCCGGGTGAGACCGACGCGGACTGGGAGGCCAGCCTGCGCGCCGTCCTTGAGGCCGGGGTCGCGCACGTGTCCGCCTACGCCCTGACCGTCGAGCCGGCGACCGAGTACGCGGCGCGGATCCGCGCCGGCTCGGCCGCCGCACCCGACGAGGACGTCCAGGCCGAGCGGATGGCGGTGGCCGACCGCACCCTGCGCGCCGCCGGCCTGCGCCGCTACGAGGTCTCGAACTGGGCCCGGCCGGGACAGGAGTGCCGCCACAACCTGGTCTACTGGCGCGGCGGCGACTGGCTGGGCGTCGGCGCCGGCGCGCACGGCCACTGGGCGGGCCGCCGCTGGTGGAGCCTACGCTCACCCGCCCGCTACGCGGACGCGGCCCTGAGCGGCCAGGACACCACGGCCGGGGAGGAGATCCTCGATGAGGCGACCCGCCGGACCGAGCGCCTGATGCTCGGCCTGCGCCTGGCCGAAGGGGTGGCCCTCCGCGCAGTCGAGCCTCTCGACCAGGGGCAACTGGACGCGCTGGCCGGCGTGGGGCTGATCTCGGTCGACCAGGGCCGGCTGCGTCTGACCGACAAGGGCTGGCCGCTGGCGAACGCGATCACGCTGCGCCTGCTGCCGGCCTGAGGACGTCAGGGGTCGCGGGGACCAAAGGACCAGGGTCGCGTGGACCAAAAAGGCCAGGGTCGCGTTGCGTCGGGTTACGCTCGCGAAGAGCCTTTTAGGTCGCTTCACCCGACGCAACGCGACCCTTTCGGCTGCTCCGTCACGGGTTTATGGAACTCTGTGCGTTTTCGGGCGGCATCGAGCCGCCCAAAACCGCGCTGCCGCGCGCGGGTCAAGGTCGGCGGTTCTCGAATATGTCATGGGGCCGGGTGTCCCGGGGCCAGCGCAGAGGTCGCGGTACCATCGCAGTCGGTTCACATCATGCGATGGAGGTGAGGCAGTGCCGGTCCTGGACGATCGGAAGGCAGCGATCCTCAAGGCGATCGTCCGTGACTACGTTCGCGACGGCGAGCCGGTCGGGTCGAGGCGGCTGGTCGAGGAGTGGAACCTCGGCGTCTCGGCGGCCACGGTGCGCGCGGAGATGTCGGCGTTGGAGGACGCCGGCTACGTCACCCATCCGCACACGTCGGCCGGCCGGGTTCCCACCGACTTGGGCTACCGCTACTTCGTCGACTCGCTGCAGAACGCCGACGCGGACCATCTGCCGCTCGACCAGCAGGCCGCGTTGGAGGGACTGCTGCTCGGATCCCTGGACCTCGAGGACCTGCTCCGCCGCGCGTCGATGGTCCTGTCGCGTGTGACTCGCTTCGCGGCGCTCGTCGCGGCCCCTCGGCTGGACCGCAGCAGGATCCGGCACGTCGAGTTGGTGCGCCTCGGCCCGCAGAGCGTGCTCGCGGTGATGATCGCGGAGACGGGTCAGGTCGAGAAGCGCATGCTCGATCTGGAGGCGCCGGTCGTCGATCATGACGTGCAGCGCGCCCGCCACGCGGTCAACGACGCCGCCGTCGGGCTGCGGACCGATCAGGCGCCCGACGTGATCAGCGGCCTGGCGGCCGGCGCGCCACCGGAGGTGCGCGGCCTCATCGAGGCCGTCGCGGAGGCCGTGCGGCAGGGGCTGGCCGGCGCGTCCGGCGGGTTCGAGCAGGTGTTCGTCGGGGGCACGTCGAACATCGCGGGCGGGCACTTCAATCGGCTCGAGGAGGTTAGGCAGGTCTACGAGACCCTGGAGGAGCAGATGGTCGTCCTGCGGGTGCTGCGTGAGGCGCTCGCCCAGGGCGACCCGGGTGTGCGGATCGGCGCAGAGCTGCCGCTGGTCGAGTTGGCCGCGTGCTCGATCGTCGCCGCCAGCTATGAGGCGACGACCGACGCGGTCGGCTCGGTGGGCGTGCTGGGGCCGACGCGGATGGACTACCCGCGGACCTTGGCCGCCGTCCGGGCGGTAGCCTCGTCTCTCGAACGGGCTCTCGCCGATCTGACCGGCCAGGGAGTGCTGGGGTGACCAGTGGCCCAACGGAGGCGTTCCCTGGACCGGAGGGTGCACCCCTCGCGTCGCAAGGAGCGAGGTGGGCCCATGGGACGTTCCGTGCGGACACTAGGTAGACGGGAGCCGGATGCCTGCTGTGCGTGACCTCTACGAGATCTTGGGTGTGTCGCGGGACGCGACCGACGAGGAGCTGAAGCGCGCCTACCGGCGCAAGGCCCGCGAGGTGCATCCCGACCAGGGGGGGGACGAAGAGGCCTTCAAAGAGCTGACCGCCGCCTACGAGGTGCTGCGCAATCCGCAGGCGCGAGGGAACTACGACCGCTACGGCGACCCGCGTGGGCCGATAGGCGTCGGCGGCAGGATGGGCGGTGACCCGTTCGCGGGCTTCGGTGACCTGTCCGACCTCATCGAGACGTTCTTCGGCGGGTTCGGCCGGGGACCCCGGCGCGACGGCCGGGGGGGGAACGACGCCCTCGTCGATGTCAGGCTGACCCTGCAGCAAGCCGCGACCGGTGTCGCTCACGAGATCGACACGGTCATCCTCCGCGCCTGCCAGACCTGCTCGGGCTCAGGCGCGGCGCCCGGCAGCGGCCCGGTGACCTGCAGGATGTGCCAGGGGACCGGAACCGTCCAGCAGGTGCGCAACAGCGTGTTCGGCCAGCTCATCACGTCGGGGACGTGCCCGACGTGCGGCGGGGCCGGCCAGCGGATCATGGATCCGTGCAAGGCCTGTTTCGGTGAGGGCCGCCAGCGGGTCACCGAGCGGATCACCGTCCCCATCCCCGAGGGCGTCGCCGACGGGACGCGCCTGCGCCTGACAGGTCGCGGTGAGGCCGGCCGCAACGGCGGCCCGGCCGGTGACCTCTACGTGCAGGTCCGGATCCGACCTCACGAGGTGTTCACCCGGGACGGCGACGATCTGCACTGCGAGCTGCGCGTGCCGATGGCCGCCGCCGCGCTGGGCACCCAGGTCACGCTTGAGACGCTGGAGGGCGAGGAGCCGCTCAGCGTCCCCTCGGGCACCCAGACCGGCGACGTCGTCACGCTGCGGCGCAAGGGCATGCCGCGCCTCGGCGGCGGCGGGATCCAGCGCGGCAACCTCTACGTCCACTGCCGTGTCGAGACGCCGACGAAGCTGACCGATGAGCAGGCCAACCTGATCCGCCGGCTGGCCGAGCTGCGCGGGGAGCACGTCAACGAGCATGCTCCGGGCAAGGGCCTGTTCGGCCGCCTGCGTGAGGCCTTCGGCGCCTGACGGTGAAGTGAAAGGTCCGCATTTCCTCGTTCCGCCGACCCAGATCCACAGCGACCGCGCCGTGCTGACGGGGGACGACGCGCGGCATCTCGCGGTCGTGCTGCGGGCTGCGCCTGGCGAGCCGGTCAGCCTGTCGGACGGCGCGGGACGGTGCTGGCAGGCGCGGGTGGTCCGGGCGAGGCGAGACGAGGTCATTCTGAGACTCGTGGATGCCCGACACGTGCCCCGGCCCCGGCCGCGGCTGACCGTCGTCCACGCGCTGCCGAAGGGGCGAAAGCTCGACGACGTGGTGCAGCGGCTCGCCGAGATCGGCGTCGACCGGCTCGTTCCGGTGCATTCCGCGCGCAGCTCGGTGCGGCTCGGGCCCGCCAAGGCGGCGAAGGCGGCCGAGCGCTGGCGGGCGGTCGCGTTGGCGGCCGCCAAGCAGAGCCGCCAGGCGTGGCTGCTCGACGTCGCCGAGGTGGGGGAGTGGGCCAAGGCGTTCCCGGCTGGCACGCCGGGTCATGAAATTCATGGAATGTGCTGCTGGGAGGAGTCGGTCACCCCGCTCCGTGAGGTCGGCGTTCCCATGGACGCCGACGAGATCGTGCTGGCGATCGGCCCCGAGGGTGGGCTCTGCCCCGAGGAGGTCGCCGCGACGGGCCTGCCGGAGGCGTCCCTCGGCCCCACGATCCTGCGGACCGAGACCGCCGCGCTCGTGGCGGCCAGCATCGTCCTGCACCGGCTGGGGCGTCTTGGATAGCGTCACAGCGAAGCCCGCCTACCCGCCCACGGTCACGGACGACGTGGTGGAGGACTACCACGGCGTGCCGATCGCTGATCCGTACCGGTGGCTTGAGGACACCGACGCGCCGCGGGTGCGGGAGTGGATCGCGGCGCAGACCCTGCTGACCGAGTCGTGGCTCGGGCAGGTGCCGGCCAGAGACCGGATCGTCCGGCGGTTGACCGAGCTAGCTAGCTAGCCCCGTTTTCCGCACTGGGGTGGCTCATGTCCGGGCGCAGTCGGTGGGTTTGTGCTGGCAGCGGACTTACGGGCGGTCCGATCGGCCGAGCAGTGTTGTGCCCAAAAAACGCGCAGCTATGGACCAGACACGGTCTGACATGCTTGCAGTTCACCAGATATCGTTGTGCCAACCATGTACCCGAGGGTGAAACGCGTCCGCCGAGGCGAGCGGACCTACGACTACCTGCAGCTGGTGGAAGGCCGCCGCGAGGACGGCAAAGTCCGCCAGCACGTTGTGGCAACCCTGGGACGCGTCGATGAGTTCAAGGCCTCCGGACAGCTGGACCGCTGGGCGGGCGCGTTCGCCCGGCTGGACCCCCCTCGGCGGGCACCCGCCGCGAGGTCGGCGCGCTCCTGCTCGTCCGCCGCTACCTGGAGGGCCTGGGACTGGCCGGCATCGTCGACGCCGCCGCGCCGATGCGCGGACGGGCGCTTCTGACCCACGGCGAGGTCATCACCGCGCTGGTCGCCAACCGGCTGTCCGCTCCCTCACCGCTCTACGACATCGCCGGCTGGGCGTCCTCAGCGGCGATGACCGAACTGTTCGACATCCCCGCGGGCCTGCTGGGCGACGACCGGCTCGGCCGAGCCTTGGAGGCGCTGGCCCCGGTTGCCGAGGACGTCCGCGGCAAACTGCTGCTCACCGCGCTCGACCGGTTCGACGTCGCCGACGCGACCCGGTGCGCACCTGGACCTGACCACCATCCGGTTCGCCGGCGCCTACGAAGGCTCGTCGCTGGTCGCCAAAGGCTGGGGCTCCGACCGGCGCATCGCCCGTCAGGTCCGCACCCTCCAAGCGTCCACCCCCGACGGCGTCGCGCTGTACCTGCGCCCGCACAAAGGCTCCGCCGCCGAGCTGACCTGTCTCGGGGAGGCGGCCGAGCGGCTGTGCGCCGTGCTGCCCGCCGCTCCCATCGTCGTCGCCGACTCCGCGCTGGGCCACTTGGGCAACCTGTGCGCCGCGATGCGCGCCGGCCTGCGGTTCGTCGTCCCCCTGCGCGCCGACACCGGCTGGGCCGCCCAGTTCGACCGCGACGTCGGCAGCCTCGACCGGCTCGCCGACCTCGACCACACAGCCCAACGTGAGCAGCGCCTGCCGCCTCAGCGGCGCACCCGCTGGCGTGGCCTGCTGGGAGACTGGCAGGTCACCGACCCAGCCACCAACACCCCTTGTGACCTGCGCGTGGCCTACATCTGGTCGAGCGAGGAGGCCCAATCAGTGGCCGAGGCCCGTGAGCGCGCCCTGGCCAAAGCCGAAACTCTGTTGACCAAGATCCGCAACGGGCTGGGCGGTCGCTACTACAAAACGCTCAAACAGGTCGATGCTCGCGTCGCCCGCATCCTCCACACACGCATCACCGGGCTGCTGTCCGTCACGACCGGCGAAGACAAAAACGGCAAACCGGCCATCGACTGGTCCCGCGACCCCGACGCGATCGCCGAAGCCGCCCGCCTCGACGGCCTGTACGCCCTCGCGACCAACCTGGCAGACCCCGAAGGCGGCCCGCTGACCGCACTGGAGGCGCTGGGGGTCTACAAAGACCAGTGGATCGTCGAGCAGCGCCACCGCGACCTCAAACAGACCCTGCGGGTCCGCCCCGTGTTTTTGCACAATGACGACCGCATCGACGCGCTCGCCGGAGTCGTCGGCATCGCCCTGCTCGTGTTCGGACTCATCGAGGCCGACCTGCGCGCCCGACTCGGCGTCGAGCAGACGATGCCCGGGCTGCTGCCCGAAGGCCGCGCCGCCAAGCCGACCGGCCGCAACATCCTCGCCGCCTTCCAAGGCCTCGGGCTGACCTATACCGCACGAGGACCCGTCCTGGACCCCCTCACCCCCACCCAACGGCGGATCCTCGCCCTCCTCGACATTCCCCTACCCTGGCCCGAACGGCAGGACTAGACACCAAACAGTGCGGAAAACGGGGCTAGCGGGGCTGCGCCGCAGCCCGACGGGTCATGGACGGAGGGGCGGCGGCGCGCGGAGTCGGCCGCAGTTTTGTGCGCAACATGCAGGCTGTTGCAAAATTCACGGGCCCGCCAGTGGGGCGTTCGAGTCAAAGATGCAGTAATCCTGGCGAATATGAGGGAAAGCTGTGCCTCAAGGCCGACAGCGCGGTCCTGACCTGCAGCAATCCTGGCGAATGCGGAGGAAAACTGCAGTGTGTGGCTGGCCCAAGGGCACGTGCGGCCCGCGGCACTCAGCCATTCCTGAGAGCCACTCCCGTTGATTCCGCAACAGACTCCATGCTGCGCGGATCCAGCGACCCACCCACCCACCCAGAGGAACGTGACGCGCGATGAGTACGGCACACGCCCTGGCACGACAGCGGGCGTCTGGCGAACGAACAGAACGTCTTCGACGACTTCATCGCCTGCGTCGAGTGGCTCATCGACACCGGCTGAACGCGGACCGGACGCCTGGCGATCAACGGCGAGTCCAACGGTGGGCCTGCTCGCCAGCGACCGGCGATCACGACGACCGCGTCGTCCCCGGCCACTCGCTCTAGCTAGTTCGCCGCCGCGCTCCAGGCCGCCCAGTCCGGCGACGCCCCTGTGCTGCTTCGCGTCGAGACCTCCGCTGGTCATGGCCAAGGATCCCCACCAGCAGGCTGATCGCACAGCGCGCCGACATTCTCGCCTTCCTCCTCCGCGCGTTGGACAGGTCCCGCCCGGCCACATGAGCGGTACCGTCAACCGCTCTCATGGACTCATCGTCGGGGGTCGTCATGCGCCGTCGCTCACCTGTGGTGCCGCTCGTGGTCATGGCGCTGCTCGGCCTGGCCGCGGTGCCGGTGTTCGCCGCGCCGCTGGGTGGCCCCCGAGCGCTGGCGGATCGGGTGATCGCCGAGGCGCTCAGCGAGTACGCCGCGTCGGGCACGATCAACGGCGTTCCGCTGACCCTTCAACAGTTCGACGCCAACGCCGATGTCTGCCCGCCGCAGCGAGAGCGGGCAGAGGCCGAGGAGCGTGCCCTGATCGCTGAGGGGCGGCGCCTGTTCTCCAGCCGCAACGATTGGGGCCAGCAGCCGAGCCTGGGCCCGACCGGGGACATCTTCGGCCAGCGCCTGTCATGCGCGGACTGCCACGCCGGACCGGCGTTCAGCGACAACAGGACCCGCCTCGTCGGCCCAACCGAGTATCGCGCGCTCGTGCCCAGGCAGACCCCGCACCTGCTCCGGCAGCTCGACCCCGGCTCGTTCGGGTGGGACGGCCGGTTCGGGTGCATCCAGGCGGCGGTGAAGGCGGCGATCCAGTCCCCGCTGGAGATGCGGGCCTCGCGGGAGCCCATTCAACGGGAGCTGGACGCGCTCGCGGCCTTCGTCGCCACGCTCGACGCCCCCGACGCCGTGGCCGGCGCCGACTTCGACCCGGCGCTCGCTGAGCGTGGCGAGGCCCTCTTCAACCTGCCGCGGGGCCGTGACCCGTTCGGCCGGAGCTTCCCCGGCGAGCGGATCTCGTGCGCCACCTGCCACACCGCGCTGAACAACTTCAGCGACAACGACTTCCACATCGTCATGTTCCCGCTGTTCCTCGCTCCCGAGCTGGAGCCGATCGACCCGTCGCACCAACGCGACGGCAAAGTGCTCGGGTTCAACACGCCGGTGCTGCGCGGCCTCCGGTTCACCGCGCCGTACTTCCATGACGGCCTGCTGGGTCATCCGTCCGGCGAGGCCCCGCTGCGCAACGAGCCGGCGGACCTCGCCCTCCTGCAGCTCGTCACCTTCTACAGCCAGCGGTTCGAGTTCGGCTTCACGCTGGCCGAGCAGCTCGCGATCGTCGAGTTCCTCAAATCGCTGTGAGCGGGCGGGAGCGGGAGGCGCCACCGCTGGGTGGGGATCAGGCATCACCCCGGCCGTGGGTGCTCGGCATCCTCGCGCTGCTGCTCGGGGGGCTGGTGGTCGGCGGGTTCCTGGCGGCCGGGCGCGCACCGGGACGGGCGGACCCCGCCGAGGTCGACATCGCGCGGCTCGAGCGGCTGGTCAAGGCCCAGCCCGACGCGATCGTGGTGCGCCTGCGCCTCGCCCACCGCTACTTCGACGCTCGCGACCACCAGCGGGCGCTGGCGGAGTACATGGCGGTCCTCAACCGCGATCCCCGCAACGCGGAGGCGCTGTCCCACGCCGGCTGGATCGCGTTCGAGGCGGGCGACGTCGACATGGGCGAGCGGCTCATCGGTTCCAGCTTGGCGCGGCAGCCCGATGGGCCCGAGGCGCTGTGGTTCCTCGCGAACCTCCGCCTGTACGGCCGGGCGGACCCGCCCGAGGCGGTCGAGCCGCTGGAGACGCTGCTCGCCCGCCGCGACCTGTCCGCCGACTTCCGTGCCGAGGTCGAGCGCCTGCTGGCCGAAGCCCGTGCGTAGCGCATACTGGGCCCATGCAGCAGCCCAAGC
Source organism: Egibacteraceae bacterium (assembly GCA_050743205.1). GTDB lineage: Bacteria > Actinomycetota > Nitriliruptoria > Euzebyales > Egibacteraceae > JBOGED01. The sequence continues at coordinate 13,203 of JBOGEA010000047.1, read as the reverse complement.
GCAACCAGGTCGTGTGCGGCGAGTGTGGCAAGATCCGCCTCGAAACCCCGCCCGGCACCACCATCCTCCCCACGATCGGCATGGCCAAGAAGGCCGCCGGCCTGGCCGGCGACTGCTCCTGCGGCCGCAGACCCCACGAGCGCCCCGGCACCGTGCTGCTCGACCACCCCGACCCCAACCGCTGAGTGGTCCCATGGCGGCTTTCCGCCGAACCGGTGCGAAAGCCGCAGCTCAAGTGGGCAAGACGGCAGCTTGGGCGCAGTTTTCCGTCGTGGGCGACGGAAAACTGCATGGCCGCGCCCGCAAGCCATGGCCGCGGGCGGCCATGCAAGGACAGTTCTCAGACATGACGGCGATGATCGAGCGATGAGCCTGGCCGAGCGGACGTTCCCGCTCCTTTACCGTCTGGTCACGGGGCCAGCCGAGCGGGGCTGGCTGGGTCGCCACCGCGCCCAGCTGCTCAGGGATGCCACCGGTACCGTCGTGGAGATCGGGGCTGGCCTGGGCGCGAACCTGCCCTATTACCGGGGGGTCGAGCGCGTGGTGGTCACCGAGCCGAGCCGGTTCATGCTGGCCCGGATCAGGACTGAGCACGCGCGGGTTCCCGTCGAGATCGCCGCGGCGCCCGCCGAGGCGCTGCCGCTGGCCCGCCACGCCGCCGACGCCGCCGTCTCGGTGTGTGTGCTCTGCAGTGTGCGCGACGTCGAGGCCGCGCTCGCCGAGATCGCGCGGGTGCTCCGCGCTGGCGGGCAGTTGCTGTTCCTCGAGCATGTCCGCGGCGCCGGCCGGATGGGGCGGGTCCAGGACCGCCTCGATCCCCTCTGGTGCCGCGTCGCCGCCGGCTGCCACCTCAATCGCATGACGCTGCCCGCGATCGAGGCCGCCGGCTTCCAAATCACCCAGCTCGACCGCTTCGCCCCACCCCTGCCCGGCGGCGGGCTGATGCCGATGGTCCAGGGAGTCGCCCGCCTCCCCTGACGCCTCCCGGGAAGAGCAGGTCCTATCGTCCTGACGGGGGGTAGCGTTCGCGTGTGTTGGGGAGGCGTGCTGCTGGACCTCCTGGACACGCAGTGAGGAGTCGCGGCATCAGAGGGAAGGCTTTGGGGAACTTTGCCCCACCAGGTGGGCAAAGTTCCCCAACACTGCCGCCATTAGGGCGGGTTGAGCTGGGGGGACGCCGCGCGGGGGCACCTCTTTGCGGGGCGGGGAGGCGCCCCCGGGGCGTCTTGGGCCGCGGGGCCGGCCCAGGCCGGGTGTAGGGAGCGTGGGCGGGGGCCGATTGGCGGCGCCCACGGCGGCCCTGCGTCGCGTCTGCTCTGCGGAGTCCTGCTCATCGCGGGTGGAAACGGACCAGGCGTCCCTTCCGTCCTCGTCCTCGTCCTCGTCCTCGTCCCCGTCCGCGACCGCGACCGCGGACGGGACGACCTGGACTGGGACTGCGGCACGCGACCGGAGAGCACAGCAGCCACCCCCGCACGGCAGCAATCGACGCACGGCTGCGCCACCGGTCGCCCACGCTCAGCGGCCCCTTGACCTCGTAGAACTGGTCCCGGTCCATAACTTGCGGTACCCGGGAATGGGCAGCGCACCGTGCGCACTGGTGAATCTGCGAACTGCGCGATGGGTCGTAGGATCGGACGCAGGTGGCAGGGGTGTGGACAACGTCCAGTTCTGATTGTCCAGCAGCACCGGGGGCAGCGCAGTAGCCGTCGTCCAAGTCATGAACGTCCTTTGGGGAGGGGCTGGCGATGTGAAGCGTCATCGGTTGCTCACCGTTTTTTCGGGCGCGTGCTTGCCAGTACACTGTGCGCCACATGACTGGGACAGATCGGCACAACGGACGGCAAAGTGACCGGCAGAATCAGCCGCGAAGGCGCTGGCCTCCGGCACAACTGCGTGCGCTCCGGCAGTGGGTCGATGAGCGCACAGGAGTCCTCCTGACCCAGTTGTCCCTGGCAGTCGAGATAGGAGCCAGCGAGCGTGCGGTGCGGAAATGGGAAGCAGATCCTTACATCCGCACCCGCGGCTGCTACTTGGACGCTCTTGACAGGTACGCGCAGCAGGTAGGGTTTCCCGGTATGCAGCGTGATGAGTTTCTACGGTTAGCCGGTTCCACTGTTGCTGTCTGTGCGGTGACTTCGCGGATGCCTGACCTCAAAAAATTCAGCAATGCCAAAATGGTGGGCTCTGAATCCTCAGCAGACTCATCGCGTCACGCCTATCTTGAGACTCTTGAGTTCGACCGTCAACTGGAGGCGTCCGATGTTGGCATGAGGACGCTTGAACAGCTTGATGCCGCAGTCACCCGCTTTGGCGTTGACTACCTTCAGACGCCACTTGCGCGCGCATTCGAAGATGCGCGCGCCATGCGTCGGTATGTCGTCGGACTCCTGAGCGGTAAGCATACATTGCGTCAACGTGGCCAACTTTACTCCATAGCAGGTTGGCTCTGTGCTCTGATTGGGCACGTGGCATTTGACATGGGGGAAGAGCTGGGAGTCGTCGATGCCCATTCGAATGCGGCGCTGCACCTAGCTGATGAGGTGGCTCATGGGGAGTTGGCCGCATGGGTACGAGGAACGCAGGCGCTTGCGGCTACGTACCGTGGACAGCCCAGGGCAGCAGTCGAGTTCGCCCAAGCGGGCCGCATGGCCGCGCCCACAGGCTCGATCACCGCGGTACGGCTCTTCGCGCAGGAAGCTCGTGCCTACGCACGTTTGAGGGATCGCAGATCAGCAGAGCGCTGCTTGGCTGCGGCCGAGCGGAGCTTCGACGGTGTCACTGCCCCGCCAACGACGAGCATCTTTTCATTCGACCGCCCATATCTTCCGTTCTATGCTGGTACTTGCTATGTCTGGCTGCGGCAGCCTCAGCGCGCGGAAGCGTACTCACGTGAAGCGATCGACCTTTGTGATCGCGCGGCGGCTGATTGGCCAGTCGCCCGCGTTCTCGCGCGCGCGGACGTTGCTGACGTGCTGATTCAGGGGAAGGAACCAGAGGGCGCTGTTCAGCTTATCAATGAATCCCTCATGATCTGCGCTGACGGCCGAAAGACCGACCCCATGAGGGAACGGCTGCATGGCCTCATTCGAAACCTCAAGGCGCGGTTCGATGCGTCAGCTGTCGGAGACCTGGAGGAGCAGTTCCGTAGCGTCTTCGCTGAGCAGAGTCCTGGGATCAGCTAAATGGATCTTGAGTTGACTGGCAAGATCGCTCTTGTCACGGGAGGCAGTCGGGGGCTTGGCCGCGCGACGGCTTTGAGGCTTGCCGTGGAGGGCTGCGATGTCGCCATCTGTGGTCGTACGCCCAGCGATGTGCAAAAGACAGTCGCGGATTTGGAGGCCGTCGGAAGACGTGCGTCCGGCTGTATCCTTGATGTGCTGGAACCGGGTGAGACAGAGCGCTTTGTCGAGGAGTCGGTGCGTGATCTTGGAGGCGTTGATCTGCTCGTGGCCAACGTGGGAGCGGCCTTCGGTGGCGGTCTTTTGAACTCCACCCCTGAGGACTGGTCGCGAACTTTCGAACTGAACGTGGGACACGCCATCAGAGCGATTCGGGCTGCCGTCCCTGTAATGCGTGGGAGAGGAGGCGGAGCAGTCGTCATTGTTTCGTCCATCTCTGGGTGGAAACCTGCTCCCAGGGCGCAGTACGGTGCGGCGAAGGCCGCTGAGATTTACGCTGCTTCCGCGCTTGCTCGTGAGCTGGCCAATGACCGCATCCGAGTAAATGCTGTGAGCCCGGGGTCCATACTGATACCTGAAGGCGGTTGGGACCTGTATCGCCAGAGAGAACCACAACAGTTCCATGAGTTTGAGCGGCGTGACTTTCCCGCTCAACGACTCGGTACGGCCGGTGAGATCGCCGACGTTACCACCTTCCTTCTGTCTCAGCGCGCCTCATGGATAAATGGCGCCAACATCTGCGTTGACGGCGCTCAGGGACGGCCAAGCGCAGTGACCTGGTAGCCCGTGAGATTTCGCAACAGGCTCGAACTGACGGAAAGCTGCAACTGACGCGGCAGCGCGTCGAGATCGGGCGGGCAGGGGGCCTCAGTCGGGAAAGGTCAGGTGGGCGTAGGCGTCGAGGGATTCGGGGTTGGCCAGGGCGTCGCGGTTGTCGACCGGCTCGCCCTGGATGACCTTCAGGACCGCCTTCTCGACTTTCTTGCCGTTGACCGTGTAGGGGATCGCGGGCACGGCGAACACGTGGCGGGGCACGTGGCGGGGGCTGGTCCGATCGCGGATCGTCGCACGGATCCGGCGGCGCAGGTGCTCGTCCAGCTCGGCGCCGTCCGCGAGTTGGACGCAGAGCACCACCTCGACGTCACCGCCCGCGGGGCGGCCGACGACGATCGCGTCGGCGATCTCGTCCAGCCCCTCCAGCGCCCGGTAGATCTCGGCCGTCCCGATCCGCACGCCGCCCGGGTTCAGCGTCGTGTCGCTGCGGCCGTAGATCACGACCCCGCCCTCGGGCCGGATCTCGATGAAGTCGCCGTGAGTCCACACGCCAGGGCGCTGGGCGAAGTACGCGGCGTGGTAGCGCGACCCGTCCCGGTCACCCCAGAACCCCGTCGGCATCGAGGGGAACGGGCGGGTGCAGACCAGCTCGCCCTTCTCGCCGACGACTGGCTCGCCGGAGGCGCTCCAGGCCTCGACGGCCATCCCCAGCGATCGCGCCTGCAGCTCGCCGCGCCGCACAGGCAGGATCGGGACCGCGCCGGCGAAGCAGCCGATCAGGTCGGTGCCCCCGCTGACCGAGGCGAGCGGGAGGTCGTCCCGGACATTCCCGTAGACCCAGTCGAACTGCTCGGGACTCAACGGCGAGCCCGTGGACAGCACCGCGCGCAGCCGTCCCAGGTCCGCGACGTCGCTCGGGACGAGACCGGCCTTCTCGCAGGTCGAGAGGAACCTCGGGCTGGTGCCGAAGTGCGTCACGCCGGTGCGCTCGGCCAGCCGCCACAGGACGTCGGGCCCCGGGTGGGTCGGGCTGCCGTCGTACAGGACGATCGTGACCTCGCTGGCCAGCGCGGACACGAGCCAGTTCCACATCATCCAGCCGGCCGTCGTGAACCAGAACAGCACGTCCTGGCCGGCATGGAGGTCGACGTGGAGGCGGTGCTCCTTCAGATGGGTGAGCAGGGTGCCTCCCGCGCCATGCACGATGCTCTTCGGCACGCCGGTCGTCCCCGAGCTGTACAGGATGTACAGCGGGTGGTCTGGCGCCAGGTGCGCGAAGGTGACGTCGCTCGCGTCGTTGTCGAGCAGGGACTCGTAGCCGACGACCGATGGGTGCCCGATCCGGGCACCGGTGCCGGCGAAGTCGACGAGCACGACGTGGTCGATTCCCTGGATATGACCAAGCACCCCGTCGATCTTCGCCCGCAGCGGGTGGGTCCTGCCGTTATAGCGGTAGCCGTCGGCTACGGCGAGCACCTTCGGGCGGATCTGCCCGAACCGGTCCACGATGCCCATCGGCCCGAAGTCGGGAGAGCAGGTCGACCACACCGCGCCGAGCGCCGCGGCTGCGAGCGCCAGCACGACGGTCTCGACCGCGTTGGGGAGGAGCCCGGCGACCCGGTCGCCCTCACCGACGCCGAGGCGGGCGAGACCCTGCCGCGCGCGGGCGACGAGGTGATGCAGCCGCGAGTAGGTGACGAACTCGTCGTCGCGCCCCTCGCCCGCGCCGACGATCGCGACGCGGCCGTCACGGCGGCGCAGCAGATTCTCCGCGAAGTTGAGCCGAGCCCCGCCGAACCACTCGGTGCCCGGCATCCGCAGCTCACCGTGGACCCGATCGCAGCCACGAGCGGCGAGCACCCCGCAGTCGGCCCACACCTTGGCCCAGAAGCCCTCGAGGTCGTCGATCGACCAGGCCCACAGGTCCTCATACGTTGAGGGCGCTCCCGGCGCGGTCCGCATGAACCGGCGCAGGTGCGTCGCCTCGACCTGCTGGCTGCTCGGAGTCCACAGCACGTCCGCCACAGATTTCATCCTATGCACACCGGGTGTATGGATCAGGATCCGTCCTCGCCTTTCCCCTCCACAACACCTCGGGCCGCAGCCGCCTCGGCTCGAAAGCACCCGTCACGGCGCCGCCGATGAGGCGGCCAACCTCGTCGTCCGCGGTCATGCCCACGGCGGCAGGGAGAGAGGGCTCACACCAGGCGGCATTCCGGTCCGCAACGTCGCCCAGCCAGTGATCGGCAGCGTGTACCGGCGGTACTGCCGCAACGATGGGAACGACCGCCGGTGACGAGCAGACGAGCATGACGGCACTGACTTGGGAGCCCTCAGTGCGCACGCGTCCGACTCGGGGCCGAACTCTTCCGTTGGCTGCCTAGTCAAAGGCTTACGCAGAACGTTCGGTATGTACTGAGGGAGTAGACAGAGTGATCCCCGCCTTATTGAAGTGTTCAGCGGAACGCACGGATATACAGCGTAGCGCACAGAGAAAGTCACGATGTGACGGGGCGAGATGCACCACCCACGACTGCTGTGGGCCTTTTGCATCGATCACTAGTTCAGGTGGGTCGTTGCGTAGCCCGCGATGCCTTACCCCTTGTCTGACGAGGAGCGCTTCCACAATAATGAAGTCGAGGGCCAGATCAGGGGTCATCAGCGGGATGTGTGGGGATAGCTCCAGCGGAGAGAGGGAACGACGGTCGGCGGATGGAGTTCCGAATCCTCGGGCCGCTTGAAATATGGGCGGACGGCATGCAGCTGCCGGTCGCAGGAACCAAGCGGCGGTCATTGCTTGCTCACCTTCTGCTGCACGCAGGTGAGGTCGTCTCGGTCGAGCGGCTCATAGACGACCTCTGGGGCCTGCGGCCGCCCAGGACAGCGAAGAACACCGTCCAGGCCCACATCGCCAATCTGCGGAAGACCCTCACGCCTGCGGACGGTCACAGTGCCCGCGGCACGCTGCTCGTGACACAGCCACCCGGCTATGCGCTGCGGCTGGGTCACCACGAGCTCGACCTTGCCCGCTTCGAGCGTCTCGCTGGCCAAGGGCGCACAGCGATGGACACCGACCCGGAGGTGGCGTCGGCCCGGTTCCGCGAGGCGCTGGCGCTGTGGCGGGGACCAGCGCTGGCTGACCTGGCCGTTGGAGCGCTCCTGCAGTCCGAGATCGGGTGTCTCGAAGAGCAGCGCCTGGCAGTGATCGAAGAGCGCATCGAGGCGGATCTGGCACTCGGGCGCCACGCCGAGCTGATCGGCGAGCTGAAGACGCTCGTAACAGAGCACCCACTGCGCGAGCGTTTCCTCGACCAGTTGATGGTCGCGCTGTACCGGTCAGGCCGGCAGGCCGAGGCGCTGGAGGCCTACGGCCAAGCGCGTGACCGGCTGACCGACGAGCTCGGTCTCGATCCCAGCCCTGCCCTCCAGAGCCGTCAGCAGGCCATCCTCGCTCAGGACGCCTCGTTGGGCCCGTCCTTCAGCGGGCCGTCATCCCAGCACCGGCGGCTCCCCAGCCCCCCGACGCCGTTGGTGGGTCGCCAGTCGACGCTGCTGGTCGCCAGGACCGCGCTGCGCCGGCCGGACGTGCGGCTGCTGACCCTGACCGGCACTGGCGGCGCGGGCAAGACCCGCCTGGCGCTGGAGGCGGCAAGGCAGCTGGCCAGCGACTTCCCCGACGGTGTCCTGTTCGTTTCGCTGAGCACCGAGACCGATCCAAAGCATGTCCTGCCAACCATCGCGACCAGCCTTGGAGTCCACGAGCCAGCCGGTCAGCGTCGTGTCGAGACGCTGTGCCGCCATCTCGCCGACAGCCGGATGCTGCTCTTGCTCGACAGTTTCGAGCATCTCCTCGGAGGGGCGAATGACCTGGCGGCGCTGCTGGCCGGGACTCGCCAGCTCAAGCTGCTCGTGACCAGCCGCGCACCGCTGCACATTGCGGGCGAGCACGAGCTGGTGGTCCCCCCACTGACCCTGCCTGACCCCGCTGGCTTCTCTGACCCCGATCAGCTGTATCGCTGTGAGTCCGTCGAGCTGTTCGCCGCGCGCGCGCAGGCAGTCGACCGTGACTTCTCGCTGGCGGACGGCGGTGTCGCCCAGGCCATCGCGCAGATCTGCATCGGCCTGGACGGGCTGCCGCTGGCCATCGAGCTTGCCGCGGCCCGCGTCAAGCTGCTGTCGCCACAAGCGATGCTGGATCGGTTGCACCGTCGCCTGGAGTGGCTGACGGGGGGCCATCGGGACGTTCCCGTGAGGCAGCGCACCCTGCGCGCCACGCTGGACTGGAGCCACGACCTGCTGTCCCCTGCCGTGCAGCGGCTCTTCGCTCGGCTCGCGGTGTTCATGGGGGGATGGGGCCTGCACGCCGCCGAGGAGATCTGCGGCGAGAAGGGCGACGACCGCGGCGATGTGCTCGGCGGGTTGGCCGTGCTGGTGGATCAGAGCCTCGTCTACCGCACTCACGTCGATGGCCAGATCCGCTTCCGGATGCCGCACACCGTTCGTGAGTACGCGCTGGAGCGGTTGCAGGCCAGCGGGGAGGCTGACACGCTGCGACATCGCCACGCCCACTTTTACGCGGCGCTGGCTCAGGGCTCCAGAGTCAGGCTGGAGGGACCCGAGGCCCCGATGGCGCTCGCCGAGCTGATCATGGAGCAGCCCAACCTGCGCATCGCACACACGGCGCTGCTCAACCACGGCCAGGCGGAACTCGCGGGCAGGGTCGCGGTGGCGCTCCGCCGCTTCTGGACCATGACTGGGCAGGTGGCAGAGGGGCGCATGTGGCTCTGCGAAAGCTTGAGCAACCCAGAGCTGAGTCCCGACACGCGAGGGCGGGTCTGTGCCGTGGCGGGATCTCTCCTTTCTCTCCAGGACGACTATCAGCAGGCGGTGGGGCTGCTTGAGGACTCCCTCACGCTTTTCCAGGAACTGGGCGACCTCGAAGGCGTTGTCACTTCGTTGAGTCTGCTTTCAGACACCCTGCGGTCCGGGGGTGAGATCGTGGCCAGCCAATCGCGGGTCGACGACGCGCTCGCGATTGCGAGGCAACAGGGTGACCCTGGACTGGTGCGGGTACTGGATTGGGCGGCCAACGCCGCACGGTGGGGCGGTGACCTGCGGCGAGCCCAGGGTCTGTTCGAAGAGGAGTTGGAGCTAGCCGCTCGCTGGGGCACCGAGAAACTCGAAATGGCGGGGCGCGTGGGGCTGGCGCATGTCCTCGCGGACCTCGGCCGTGCGACTGAGGCGAAACATCAGGCAGAGCAGGCACTCAACGTCGCCAGGTCACGCAGGGACGTGCTCATAACAGTGAAAGCCCTGCTTGCCTTGGGATTGGTGGCCATGATGCAGCACGATGAGGATGCCGCAGCGCAGATCACTCGTGATGTGCTGCCATTCGCCCGCCAGCTTGGGGGAACCTACGAAGTGGTCTATTGCCTCAAAGGGCTCGCTCCTCTCGTCGCCTTACGTGCAGATCCTGAACAGGCCGCGCGGCTGATCGCGGCGGGTGACTCCATCCAATGCGCCGCCGGAACGCGAGGCAATCCAAGCTTTGACCGAGCCGTTGCCGCACACGTCGCCCAACTCCGCCAAGAGCTTGGCGGCTACGCTTTCGACGCCGCCTGGGCAGCGGGGCAAAAGATGGGCGCAGAGGACGCGATCGCCGCGGCTCTCGCCCTTTGTGAGGCCCGTCCACCGCCTGTGTGAAATGTCTCCGGGGTCGGTGCCGGGGTCTGGCCAAGGGGTCGCGTTGCGTCGGGTTCCGCTCGCGCACACCCTTTTAGGTCGCTTCACCCGACGCAACGCGACCCCCTCTCGTTGCTCACGTCCTTGGGTATGTGAAGCTGTGCGGGTTTGGGCGGCAAGGGCCACCCAAACCCGCGCTCGCGCTGCGGGGTCATTGCTTCCGGTTTCGTCTTGGTTGTTGGTTTACGGGTTGGGTTCAGGACCAGGGTTGGAGGACGCGCCAGTAGGCTGCCCACGCGATGGCTTGCAAGCGGGTCCGAACACCCATGCGGAGATACATATTCTGCAGGCGGCGGTCCACTGTGCGCGGCGCCATGTGCAGTTTGTGCGCGATCGCGGTCACTGTTTCGCCCTTGTTCAGCAGGCGCAGCAGCTCGAGATCGAGCTCGCTGAGCATGGCCGCACGCTCGGCGCCGCGGGTATGCAGCCGCTCGACCAGCGTGGTGACGAACTCGACCGGCAGGACCACCTTGCCATGCACGGCAGTGACCAATGTGGACACAAGGTGGTCAGGGTCGCTGTCGTGAGGCGCCACGGCAGTAGCGCCCGCCTCCAGCGCTTCGCGACACGATGCGACGTCGAAGCAGGGCAGCAGCCCGAGCACAACGGTCGTGGGGGAAGATCTTCGGATCGTCCGCAGCGCTGCCCACCCACCGCACCGGCCGAGCGTGACGATCGCGGCGGTGTCACGATGTTGGGCCCACGAGCCTAAGTGCTCAGGTTCTTCTACGGTGAGTCCGGCGCGCGAGCATGCGGCCGCCAGACCCAGGCGGAAGGAGGGCAGATCGTCAACCAAAGCCACGCGAGTCCTGACTGCCACACTCGTCAACATTTGCACTCCTCACCAAGAACGTCTTCGAATGAACCATTGACTTCGAGCCCGTCCGTTCGTGGCATTATTACAGCACCAGCTACTGAAGCAGCGCTGAAAATAGCCTTAAAGTTGCGGTCGGCTCAGTCAGTCTGCTGACGCACGGCTTGAATCGACCCAGCAGCGCCAGGGACTCTTTGTAACTATTCATGATATCGTGGCGCGGCAGGCGGTATAGCACGGGTTCCTGATTGTTGGCGTGTGGGTGTTATTCCTGGTGTGTGACTCCAGAGCCACAGCATTATGCTTCGCCCGAAACATTCAGTTTGAGGGAGAGCTCAAAGCCGTCAGTTCTAGTGCGTCGGTTACCGACATGGCGGACATCGGTGGCAGCAGGGCGGGATCGACGTTGGTGACCGGTGGGCCGAGCAGGGTGGTGAGGCGTGCCTCCTCCTCGGGTGTGACGGCTTTGTAATACGTGTCAGCGGTGAGCAGCAGGTGCGCGAAGCCGCCCTCCTCTGTTGGGCACAGCACATGGAGCCCGCGGATGCGTCCGGGCGAACTCGGCGACGGTGAGACCGGGGCGGCGGGCTCGGGCTCGGGCAGGGGGGGAGCGGTGACGGCTGACCGCAACTGAGATGGCGCGGGATCGCTGGGCGGCGGCTGGGGGGCTGATGGCGCCACCGTGTCGCGGGCAACGTCTTCGGTGGCCACCACCGACGTTGTCCGTGGGGACGAGCCAGCCAAACCCACCCACGCGACGGCACCGAGCACGAGGACGGTCAGAATCAAGAACGCGGCTGCGGTGACAGCATTCAGTTTCACAGGGGTTTCCTTTAACGGGCTCTTCTTTGAACGAGTTGTCGGTGAGCGCTCTCATCTCCAAAAGGTGGACAAGGCCGGATGCAGGTAGGTGGTCCAGAACCAGACCGGCACGGTGGCCGTGCGGTCGCCAGGGCCCAGCCGTTGGCCGGCTTCCTCTGGCAGCATGGCCGTGATTCCCCCCGCGTCGCTCACCTCATATCGCGCCTGGGCGGTCAGGGGAATCTGGATCAGGGCGAGCGCGCCCGTGACGATGAGCGCGGTGGTCCCACCGACGAGCCCTGCGCGCAACCGGGCCGAGCGTGGCCAGCCACGAGCCGAGCGCACCATGCGAAACAACCCTTTGCGCGGGATGGCGAGCACGTTTCCCGCCAAGATGAGCCATGCGGCGGCGCCGACCCGCCCATACCGCAGGAGCGCGTGCTGATAATCGATCAGCACAGCCGCGATCAGCAGTGGTGGGAGCAGCAGGCAGCCGAGTCCGAACATCATGGTAAGGACCGGGTGCGCCGGTGGCGGCGGCTGCGGCTGCGGCTGCGGCTGCGCGATCCCGGTGACCAGACGCAGCGTCTTGCGCCGCAGACAGTCGAGGGCGCAAGAACGCAGGTTCGGCATATCGGTCAGCGCGACGAGGATCCAGTAGCCGTCGAGTTTGACAAAAGGAAAGAGGTTCATCATGCAAAGACCGATATTGATGAGCGCGAAGAGCCACAGCCACGCCGCCATTTCGGGGTTCAGTGGCAGCCACAGCGCGATCAGCGCCAACCCCGCCAGCACCATCTGGACCCAGATGCCCGCCGCGGCCACGACCGCGCGTTGACGGTTGCGCGGAAAGCGCCATGCATCGCTGGTGTCGCAAAACATCGCGGGCATGAGATAGAGCAGCATCAAACCCATCCGGCGAACCCGGCCGCCGTAATATTTCACTGCGAACGCGTGTCCCAGCTCATGGAGCACGCAGGCGAGGAACACGGCGGCGGCGAGCGCTGCCGCCCACGCTGGATCCCTCAGCTGCTGCGGGGCGATCCAGGCCAGTCGGGCGTGGATGACCATTGAGCACAGTCCGACCGCTGCGACCAGGGCGGACGCAACCCGTCCGGCGGGGCTGCCGAGCAGCCGGATGAGCCGGGTGAGTCTGTTCAGCAGTTTTTCAGGATCGAGAAGGGTCAGCTGTATGACACCAGTTTGAGCCACCCGCAGCCGGCGGTTTCTGGGTCGGCTTGTGTCCTCGGCTGCGTTCTCGAGCAGCCCGAGCTCCGCGAACCGCAACAGCAGCGGCCGGACCATGCCGCGAGGCAGTCCCTCGAAGTCCTGCTCCAACTCGGCGATCGTGCGGCGGCCGTCGAGGCTGCGGAGAAAAGCCCATTGTGGTCCTTGGATCCGAACGTACCGGTTGCGATTCGGGCAGCAGACTACGACCCCATCGCGGCCCGAAGCGGGACCGCCGACCTCCACAACCGCGATCTTCGGACGCTCCGAAAGGCTGACGGACACCCCGCCAGGGATTGCCTGGGCAGACGCTGCCTCTGACGCTGCCGTCCCACGACGCATGCGATGACTCCAGATCTCCTGACACGGTGCGCTTATCGGTGCGGTGTCGCCGGCCGGGAGCTCGACTACAGCTTTCCGTCGGATCTGACGGAAACCCGCGGGTCAACACGGCGAGACGGCGGCTCGACCACAGCTTTCCGTCGGATCGAGTGTTGCAAAATCTCACGGGCCCTCCAGTCGGGGCGCTCGAGCCAAAGATGCAGGTTTCCTCCGAATACGGAGGAAACCTGCAGTGCGGCTGGCCCAAAAGGCGCCCACGGCCCGCGGCACTCAGCCATTCCTGGAGAGCCACTCCCATTGATTCTGCAACAGACTCGATCC
>JBOGEA010000046.1:0-22289 GCA_050743205.1 Egibacteraceae bacterium | reverse complement strand
GCTGAGCTCCGGAATCCGGAGCTCAGCCGACACACCCCCAGGGCGGCAGGAGGGTGGTAGGGTGGGCGTCCGCCTGACGGTTGAGCGGGAAACGGCAGGTCGGTCATATTCCTTGGGTGTTCATGAGCGTGGATGTGCGTGGGGAGCGGATTGGCCTCCCCTCTGTGACCGGGCCCGGTGTCGGCTGGGCCGGACGTTCGCTGCTTCGCCCGGTCGTGGCGTACGTGGTCTCTCGCGTGGTTGTGTGGGCGGCGGTCGCGTATGGGGTGTGGCGGCGGGGTGATCCCAGCGTCCTGCGGGCCCTGGCGGAATGGGACGGCCAGTGGTACCTGAGCGCGGCGGTCGAGGGATACCCGGCGGTCGTGCCGGCGGTGGACGGCCAGGCCGTCGACAGCAGCCTCGCGTTCTTCCCGGTCTACCCGATGGCGATCCGTGCCGTGTCCACCGTCACAGGGCTGTCGCCGCCCGTCGCGTCGGTGCTCGTCGCCCTGGTCGGGGGCCTCGCGGCGGCGGTGCTGCTGCGGCTGCTCGTCGGGCGGCTCTGCGGCCAGCAGGTCGCGGACCGTGCGGTGCTGCTGTTCTGCTTCTTCCCTGGCTCGGTCGTGCTGTCGATGGCGTACTCCGAGTCCCTGATGCTCACGGCGACGATGCTGTGCCTGCTCATGCTGCTTGACCGGAGGTGGGTGAGCGCGGGTGTGACCGGGGCGCTTGCGACCGCGTCCCGGCCCAATGCGATCGCTGTCTGCGCCTGCTGTCTCTACCGGGCGGCCCAAGCTGTCAGGAGGGATCGCGACTGGCGGGCGTTGATCGCGCCACTGCTCGCCCCGGCCGGCTTCGTCGGCTTCATGCTGTTCCTGTGGGCCCGCACCGGGGAGCCCTTCGTGTGGTTCCGGGTCCAGCGGGAGGGGTGGCAGGAGCGCTTCGACGGTGGCCGGCGCGCGTTCCAGGAGATCCTCATCGTCACCCGCGATCCGGCGGGAGCGACGAATACGACGAAACTTCAGGTCATCGGGCTGCTGTTCACGCTGGTCGCGCTGTACTTACTGTGGCGGTGGCGACCACCCGCGGTCATTGTGATCTATACGATCGCGGTCCTGGTACTCTGCATCGGCTCGTGGAATCTGGGGGCTCGGCCGCGGTTCGTCCTCACCGCTTTTCCACTGATCGTGGCTGTCGCCCGCGTCACGCGCGACCGGTGGTTCGCGGCCGTCCTGGGCGTCTCCGCGATTGCCATGTTTGTCCTTGCAGTGCTGTACACCGCTCCCCGAATCGCTGTGCCGTAGACCCGCTCGACAGGAGACTTCATCCCCGTGGCGACCCCGCAACACGCAGTCTCTCACGAAGAGATCCGGCTGTCCGAGACCGTCCGTCCAGGCTCGCTGGCGCGCGGCCTCTTCGCCCTCGCGCGACCGCGGCAGTGGACGAAGAACGTGCTCGTCTTCGCCGTTCCCGCGGCTGCCGGCGAGCTGTGGAACGCCCAGGTGCTCGCGTTGACCGCGGTGGCGTTTCTGAGCTTCTGCCTGGCCGCGAGCGGGACGTACTACCTCAACGACGTATGTGACGTCGAAGCGGACCGCCTGCACCCGCACAAGCGGCTGCGTCCCGTGGCCTCGGGTGCCGTACCGCTCGGCCTCGCTCGGATCCTCGGTCCCGCGCTGCTCGCCGGCTCTGTCGCGCTTGCGGCCGTGGCGGCCAGCCTGCAGCTCGCGGCGGTGCTGGCGACCTATGTGGCGTTGATGCTGGGCTACAGCACAAGGCTGAAGCGGGTGCCAGTGCTTGAGATGGCGATCGTCGCGTCGGGGTTCGTGTTCCGCGCCGTGGCGGGTGGCGTCGCGACGGGAATCCCGATCTCACAGTGGTTCCTGCTCGTGATCTCGTTCGCGTCCCTGTTCGTCGTCGTCGGGAAGCGCTTCGCCGAGTACACATCGCTCGGCGAGAACTCGATCGAGCACCGCCAATGCCTGGGGGAGTACTCGCTGGCATTTCTGCGCTACCTCGGCACGATCTCCTCGGCGGTGGCGATCGTCGCCTACTGCCTGTGGGCCAGCGGCCGCCTGACCCGGGGCACGCTCTGGTTCCAGCTGTCGATCGTTCCGTTCGTCCTCGGCATGCTGTACTACGCGCTGCAGTCCGAGAAGGGCCAGGCGGGCGCGCCCGAGGAGGTCTTCCTCACCGACCGCACCCTCCAGTTGATCGGCGTCGTCTGGATGGCACTGTTCCTGGTGGGCGTGTATGTCTCATAAGCTGCTCACCGGCTGGGGCCGCACCGCGCCCACCCGGGCCCTGCTCCACGAGCCGGCCGCTGCCCAGGACGCCAGCGCCGCGCTCACACGGCCGGGCGCGCGGGGCGTCATCCCCCGCGGCCTCGGCCGCGGGTACGGCGACGCGGCGCAGAACGCGGGCGGCAGCGTGCTGTCGACGGCGCGGCTCGCCGAGGTGCGCAGCGCCGATCTGGAGAAGGGGACCGTCACCGTCGATGCGGGCGTCAGCCTCGACCAGTTGATGCGCCGTTACCTCCCGCACGGCTGGTTCCCCGCGGTCACACCAGGTACCAGGCACGTCACGGTGGGCGGAGCGATCGCCGCCGACATCCACGGCAAGAACCACCACGTCGACGGCAGCTTCTGCGCGCACGTCGCCTCCCTCGCCCTGTTGACGCCGTCCGACAGGCTGGTGCTGGACGCCGGATCCGACGCATTCTGGGCGACTGCGGGAGGGATGGGCCTCACCGGCGTCGTCGAGCAGGCCACCCTCGCGCTCATCCCCGTAGAGACCGCGCTCATGCGCGTCGACACCGAGCGGGCGCATGACCTCGACGACCTGATCCAGCGCATGGAGACCGGCGACGCCGGCTACCGCTACTCGGTCGCGTGGATCGACTGCCTCGCCCGGGGCGCCAACCTGGGACGGGCGGTGCTCACGCGCGGCGACCATGCGGCGATCGACGAGCTGCCGGCCAAGGACCGGGCGCGCGCGCTCGCCTTCGACCCGCGGACACGGCTGGCGGCGCCGTCGATGGTGCCATCCGGGCTGGTGAGCCCCTGGACGGTCCGGCTGTTCAACGAGGCCTGGTTCCGCAGGGCGCCGCGCCTGGAGCGGGGACGGCTCACGTCGCTCGCCTCGTTCTTCCATCCGCTGGACATGATCGGTGACTGGAACCGGCTGTACGGGCCGCGCGGGTTCCTGCAGTACCAGTTCGTCGTTCCGTTCGGCGCCGAGGACGCGCTGCGCACCGCGGTCGAGCGCCTCGCGCGTGCCGGTACGGCGTCGTTCCTCGCCGTCCTCAAGCGGTTCGGCGACGCCAGCCCGGGCCCGCTGTCGTTCCCGATGCCGGGCTGGACGCTCGCGCTGGACCTGCCTGTGGGGCCGCCCGGGCTTGCCGCGCTGCTCGACGGGCTCGACGAGCTGGTGGCCGAGGCCGGCGGTCGCGTCTACCTGGCGAAGGACTCAAGGCTGCGCCCCGAGCTGCTCCCGGTGATGTACCCCCGACTCGACGAGTGGCGCGCCACAGCCGATCGGCTCGACCCAGCCGGCACCCTCCAATCCGACCTCAACCGCAGGCTGCGCCTGCGCGGTTCGTAGCAAGGAGCTCCGATGCGAGACGCCCTCGGCGCGGTCCAGTCGATCCTCGTGCTGGGCGGCACCTCTGACATCGCCGTCGCGACCGTGCGACGCCTGGCGGGAAGGCGCGACGCCCACGTCGTGCTGGCGGGCCGTCACCCGGACCGCATGGCGCACCTCGCCGCGCAGCTTCCCGGCCGTGTGGAGGCGGTCGCGTTCGACGCGCTGGACACTGACGGGCACGACGCGTTCGTCAAGGATGTGTGGGAGCGCCTGGGCGACGTCGATCTCGTGCTCGTCGCGTTCGGCGTGCTGGGTGATCAGGAGCTGGCCGAGCGCGACGCCGCTGAGGCGCTGCGCGTCGTGCGGACGAACTACGTCGGGGCGGTGTCCGTGCTCGTGCCGATCGCCCAGCGGCTGCGGGTCCAGGGGCACGGCACCCTCGCCGTCCTGTCGTCCGTCGCCGCTGAGCGGGCACGCCGCTCGAACTTCGTGTACGGCTCGTCGAAGGCCGGCATCGACGCGTTCGCGCAGGGCCTGGGCGACAGCCTCGTCGGCAGCGGCGCCCGCGTGCTGGTCGTGCGCCCCGGGTTCGTGCGGTCGAAGATGACCGTCGACCGAAAGCCGTTGCCCTTCGCCACGACTCCCGAGGCCGTGGCGGAAGCCATCGAGGGGGCCCTGCGCGACCGCTCCGAGACGATCTGGGCCCCGTCGATCCTGCGGCTGGTCATGGCCGTCCTGCGCCACCTTCCCCGCCCCCTCTTCCGCCGCCTAGGGGTCTGAGATCGGTAAGCCGACGTGTCGCCCACCAGCTTGGGACTTGCTTGAGCGTTGTTGACGCTTCGTGAGGTATCCGTACGAGGTGTCAGGGCGGTTGACGGGAATGGCGATGCCGGCCCGGGCGGGATACGTTGCAGGCCACGGTTTTCGTGCCGGTTGAACAAGTGTGGGAAGAACGCGTGGAGTTTCGGGTCCTGGGGCCGTTGGAGGTCGTTGCCGACAGTCGGTCGCTGGTGCTGGGCGGGGTCAAACAGCGCGCGGTCCTTGCCCTGCTGGTGGTGCAGGCCGGCCGTGTGGTATCCACTGACCGGCTGATCGAGGGGGTATGGCCCGGCCGGGCGCCCGACAGTGCGGGGGTCACGCTGCGGGGCTATGTGTCTCGTCTGCGGAGCGTGCTGGAACCGAAACGGTTCCGGGAAGCGGCGTTCCAGGTTCTGGTGACCCGCAACCCTGGCTATGTGCTGCAGATCGATCTCGAGCAGCTGGACGCGGCACGGTTCGAACAGCTCGTGCGGGAGGGGTCGGCGGCGCTGGAGGCCGGTGACCCTGACCTTGCGGAGGCCAGGCTGCGCGCGGGTTTGAGCATGTGGCGGGGTCCGGCGTTGGCCGAGTTCGCCGACGCTGCGTTCGCCCGGGGTGAGATCGCTCGTCTTGAGGAGCTGCGGCTGGTCGCGACAGAGACCATGATCGCGGCGGATTTGGCGTTGGGGCGGCATGCCGGGCTGGTCGGTGAGCTGGAGGCGCTGGTCGCGGCGCACCCGCTGCGGGAGGGTCTGCGCGGCCAGCTGATGCTGGCGCTGTACCGGGCGGGCCGGCAGGCCGACGCGCTGGGCGCCTACCATGATGTGCGGGCGCTGCTGGCCGACGAGCTCGGTATCGACCCGAGTGCGGAGCTGCAGCGTCTGCATGAGGCGATTCTGGTCCAAAAGTCGGAGCTTGACTGGGTCCCACCCGACCCTGGCAGGGCTTCACGACCTGCCAGAGCCCCTACGGCGGGCCGGATGCCGGCGCCCGGCCCGTCTTCGCCTCGTGGCGTGTTCGTGGGCCGTGACGTCGAGGTTGCGCGGCTGTGGGGTGCGCTGGCCGACGTCCGCGCCGGTCAGGGGCGGCTGGTCTTGGTCGGTGGTGAGCCCGGCATCGGCAAGACCAGCATCGCCCGGAATCTGGCCGACCAGGCCCAGGCCGCGGGTATGGCGGTGCTGTGGGGCCGGGTGTGGGAGGCCGACGGCGCCCCGCCGTTCTGGCCGTGGGTGCAGATCCTGCGCTCGTGGATGCAGACCTGTGAGCCGGGGCGGCTGGGGCAGGCGCTGGCATCGGACGCGGCGGTGATCGCCCAGTTGGTGCCGCGGGTGGCCGAGCGTCTGCCCGGGCTGGCCGACCCGCCTGAGTTGCCGGCGGCGCAGGCGCGTTTCCGTCTGTTCGACGCCGTGACCGGGGTCCTCAAGCGGGTGGCGGGCGCCCGTCCGTTGGTGGTGGTCCTTGATGATCTTCATCGGGCTGATGTGCCCTCGCTGCGGCTGCTGCAATTCCTTGCCCGTGAGCTGGCCGACGCGCATCTGCTCGTGGTCGGGACGTTCCGGGACGCCAAGGCTGATCTGGACGAGGTCGTTGTCGGTGTGCTGGCCGAGCTGGGCCGCGAGCCGGTGACCTGCCGGATGAGGCTTGAGGGGCTGAGCGGAGAGCACGTGGGGCACTTCGTTGAACGCGTGACCGGTCTGGACGTCTCGCCGGTGCTGGTGGCCAAGCTGTGTGTGCGGACCGGTGGCAATCCGCTGTTTTTGCACCAGCTCGTGCAGCCGCTGGCGGAGGGGGCTGACCTGGTCCGCTTTGAGGAGGAGTTCGACGAGCGTGTTCCCCAGCAGGCGCTGGAGGTGGTCCGGTGGTGGCTGGAGCGGCTGCCGGCGCAGGCTCGCACGGTGTTGACGGCAGCCTCGGTCATCGGACCGGTGTTCGATCTGGCTGTGCTCCACGCGGTGAGCGGGCTTGAGGTGGGGCTGCTCGTCGAGTTGGTCGAGCAGGCGGTCGGGCTCGGCGTCGTCGCTGAGATGCCCACAGCGGTCGGCCGGTACCGCTTCTGTCACGTGCTTGTCCGCGACGCGCTGTACCGTCAGCTGGGCGCCCGACGCGCCGGGCTGCACCACCAGGTCGGCGAGGCCTTGGAGGGGCTGTACGCGGGCGATCTGGAGCCGCGCTTGGCCGAGCTCGCCTCCCATTTCGTTCAGGCCGCCGACGCCGCGAAGGCGCTTGCGTATCTGACCCGGGCCGGGCAGCGGGCGTTGGCCCTGCTGGCCTATGAGGAGGCTGCCCGCCTGTTTGCGCTCGCGCTCGCGCTTGACCAATACCCGGATGAGGCCCGCCGCTGTGAGCTGCTGCTGGCTCTGGCCGATGCCCAGATGAGGGCGGGCGACATGGCCAGCGCCCAAGAGACCCTCCTGGGTGCGGCTGGCGGCGCCAGAGCGCTCGGTGACCCGCAGCGGCTGGCTCGCGCCGCGCTCGGCTTCAAAGAGATATTGATTGACTTTACGCTTCTCTTCGTAGGGGCTGTAGAGCGCGTGGTCGGGCTGTTGGAGGAGGCGTTGGCGTTGCTGGACGCCGGCGACTCGCCGCTGCGCGCCCAGATGCTCGGCCACCTTGCCATGACGCTCGCGCAGCCCCATTACTGGCAGCCCGACGCCGAACGGCGGCGGGCCGCGCGGGAGCGCAGCATGGTGCTGAGCCAGCAGGCCGTGGCGATGGCCCGGCGTCTGGGCGACACCAAAGTGCTCGCGTCGGTCCTGGACACCAGGTGTTCCGTCCTCGGTCTCGACACGTTCCAGGAGCTGCTTGAGCTGGCGGCCGAGATCCTCACCCTGGCCAAGGCGGCCAGCGACAAGGAGATGGCGCAGCAGGCCCGCATGTGGCGCATCGTCGGCTTCCTGCAGCTGGGCGATGTCCCGGCCACCGACGCCGAACTCGGCACCTACATCCGGGTCGCTGAGGAGCTGCGCCAACCTGTGTACCTGTACTGGGCGCACATCTGGCGGAGCACCCGGGCGCTGATGGCCGGCCGCTTCGACGTGGCCGAGCGGCACAACCTCCAAGCGCTCGGCTTCGGCCGCCGCTTACAGCGGCTGGACGTCACCCAGTTGCAGGCCGGGGTGGGCGCCCAACTCTTCCTGCTCCGTAAGGAGCAGGGCCGGCTGGACGAGCTGGACGAGACGGTCAGGGGATTCGTCCGCAAGTTCCCTCACGTCCCTGGCTGGCGGGCCGCTCTGGCCCTGATCCGCGCGACAGCCGGCGACGAGGAGGCCGCCCGCTGGGAGTTCGAGCGGCTGGCCGCCAAGGACTTCACGCTCATCCCGCGCGACGCGGTGTGGCTGGTCACCGTCGCCCTCGCCGCCGAGGTCTGCGCGCTGCTCGGCGACGCGCGGCGGGCGGTGATGCTGTACGAGCTGCTGCTGCCCTTTGCGCATCACTGTGTCGTTTTGGGTCGCGCCTACAGCTGTCTGGGCTCGGTCGCTCACTTCTTGGGACAGCTCGCGGCCACGATGGGCGACGTGGAGGCGGCGTGCCGGCACTTCGAGGTCGCGCTGGAGGTCAACGCGCGGATCGGCGCCACCCCTCACCTCGCCCACACCCAGTACCACTGCGCCCGCGCCCTGCTGGCACGGGGCCTGCCGGGCGACCGCGAGACAGCGAACGCGCTGCGAGGCCAGGCGCTGCGGACGGCCCGCGCGCTCGGCATGCCACCCCTGATCCAACAGGCCTCCTCCCAGCCGCCTCCTGATCCGTAAGCACCCCAACCACCGCGGACAGCGCGCGCTCACGCCCCACGACAACACCGACATCATGACGGTGACGCCGGGAGCCCCTGACCTGAAAGGCTGCGGCGGTCACGCCGAGCACGTCGACGGCTTGGTTGCTGAGTTCTTGGGGCAGGTCGCCGATCTCGTAATCGCTGGTGATGGTGTGCGCGAAGTGGGTGAACGCTTGGGCGAGCGCGGCGTGGTCGACCACCGGGACAGACCGCCTCTCCCGCCCAGGACCACCTGAGAACAGCAACGCCGTTGCCGGCCTCGACGGTGGCCGCAAGCTCACCCGACCCACGGCTTTCCTCCGCATCCGAAGGAAAACCGCAGCCAACCCCAGGTCGCCGAATCGCCGTGGTGGATCAGACATCCGCCACGGTTGGCATGAGGGGCTGGTTGGGATACCGGTGGCCACGAGCGTGTGGCCGACGCGCCGACGGCCTTGCCGGCGGCTACTGCACGGTGATGGTGATCTCGTTGGTGAGGTCGAGCGCGGTGTGGGCGCCGTCGCCGGCCTGCAGGCAGAGGGTGTGCTGACCGGGTGGCAGCGGCAGCTCGGCGGTGGACTGGGCCATGCCGTAGTGCAGGTGGGCAGCGTCGCTGGGGATGGGCTGACCCGGGGTGATGCAGCCGGTGTCGATCATGATGTGGAAGTGGCCGGCCCGCTCGCGGACCTCGCCCGCGGGCTCGACATCGAAGCCCGTGGCCTCCATGGTGACCCGTACAGGGCTTGACATGGCTTCGCCGTCAGTGGGCTCGGCGAACGACACCGCGGAGCCGCTCCCGCATCCGGCCAGGACGAGCGCCGTCGGGAGTGTGGAAATCCTCAGCCAGGTGCACCTCACGCGGAGCCCTCCTCCCGATAGCGATCGAAGCGGGAGCCTACCGTGTATGTCCTGTCGGGATGAGCGATGTGGGGAGTCCGCCGTGTGCTGGATCGGCCAGGGGCACGGGGGAGCCGCCGCCGGCCGCCTGCTCGAACCACTGAGCCTGCGCGAGCGAGCGCCGCAGGCACCCGAGGCAGCGGGCGCGTGTCGGGCCGATGCTCCCGATCGGCATCGTCAGCGTGTCGCTGACCTCTCTGTACGTCGCTGGCGGATCGGCCGTCAGCATCAGCATGAGCGCTCGGCAGCGCTCCGGAAGCTCGTTTACGCACCGCCAGAGGACACGGTCCACATCGTTGGCGAGCGCTTGCGTCTCCGGGTCATTCGCGGATCGGTCAGAGATTTCCGGGACGTCGCCGTCGGAGGTCAAACGCTCTCGGCCGTCCCGCTGCAGTATCCGCAGGGACTCCCTGCGCGCGGTGGTCGCAAGCCAAGCGCCCACCGCCTCGGGCTGGCGGATTCGGGGAAGGTGTTGGACGAGGCGGAGCCATGTCGTCGCCACGGCATCGGCCGCGTCGCTCTCCCTGAGCCGATGCGCACGAACCATGCTCCATACGAGACCGCTGTACCGAGCCACGATCGTCTCCCACGCACGCTCGTCGCCGGCGGCGGCTGAGCGCATGAGGTCTGCGACAGGCGGGTCGTCCCGCAGGGTTGCTGCCTGAGAGCGGGCGGTCATGGCCGGCCTCCGATGCCCCACACCTCTGCGCTGTGTGCCATCTCAGCCTGGCTGACCTGCGTTCGGTCAATGGTCATTCGACGAACCTCCATGACGGCGGGTGAGGCCTGCAGCCAGAGAAATCTTGTGCCGACCAGGAGAAACAGCCTCGCGTCGAAAGGCGCCCGTCGCCGTGGGCGATCGTCACGTCTTTCGCTTGATTCAGATGCGGGACAGACACGGGCGCAGCGAGCCGGTGGGGTCCGCCAGCGCTGAACTCGACTCGGGCACTGTCGGGACGTTCGCCTATAGACACAGGGCCGCCAGTTGTTGCAACCTGGCATACGCCAACCGCCGCCCCCAACGCCTCGCTGCCTGGAAGGGAGAATGCGTGAGACCCTCGCCAGCGCCCGGCATTCGGAAGAAGAACGTATGGCCGGGCTTCGCGCCTGGGGCTGGGATTCGAGCGGCGGTGGGAGACGCCAGACGCGTCGCGCGTCGGGTACTGGTACGGAGGCCCGCGGTCATGGGCGGGCTGTTGATCGCCGTGGCCGGCGCGGGCCTGGCTGCCCGCCGGTCGACTGCGGTGCCCAGGCTCACGGGCGTCTGGATCATTGCTGTGGTGGCGGTGCTGGCGGCGGCGACCTGGCTGCGGGGCACGCTGCGGCGTTGTCGCCAGGGGGACCCGTACGCTGCGGTCAGCCGGCTGGGATGCTGCTTGAAACAGGCGGCGGAGCCCGGCGCGGTGCTGCAGAAGGTGGCGCGGGCAGTCTCGGAGGCGCTGCGGGTGCCCGCTGTCGCGATCGAGTTGATCGACGGGGACAGCGTCAGGACGGTCGCCAGCTATGGGCGACGCCACGGGTGGTGCGTCGTTGCAGCCCTCGAGTCAGAGGCGTTCGCGATGACCTATCAGGGACGGGTCGTGGGACGGCTGCTGGTCACCCCCTCCTCATCCTCCCGGGTGTTCACGGCCGCGGAGCGCGATCTGCTGCACGACCTGGCCCGCCAGGTGGGCATGGTCGCTCACGGGATGAGCGTGACCGCCGACCTGATGCGCTCCCGAGAGCGTCTGGTGCGCTCGCGGGAGGAGGAGCACCGCCGGCTGCGCCGCGGCCTGCACGACGAGCTCGGTCCTTGGCTGGCGGGGATGACGATGCAGGTCGGGGCCGCTCGGGCGCTGCTGGCCATGGACACCGCCGCGGCCGAGCGGGTGCTCGGTGAGCTGGAGCGGGGGCTTCAGGCCTGCGTCGTCGAGGTCCGCCGGCTGGTGGACGACCTGCGTCCGCCCGCCCTCGATCAGCTGGGCCTGCTCTCGGGAATCCGCCAGCGGCTCAGCGCAGTCACCGCCACCGCGGCGGGATCGGCGCTCGAGACTTCCCTCAACGCGCCTGACGACCTCGACGAGCTGCCAGCGGCGGTGGAGGTCGCGGCGTACCGGATCGTCACGGAGGCGGTTGCGAACACCCTCCGGCATGCGGCGGCCAGCCACTGCGACATCCGGTTGACGGTGCGGGACCGGCTGGTGGTGGAGGTCGTCGACAACGGCGTGGGGCTGCCCGACTGCTACCAGGCAGGGGCGGGGCTGGCCTCGATGCGAGAGCACGCCGAGGAGCTGGGCGGGACGTTCATCGCACAGCGCCTGCCGCACCGAGGCACCCGCATCCGCGCAGAGCTGCCTCTCGCGATGGCCACCCGATGACGCCTGGCAGCGTTGCGCCGGTGAGGGTGATGATCGCCGACGACCACCCAATCGTCCGTGAGGGACTGGGCGCCGTCCTGGGGGCGCTGCCCGATTTCGAGCTGGTCGCCACCGCCGCGACCGGCGCCGAAGCGGTCTCGGCCGCCGCGGCCAGCCAGCCCGACGTCGTGGTGATGGACCTCTACATGCCCGACCTCGACGGGGTGCAGGCGACCAGGCAGATCCTGGCCGCGTCCCCGGATGTGGCCGTGCTGGTGCTCACGATGTATGAGGACGACGACTTCCTGATCGCCGCGCTGAAGGCCGGGGCGCGCGGCTACCTGCTGAAAGGCGCCAGCCACAGCGAAATCGCCCGCGCGCTGCGCTCCGTCGCCGACGGCGAGGCCGTGTTCGGGGCTGGGATCGCTGATCGAGCCCTATCCCGGCTGTCGGGCCAGGTGCGGCCAGCGGACCCGTTCCCGCAGCTCACGCGGCGGGAACGGGAGATCCTCGTGCTGCTCGCGCAGGGCTGCGGCAACGCAGACATTGCCCGCAAGCTGTTTCTCAGCCCCAAGACGGTGCGCAACCACATCGCCAACATCCTGGCCAAACTCGACGTGCCCGACCGGGCGCAGGCGATCGCGCTTGCCCGTGAGGCTGGACTGGGCTCGGGCGAATAGAGTGTCGGCCATGCCGATCACCGTTCCCATTTCGCTCCTGCCGGCCGACGGCCGGTTCGGCTCCGGACCGTCGAAGGTCCGGCAGGAAGCGGTCCGGCGCCTGGGCGTCGCGGCGCCCTCGCTGCTGGGCACCAGCCACCGGCAACCCACCGTGAAAGCCCATGTCCGCAGGATCCGAAACGGCCTGCGCGAGTTCTTCTCGCTGCCTGACGGCTTCGAGGTCGTGCTGGGCAACGGCGGGGCGACGCTGTGCTGGGACGCGGCTGTCCACTGCCTGATCAGCCGTCGCAGCGCCCACGCGGTGTTCGGCGAGTTCTCCGCGAAGTTCGCGGATGCGGTGAGGGCGGCGCCGTTCCTGGACGACCCCGTGATCTCAGCGTCCCAGCCCGGCAGCCACCCGACGCTGGAGGCCCAGTCCGGGGTGGACCTCTACGCGCTGACCCAGTGCGAGACCTCGACCGGCGTGGCCATGCCGGTCCGGCGACCGTGCGCCGCCGGCCTCGTCGCCGTCGACGCGACCAGCGCCGCTGGCGGGATTGAGTTCGACCCGGCCGAGGTCGACTTCTACTACTTCTCGCCGCAGAAGTGCTTCGGCAGCGAAGGCGGGCTGTTCGTCGCGCTGCTGTCTCCGGCCGCTCTTGAGCGCGTCGACAGGATCCAGGTCAGCGGCCGGTACATCCCCGCGATGCTCGACCTGGGACTGGCCGCCCGAGCATCCGCACAGGACGAGACCTACAACACCCCGTCGATCTCGACGCTGTTCCTGATGGGCGAGCAGCTCGACTGGCTCAATGAGCAGGGCGGGCTCGCGGCGGCGGCCAAGGACTGCGCCGGCAAGGCCGCCATTCTCTATGACTGGGCCCATGCCCGGGAGTGGGCGGCTCCATTCGTCGCGGATCCGGCGATGCGCAGCCCAGTCGTCTGCACGCTCGACCTCGATCCCGCCATACCCGCTCATGACGTGGCCTCGGTCCTGCGCGCCAACGGGATCGTCGACATCGAGGGCTACCGGAGGCTCGGCCGCAACCAGCTCCGGATCGCCACGTTCCCCGCCGTCGTTCCAGCTGACGTCGAGCGCCTGACCGCCGCCATCGACTATGTCGTCGAGGCGCTCGCCGCTTCCTGACAGCGCGGCGTGTCCGCGCGGCTGATAGCGTCCACCGTATGCGGTCGGACTGGAGCCGATGGGGACAAGGAGCGCCGTGATTGCCGCGACCAGAGTGCAGCAGCGCCGGTTGCTCGACCTTCAGCACATCGACACCCGTATCCGCCAGCTGCGGCACCGCCGCGCCAACCTGCCCGAGCAGCGGGCACTCGATGACCGCGTGGATCTGCTCGACAGGATCGGCCGTGAACTCGCCGCCGCCCGGGAGCGCCTCGACCGCCTTGCACGCGACCAGCGCCGCCATGAGCGTGAGCTTGAGTCGGTCGAGGCCCGCTATGCCGCTGAGACGCAGCGGAAGTACTCGGGGGCGATCACCTCGCCGAAAGAGGCGACGGCGCTGGACGCCGAACTGGCCTCGATGGAGCAGCGCAAGAGCGATGTGGAGGACACGCTGCTCGAGATCATGGAGCAGCGCGAAGAGACGGAGTCGCTCATCGCCGCCCTCACCGAACGGGAGGCCGAGTTGGCCGAGGAGGTCGCCACCGCTGGCGAGGCGCGCGATCATGCCGCCGTCGAGATCCGCCACGAGTTGGCACAGCAGGTGGCGGAGCGCAAACTGGTCGCCGCCGACCTGCCCGAAACCGTGCTTGCGTGCTACAACGGCGTACGGGTTCGGAAAGAGGGTCTCGCGGTCGCCGAACTGCAGGGGCGCACCTGCGCCGGCTGCCGCCTGGAACTCACGAACAATGAGATGCAGCAGATCCGAGCGCTTGTGAACCGGGGCCTCGCCCGCTGCGAGCAGTGCGACCGCATCCTGGTCGTGCCCTGAGCGCCTCGGTCAGGGGTCATACAGGGACACTGTGGCTTTGAAGGGCCTATTCGTGTATTCAACCCGTATCTGAGCAGATAGGATCTTACGGGGGCCGCTGTCCGCGCTGCTCTTCCCGGTGCAGCGCGGGCAGTGCCTGGATCGCACCCGCAGCGCCTGCCGATCCACCGGCGGGCGCTGCGTCACATCATTGGTCAGCCGTGGCCGTTGCCGAGGCCCTTCGCGATGGACAGGCCCAGGTCGGGGTCGACTTGGCGCCAGTGCTCGAGTTGGCGGGCCTGGATGTCCCAATCCACGCCATCGCTCATGTGGCTGACGATGTTGGAGGCGAGGTGCTCACGATCGGTCTCGGACAGCACATCCCGCCACAGGTTGCCGGGCTGGATGTAGTCGCTGTCCTCGGCGTGCTTCTTGTAGGGGCTGCGCTGCATACGGCCAGAGATCATCAGGGGCAGCTCTCCGCACAGCTCGGGCTGTGCCTGCGGCCCGCCGAAGCTGTTCGGTGCGTAGACCGGCTGGTTGCCGGAGTGGTGGTAGTGCATGCTCCCGTCTTTGTTGTAGCTGTTGACGGGCGACAGCGGGCGGTTGATCGGCAGTTGCGCGTAGTTCGGGCCGATGCGATGGCGGTGGGTGTCGGGGTAGGAGAAGAGCCTGCCCTGCAGCATCCTGTCGGGCGACGGGCCGATGCCGGGGACCATGTTCGCGGGCTCGAACGCGGCCTGCTCGACCTCGGCGAAGAAGTTCTCCGGGTTCCGGTTCAGGACCATCCGGCCGATCGTGATCGGCGGGCAGTCGCCATGGGGCCATACTTTGGTGAGGTCGAACGGGTTGAACCGGTAGTCTTCGGCCTGCTCGAACGGCATGATCTGCATCTCGAGCCGCCAGGACGCCTCCTGGCCTGATGCGATCGACTCCCAGAGGTCGCGCCGGTGGAAGTCGAAGTCTTCGGCGACCATGTTCTTGGCCTCCGCGTCGCTGAAGTTCTCGATCCCCTGCTCGGTCTTGAAGTGGTACTTGACCCAGCAGCCCTCGCCTCTGGCGTTGATCCACATGAACGTGTGGCTGCCGTAGCCGTTCATGTGGCGCAGTGTCCGTGGGGTGCCGCGGTCGGACATCAGGAACGTGACCTGGTGGATGGATTCGGGCGACAGTGACCAGAAGTCCCACTGCATGTTATTGCTGCGCCTGCCCGTGTCGGGCAACCGCTTCTGCGAGTGGATGAAGTCCTGGAACTTCGACGGGTCACGGACGAAGAAGATCGGCGTGTTGTTGCCGACGAGGTCGTAGTTGCCCTCTTCGGTGTAGAACTTGATCGCGAACCCGCGCGGGTCCCTGACCGTATCGGCCGAGCCGAGTTCGCCCGCCACCGTCGAGAACCGTACGAACAATGGTGTGCGCTTCCCGACCTTGTTGAGGAAGCCCGCTTTCGTCCATTGGGTCACGTCCTCGGTGACCTCGAAGTAGCCGTGCGCACCAGTGCCCTTCGCATGGACGACCCGCTCGGGGACGCGCTCACGGTTGAACTGGGCCATCTTTTGGATGAGGTAATGGTCCTGCAGCAGCAGCGGGCCCATCTCGCCTGCAGAAAGCGAGAACTCATCATTGGGGGCCGGGATCCCGTGATCCGTGGTTGTGGCAGGGGGGCGTTCGTCTTTAGCGGTCATGAGTATTCTCCAAATCAGTGTGCGGAGCAAGGCTCGAAGACATCACATGGTCTTGGCACGAAGGACAGAGACCCCAATGGGTCACTTCTGCCTCGTCTATGAGGTAATCGTGGGTGTTGCTGGGTTTGAGGCACGGGGCGGATCCCACCGCGCAGTCGACATCGGCGATCGCGTGGCAGCGGCGGCATACCACGTGGTGGTGGTTGTCGGTCACACGGGTTTCGTAGCGCGCGGGGCTGCCGGCCGGCTCGATCCGGCGGGCGAGCCCCGCGTCTACGAGCACGCGGAGAATGTCGTAGACGGCCTGCTTCGACAGCGTTCCGAGACACTGCCGAGCCCCAGCCGTGATCGCGTCGACGTCCGCGTGCGGGTACTCGGCAAGCATCTCGAGCACCGCCAGTCGCGGCGACGTCACCCTCAGACGCGCGCGACGCAACAGCGCCGCGCCGGAAGTATGCGGATCGGTGTTCATCGAGCCCGCACCCTACCAGGAAACTTGACTGAATCAAGTTATAGCAGCATGAACAGGAGGTCTTGGAGGGGACGGCGCAGGGCAGCCGCCTTGGCTCTGATCCGCCCGCCCTCCTACCGACCGGGCACCGCTCTGTCGATGAGGCCTTGGAGGCCCTGGCCCAAGCGGCCGAGGGCGCCGTCGGGCAGATCGATGCCCGGCGCCGCGACACGCCTCCGCGGTGCGGCCCCGCGTCGGGCGAGCTCCCGCCCGCGTTGGTCGGGCGCGGCCTCGCGCCCGACCAGTAGTCGCTCACGCTCGCCCAACTCCCGCTCGCGGCCGACCAGTATGGTCTCACGGCCCGCCAGGGCCGCCTCGCGGCTGTGGAGCTCGGCGCTGCGTTGGTCAAGTGCGGCCTCGCGGCCGTCCAGGCGGGCTGAGGCTGCCTGCCGCTCTGCCTGAGACTGGTCGAACTGGCTGGTCAACTGCGTGATACGGGCGTCCCGGTCCGTGACCTCCCGCTGAGCGGCCGTCCCGGTCACAAAGAGCGTGGCAGCCACCCCGAGCGCCAGCCCGATCAGCCCGGCGACGGCAGTTGCCGGCCGGCGCTGCCGGGAATGCTCATGACGCTGGCTGCGGCGCGCGGAACCCGGGAGTACCGCCGCCGGTGGCGGCGGGGAGGGGAGTCGCAATGGTTCCCGGGGCTCCTCCTCCTGGAACGGGGAGAGCCGCGGGGTGGGCTCGTGCTCGGTGGGAGTGTGCGGGTTCCGCTCGTCCTGCCCCATATCACTGCTCCATGTCGGCGCCTCAGCCCCCAACCTTATCGCCGACTTCCCTCCTGTTTGCGGAGATTCCGTCGAATCACGAAAGCCGCATCCCGTGATGCGCGGCGGTCGCCCTCAGCGCGTTGCGGGGTGAGGGGCCTCGACCAACTCGTCCTACCCGCACTGTCTGCGCTGGTTTGGCTGTGAGCGTCAGTTTTGCCTCGCTGTCATGTTGGCTGACTCGGAGATACGCGACGAGGCGGTACGCGTGCGCGGCACGCGTGGTCTGCTCACCGACCGCGCAGAGAGCGATCGCACCGGCCGGCCGAGCGGGGCATCGGCCCGACGCGCTGTTCGCCAGAGCTTGCCCGCGACCTGCGCCGAAGATGCCAGGTGCCAGGTGCCAGGGCGGCCGTCTCGTTCGCGACGATCCGGCGCGGCGGGACTCCAGCGTGACGTCGACACCCCGGTCGTCGGTGAACGAACGTCCAGCCGGCAGAGGATGCCGTCGCCTCCTGGCCCCAGCCAGAGGCTGGCATGAGGGTCAGCACTCCCAGCGCGCCGGCGCCGGTCAGCCGTCCGGACCGCGGACCCCGACCTGGTCTGACCCCTGGCCGTCACACAGCTCGACCCCACCGCCCCGATCCGCGACGACGCCACCCGCCGGCAGTTCCTCATCGGCGGCGCATCGCTGGCCGGCCTGCTCGCGCCGCGCCCGCCCCGTGCCGGCACCTCCGGCGACCGGCGCCGGGAACGGCCGGTTCCCGGGTCACCATCGCGACAGGTACGGCGGCACCGCGATCCCCGCCGCACATCGGCGGGATCGTGGTAGGGCTGGTCGAGCAGGACGCGCTGCTCGCCCTGGGCATGGTCCCGGTGGCCGCTACCGAGTTTTCGGCGGGCGCCCCGGCGCCATCCACCCGTGGGCCCGCGACGCCCTCGGCTCCGCGCCGCCACCCGCAGGTGCTCGGCGTGGCCAGGCCTGGTGATGAGCACATCGTGACAGATGCGGCTGGAACTGCTCATTCACCCGGAAGTGCGTTTGATGATCGTGTACAACTACCCCGATCAGGGGATCCGTCGACGGCGCGTATCGTTACCCTCTGGCGACGGCGATAGCTTGTGCGCATGAAGATTGACGGCCACTACGACCGTGACGCCGACATCGCCTGGCTTCGCTTCGAGGGCTATGACCCAGCGACTGTCGTCGCCGATGAGGTCGAGCCGGGGCTGCGTGAGATCGACCCGGAAACCGGACAGGTCGTTGGCCTCGAGTACTGGGACGCAAGCCACACCCTCCCCACGATCTGCTTGCGATGCTCCCGGGTCTCGACCGCCGTCTGAACGCCGGCCAGGGCGTTCAGCTAGATGAACCCTCTCCACGCCCGCACCCGCCTCACCCCTCGGTCCAGCCACCGACGTGAAGCCACGCGCTGCGGCCCGAACTCCAACTTCGGGCGGTCGCCCCGACGTTGCAGCGTTGCTGGTCAGAGGAGCGCGTGTGGCCCGTCTTCGCGATTTCTTCGCCCACTCTCCTGGTCGATCGGAGTTCTCAATGACAGCTGACGAGATGCTTGCGCAGGCGCGGGCGGAGCTGAACCGGGTCGGGCCCCGCCAAGCCGACCAGTTGCGCCAGCGCGGCGCGCTGGTCGTGGATATCCGGCCGTACACGAATCGCGAGGCCGAGGGTGAGATCCCCGGGGCCGTCCCGGTCGAGCGGATCGTGTTGGAGTGGCGGCTGGACCCGGCTGGCGCGCATCGACTGCCTGGCCTGACCGCCGACACCCAGGTCGTGCTGGTGTGCAACGAGGGTTACGCGTCGAGCCTGGCGGCCAGGGACGTCCAGCGGCTCGGGCTGCGGGCCACCGACCTCATCGGCGGATTCCGCGCCTGGAAGGCCGCCGGGCTGCCGGTGGTGCCCGGCGGCAGCCCGGCAGTGCCATGACAGCATGGACGATGGACAGGGCTCCACGAACGATTGGCGATAGGCGAGGCAGGCTGCGCATGACTGAGCCAGTGAGGGACGGAAAGGACGCCGCCGCCTTCGTCGTGCACGACGCCGATGTGCCGCAGACCGAGCTCAAGCGCGCGTTCATGGGCGCGAGCCTGGTCACGCCCTATCCGCTGTTCTTCGTGCGCAACCACCTCGTCGCCCCGCCGCCCCACGACGGCGATGCCTTCACGATCGTGATCGGCGGGGTCGCCCGGCCCGACCAGATCACCGTAGCGCAGCTCAAGCGGATGCCTCGGGTGGTGAGCGCGGCGGTGCTGCAATGCGCGGGCAACGGGCGCGCCTACTTCCCGAACGAGCAGTCAGGTGCACCGTGGAGACTGGGCGCCGCTGGCCTGGGACTGTGGGGCGGTGTCCTGCTCAGCGAGGTCGCGGCGCGGTTCGGCGGCCCCGCCCCGGGGATGAGATTCCTCACCGCCACCGGGTCGGAGCAGACCGCTCCGCAACGACGCGTCGAGCGGTCGATCCCGATCGAGAAGGCGATGCGCGATGTCCTGCTGGCCTTCGAGTTGAACGGCCAGCCCTTGCCGGCGGTCCATGGCGGCCCCGTGCGCCTCATCGTCCCCGGCTACTACGCCATCAACTCGGTCAAGTATCCCCGCAGGGTGGCATTCACCGCCGAGGAGAGCAGCGCGCCGATCATGGCCGCCGACTACCGCATCTCCCCAGTCGACGCCGAGGCGGGGGACCGGTCCGAGCCGACCTGCTGGGCCATGAACGTCAAGTCGTGGGTCACCAAGCCATCCGGCGACAACGGGCTGAGCCCAGGGATCATGACCGTCGCCGGCGTGGCCTTCGCGGGCGAGAACGCGGTCCAGCGTGTGGAAGTCACCACAGACGGCGGGGCCAGCTGGCGCGACGCCTCGCTGGTCGGCCCTGACCTGGGACCGGCCGCCTGGCGGCGGTTCTCCTACACCTTCGATGCCGCTTCCGGCCATTACACGCTGGCCTCCCGCGCCACCGACACCGCCGGCAACGTCCAGCCCGAATGCCTGACGCCCAACCTCAAGGGCTACCAGGCCAACGGCTGGCGGGAGCCCGCCGTCACCATCCAGGTCGCATAGGCCACAGGAACGCGGCAGGAGTGAGGACGGCCACGGCCGACGTGGAAGGCGGGCAGCCCCGTGGCCGTACGCGTTGGCGAAGGCGACCATGTCGCGGTCGCGGGGGTTCATTCGGTCCTGCGCGCGAGGGGCAGCCGGCTGGGGGTGAGCGCAGCCGGGAGCAGCGCGGCGAGCAGGGGCACGACGAGGCCGCCCAGGGCCAGGTTGGCCCAGGGCACGACGAAGTCGGGTGACCCTGTGGTCCTCCGAGCCGTGAACACGACGAACGTGCCGAACGCGATGCCCAGCACGCAGCCCAGCCCGCCGATCAGCAGCGCCTGGCAGGCAGCCAGCATGCGACGGCGATGCGGGGAGGCGCCGACCGCGGCCAGGGTGGCCAGGTCAGCGCGGCTCTCGGCGGCGGACAGCGCCACCGTGACCGCCACCCCCGCGACCGTCAGCACCCCCACGACCGCGGTGAGCGCGAGCAGGGGGAGGTCGCGGTCTCGGGCCTGGCGCGCCCCATACTCATCAAGGGTCGCCACGCCCGCGGCGTCGAAGGCGACGACGTGGGCTGGCGCCGCGGCCTTGAGGGCGGCGGCGGCCTGGCCGGGCGTCACATCCGCGCTCAGGGTCACGATCACCTGGTCGGTCACGGCCTCCCAGCCCTGGGCGCGCGCGATGGACTCGGGGACCAGGGCGGACGGCAGCCCGGCGTAGGCGGTCTCGCGCTCGGCCAGGTGCCCGGGCATGCGCAGCACCGGCTGGGAGACGCTGTCTCCCCGGAGCTCGAAGACGGCCTGGCCGTCGCGGTCGAGCAGCCTCGGGTCGAAGACCACCACCATCCCGTCGGCCAGCGCCTGCCGGGCTCGCTCATCGAGCGGGCCGCCCGCGACCAGCGCCGCCAACCCGTCGTCGCCGGCCACGACCGGCGGGTCCACGACGTTGCCAGCGCCCTGGCTCGCCTGGCCCGGCTGGTCCGGAAGCGTCCGGCCGGCGCATCGACAGGAGCCATGCGGGCTCCCCTCTTACCCGGCCCGCCCCGCGCCAAACGGGCGGGACGGCCTCAGATGTGCGCCGCCGAAGTCGCACGGTTCAATTGCATGGCTGCTGAACTCAACAACTTGGAGCGGCGATGTCACCTCGTGGTCGGCCTCTCAGCCATGTGGAAGCCGGGGGCCTTCGGCAAGGGATCTGGTTCCAGGAGGCGCATCACCGCACCGCGATCGAGGGCAACGCCTTTGCGCAGCTACGCCAGTGCGGCCTCAATTTTCGTCTTACTCCCGTCGTTTGGCTCTCTGAATCGCCAGCTCCTCGATGATCGCCGAGCGGTCTGTCAAGGCGCCATCGGTCGCCAGCTCAGCGCCATACTCTCGCATCACGCCGAAGCCGGCGAGGCGCTCTTCCCGGTCGCCTCGGACCGTACGGTGCTGCACCCACACCGGGTGGAGGATGAGCGTCTCGTACGCGAGACTCATCACCGCTCGACGATGGCCGGGCTTTGCCGAACCCAGAACGATGGCATCGGCCTCGTGCTGGCGTATCGCCTGGGCGAGGTTCGACGGACTGCAGCCGATGTCTCGGAAATGAACGATCTTGGCGTCAGGTCCAAAGATGCGGCGGATCTCGGCTTCGCGCCGGGCGGTGAAGAAGGGGGTGGGCGCTTCGAACGGGCTGAGGTGGATGACCTTCGGGGGCACTCATGTCCCTGCTGTCTGTAAGAGGTTCTCCAGCTCCAGAGCTCTGGTAGCCAGCTCGATGACAAGAGCGTCGTCGTACTCGCCCCGGCTGTATTGCGCTTCTACCCATTCAGCCAGCTGGATCGCCGAATGGTCCCGGTAGGGGCGCTGAGGGTCGTAGTCTGCGGATGTGCTCGGCGCAGCGGATGCTGTGGTCTGTGTCCTCATGACCGTCACGCTAGACCCTGAGTGCCCTCCGACCAAAGCACCCGGGAGTGCGCTTGCGGCAGATGACCCTGCCGACGCGCTCGACGAGGTCACCCAAGATGGCGGCGGTTCATTCGGTCCTGCGCGCGAGGGGCAGCCGGCTGGGGGTGAGCGCAGCCGGGAGGAGCGCGGCGAGCAGGGGCACGACGAGGCCGCCCAGGGCCAGGTTGGCCCAGGGCACGACGAAGTCGGGTGACCCTGTGGTCCTCCGGGCCGTGAACACGACGAACGCGACGAACGTGCCGAACGCGATGCCCAGCACGCAGCCCAGCCCGCCGATCAGCAGCGCCCGGCAGGCAGCCAGCATGCGACGGCGATGCGGGGAGGCGCCGACCGCGGCCAGGGTGGCAGGTCAGCGCGGCTCTCGGCGGCGGACAGCGCCACCGTGACCGCCACCCCCGCGACCGTCAGCACCCCCACGACCGCGGTGAGCGCGAGCAGGGGGAG
>JBOGEA010000045.1:0-22346 GCA_050743205.1 Egibacteraceae bacterium | reverse complement strand
GGAAACCTGCAGGTCAGGCGGGCGTTGTCGGGCTTGAGGCGCAGGTTTCCTCCGTATTCGGAGGAACCTGCATCTTTGGCTCGAGCGCCCCGACTGGAGGGCCCGTGAGATTTTGCAACAGACTCCTGGCGACGGAAACCTGCACTCGAGGCAGACAAGCGAGGGACAGCAGTTGGGCAGCCGCCCCCCAAGCCCGGCGCGAGCCGCTCCACGCGCTCAACCCGCCGCAACGGACAGCGCGAAACGGGTGGGATTCCTGGCGCCTCAGCCCATCTGCCACGACGCTCACCTCACCGTGTCAGGAGGTCCGGAGGCGGGGGGGGGACGCACGCTCGGGGCAGCGGGGCGCCCGGCCGCACCAGCCGCAGCCAGGGCCGGGGAGCAGGCGCAGCGTATCTTCAGGCGGGCGGTCTTGGGTGAGGCGGACCGCGCGGGCGGCCTTGTCCACGACGGTGCGGGCCGCTGCCTCGAGGATGTCGTCGTCCACGTCCTCGGCGTCCCAGCTGGCCTCATCCAGATAGAACGTCGCGACCCGGAATGGCGCCACCCCATACTTCAGGGTGGCGAGCAGCGCATAGAAGCGCATGTCGGCTCGATTTCGCAGGTTGTTCCGCCGGCCGGTCTTCAGATCGACCAGCAGCAGGCGGCGCCGGCCCGCGTGCAGCGCCCTGCCGATCGCGAGGTCGGGCCTGCCGCGCAGCACCAGGCGCCCGTCGAGCAACGGGGCCGCCAGGTCTGGCTCGGTGCGGACCGTCACCCAGTCCGGCAGCGGTGGGAACAGCTCGCGGAACTCGACGATCAGGTTGAGCGCACGGCCGCGCAGCGCGTCAGCCTCAGCATCGCCCAACTCGGACAGGTAGTCCCCAGCTGGCGTGCCAGAGGCGGCGAACGCCCGCCAGGCGTGCCGGACGACCTCGCCGGGGTCGCGCGCCCGGCCTCCCGCGAGATCCACCGCGATGCCGGTGTGGGCGAGCGTGCCGGCGACCATTCCGGGCGCCCAGCGGAACGGCGTGTCCAGCCGGTCGAGGAACCGTCCGTCGCAGTCGAGGGCGTCGAGGGCGCTCTTGCCCACGACCAGCGGCCTGCTGGCCGCCGGCAGCAGCTCAGCGACCCCGGATATGCCGGCATCGAGCAGCTCCCGCAGCCTCCGCCCGGCGTGGGCGTCGGCCGGAGGGCGTGGCGCATCGACAGCCAGCAGGTCCTCCAGCACCTGCCGCTGCACCGGCCCCAGCCGTTCCCGTTGATCAAGCACATCCCGACAATACGAAGACCACGACGACCTCTCCGCCCTCGCCACCAGAATGTGGACACGCCGCCGACGGATGTGCATCTACAGCCAAATACGCTCGGGATCGCACACCCGCCCGAAAACGCACACTCAACGATGCTGTCAGACAAGACGTGCCACGCGCACGAGACCAGACCTCCTGAACAGGGGGATGAATGCGCTGGCAGAGGGGGTGAGGGCTGCCGCCTTCCGTCAGTTCTGCGCGTGTGTTCGCGCGGTGGCCGTGAGCGGTTCGCCGCACCCGCGCGTGAGACGTTCGGCGAGGGCCCTATGCCTGCGCTGCCGTGTCAGCTGCGGTTTTCCGTCGGACGCGACGGAAACCTGTGGTCGAGCCGCCGCCTCGCCGAGTTGAGCCGCGGGTTTCCGTCAGATCCGACGGAAAGCTGTAGTCGAGCCCCGGCCGGCGACACCGCACCGATTATCGCACCGTGTCAGGAGGACTGGAGACATACGGTGAATCAGCTCAATTCAGAGCCAGGGCGTGGCGGCCGTGGGCCTCGTCAAATGAGACGGGTCAGCCTCACCCCTGCCATCCGCGCCTCAGCCCTGCGCGCCACGCCCTGGCACGCGGGCCTGGCCTTCGCAGTCCAGGGTGACGCGGCGAGGGTCGGGAGTGCTATTGTGGCCACAACAGTGAAGAATTGTGGCGTCAGGAGGGACGTGATGGAGGTCGGTATCCGCGAACTGCGTGACCATCTCAGCCGCTACCTGGACCGGGTGCGCGACGGTGACGAGCTGGTAGTGACCGACCACGGACGAGCCATAGCCCGCGTTGTTCCCATCTCCGGCGAGCGGACCTTTGACCGCCTGGTAGCTGAAGGACTCATCGAGCGGGCCCCGGCAGCGCAACGCCACCGCCCGCGGCGCCGGGTGTCCTCCCAGGGAAAGGTCAGTGACCTCGTCGCGGATCAGCGCCGGTGATCGCCTACTTCGACACCTCCGCCCTCGTCCCACTCGTCGTGGAGGAGCCGGGCTCAAAGGTTTGCGCCCGGCTATGGGACGAAGCCGCTCGCGTCGTTTCAGTGAGGGGCGCGTACGCCGAGGGACGCGCTGCTCTTGCCCAGGCTCACCGTCTGGGTCGATTGACCAGCCCAGCGCTTCGGGAAGCGGTGTCCCAGTTCGACACGATTTATGACCAGCTCGACCGAATCGAAGTCGATGACGTTCTGGTCCGTCGTGCGGGTCTTCTGGCGGAGGAACAAGCCTTACGTGGCTACGACGCGGTCCATCTTGCAGCCGCGGAGCGGATCCAAGACGGGGATGCGGTGCTGATCTCCGGCGACGCGCAACTGTGCCGCGCTGCCCGGCAGATGGGGTTCGCCGTGAGCCAACCCCAGTGACGCGCATCACGACGTATCCGGCGACCTGGACCTGCTCGTGGTCCTGCCCACCGTCGACCACTCCCAACGGCACCGGTTGATGGCGGATCTTCGGGTGGCGTGATGTGCCCCTGACTTTCCGGACAGCATCAGCCTCAGCCGGCAGTCGCACGGTGATTGCTGCGTCGGAGGCCTGTTCAGTTCAGCGGCGGTAAGAGGTGAAGGGCAGGCCGAGCATAAGGGCCAGCGCAGAGTCGACATCCCACAGCTCCTCAGGGGTGAGATGATCCACAGTGCGGCTGAGTCGCTGGGCATCGACTGCTCTGAGCTGCTCGACCATGACCCGGGTCAACTCTCCCATCACCTCGATCTCCGGTCGGAACGAGGCGGGACGCGCACTCCGGGACGTGGGCGCGACGATCACGGTCGATAACGCTTGGAACGCGTTGTCCTGCACGACGACCGCATACCGCGCGCCTTGTTGCTCATGCCCCCGTGCGTCCTTGGGCGACGGAAGCCTCACGACCGCGCCTCGGGTCACTCAGCACTCTCATCAGGCGCAAGTTCTTCCATAAGACGCATGATCGCGGCTTTCTCTGCCCGGTCTTGGGGGTCCGCCGCGATCTCCGAGACCTCCGCAAGGAGGGCAGCTCGTCGGTGACGCTGGGCAAACTCCACCACTCCACGCCTGATCGCTTCGCTGCGACCCATGCCGAGTGCCTCGAGATACCTCAGCGCGGCCTCGGATTCCGGGTCCAGCCGGAATGAGGTGGTACTCATGTGGAGGATGGTAGCACGACAACTTGCAATGCTTGCAGTGCTGCAAACGTCGGTCACATGCCGGTGGGAGGAGGCGGTGCGTTCGTGGGATGGTTACGGGCGCGTCCGATCGATTGACCCTCGCCTACCCTGAGCTGCACGCGCCGCCACTGTGGTTGACGGAGGATCGCGAGGGGCTGCGCATCCATCGGCGCCTGACGGAGGCGGCCGGCGAGTGGGAGACACTGGAGCGTGACTCGGGCGCGCTGTACCGGGGCGGGCGGCGGGCCAGCGCGCGCGAGTGGGCCGCGGTTCACGGGGAGCGGTTGAACGCAGTCGAGCGCGCGTTCCTGGCCGACAGCAGCGACCGCGAGCGGGACGAGCTGGCGGCGGCCCGCCGCCGCAACCGCCGGCTCCGTGTGCTTGTGTGCTGGCCGGGGTCCTCGCCCTGCTGGTGCTCGCGGGAACGTACGGCGTGGTGACGGCGCAGCGCCAGCGGGCTGTGGCCACCGCCCGGCAGTTTGGCCGCCCGGGCGTCGGCGAACCTCGACCAGCAGGCGAGGTCGACGTGCGCCGTGGGGGCGTTGGGACGGTTGGGGGATGGGCGGGCGGTGGAGCCCCTGCTGGCCTGCTTGGACGACGTCAACGCCAACGTGCGCGCGGCGCCTGCGGAAGCGCTGGGACGGCTGGGCGATGAGCGGGCGGTCGCGCCGCTCATCGCGTGCTCCCGCGACGGCGGTCGGGACCTGCGCGAGGCGGCGGTGATCGCGCTCGGCCGCCTCGGCACGCCCCAGGCGCTCACGGTGCTCCACGACCTGCTCACCTCGATCGTGCGCGACACCCGGCTCTGGGCGCTTGAGGGCCTATCCCACACCTGCCACGACGAGACCGACCGGAAGCTGCTGACTAAGAACGTCGACTGGGCTGCAGCCGTTCCTCGACCCTCGCCTGGCAGATCGGGTGTCCTTTTCGGCCGCCAGCTCATACAAGCGTGGCCAACCGAAGCGGTCGGCGAGGGCGGCGACGTCGATGAAATCGCGCGCCTGGGCGCGGGCGAACAGCGCCAGCACCTTGTCCGCAGCGAGTTCCTCCAGGGCCAGCACTGTCGTGATTGGGGTGCGCTCGGGCGGGCGGATCCGTGCGTCGTACGCGAGGTCTACTCGACAGACCTCGGTGTCGTCCGCGATCTGCAGCTCAACGAACCCGGTGGCCGAGCGCAGGCATGTGACGGTCAGGCCCTGATGGATTGCCGCCTGCTCGACGGCGCGTGCCAGCCGATGTACCGCAGCGGCACTGCTCGAGAAGAAGTCCAGATCTTCGTTGTGCGGCTGACCTCACCGCGCGTGACGAGCGCGGCACCGCCCGCCAGCGCGAACCCCTCCGCCTCCGGAAGGGAAGAGATCAGGCCGATCAGCCGACGCTGGAGGGCAGACAGCATTACAGGCGGATCCTGCGGTGGTTGGCCAGCCAGTCTGTCTGTCCATGTTTGGCGCACGTGGGGTGGGAGGTACAGCTCTTCCCACAGTTCGATGAGCGCGTCGAGATCGATGAAGAAGCGAATGTCTTCTTCTGTGCCTTCTTGGAGGACCTGCTCGTACACGCGGGCCCGGTCTCGGCGGTTGTCAAGATCATAGGAGCGTTCCGGGCCGCTCCAGCGCACATGGTGCGGGAGTTGGACCACCCCGGCGGCCTTTGCCGCCCTCGGCTCGTCGATGTCATGGGGAATCGCTGGCGGGGGCATGAGCCGGCGCGGGCGGACTTCGGTCTCGGAGGCCGGGCGCGATGCTGAGATCATGGCTCCAGTATCACGCCCGAGGCTGCCTTCCCGCTGAACGCGTAGCTGGACGGGTCCCCGAGACAGTCTTGCCAGCGCTCAGGTGAACAGGCCCGAGCCGATGGCCTCGTAGAAGTCGGAGCCGCTGAGGAAGAGGATGAGCACGGGGACGTCGGTCGGGTCGGCCCAGTCGGCGAGGTCGCCTTGCGCACGCGCTTTCGCGTTCCGGCCGACGATCCGGCCGTCCCGCTCGACCGCCTTTCTGGCCCGGATCCCGGCAAAGTAGTACAGGTAGTGACGGTCAGGCAGGTCGAGGTGGACCGCCCGCTTGCGTTTGTTGAGCAGCGACCAGTTGGGGTGGTGGAGGCGTCCCTCAGCCTCGCCGATCTGGCAGCGGATCGGGATGCGCAGCCCCTGCTCGCCGTCTGCCCT
Organism: Egibacteraceae bacterium; assembly: GCA_050743205.1. GTDB lineage: Bacteria > Actinomycetota > Nitriliruptoria > Euzebyales > Egibacteraceae > JBOGED01. The sequence continues at coordinate 16,774 of JBOGEA010000045.1, read as the reverse complement.
GCCCTCCAGCCCGCGGTCGAACACCAGCTCTGGTATCTCGGACCCAGAAATGCGGGTGTGATGGCGCCCGTACGTCAGCTCGGCGGGGCCGAACGGCCCGTCATAGCGGGCGATCGGCACGCCTGCCTCCCGGGGGAAGCGGGGTTTGCCGATACTCGTGAAGCGGTAGACGCTCATGACGCCGCCTCGGACCACTGGGAAGGCAGCAGCGCCACGATCCGCTGCCAGACCTGTGGCGCGGTGGCAGGCGCCAGGGCCACCTCAAGGGCAGGGTCGTCGAAGTCGGGCTCGGTGGGAAGGGTCAGCGTCCACAGGCCGGCTTCGGCAGCGTCGATCACCGTCAGCGAGCCGATGTGGCGCTGTCCCCGCGGCTCGAGCCAGGCAGCGGTCATGCGCCAGGACAGCCGCCGCTCGGTGATCAGTCTCCCGAGCAGCGCCGCGCTCTGCGGATCGCCCGCCATGGCGGCGCGCAGCTCGGCGCTCGCCGCCTCGTGGTCGGTCTCGGCGGTGGCCGTCACACGGTTGAGCAGCTCCTGTGAGACCGTGATCGGACGCGCGCCAGCGGGCGCGGGCAGCGGGAGGAGGTTGACGATCCGGGCGAGCGCGAACGGCAGCATCGTGGGCACGACCAGGGCGTACTCGTACTCGCCGTTGTCCGGCGCAGCTTCCGCGCTGACCCCGAGGTCCGGGGTCAGCCACACCGTGTGGCGGCGCAGGCCGGCGCCGAGGGTCGTCTCGATCTCGATCAGCAGCCGCAGTTTGGCGACCACCGCCAGCAGCTCCGCAGCCTCCCGGACGGGCAGGTCGCCGGCGACGATGCCAGCCGCGCGCAGCTCGTCGAGCCCGGGCTGGTTGTTGGCGGCCGCCGGGTCGGCGGCCAGGAGCCCGAGCAGGCCCAGGTGAGCCGGGCGCATCCGGATCCGCTGCCGTCCAGGGTCGAAGCTGACCACGGTCGCCTCTCAGTCGAAGGGGTTGAGGAAGCTCGCGACGTCGCCGGCGACGTCGGCGATCTCCTCGCGATGGTTCCAGGCCTCCAGCCCCACCCATGCGACGCCGGTGACGATCGTGGCCCGGCGGTGACCGGGTTCGGGGCCGATGAGGAACGCGGTCGAGCTGGCGCTGAACGCGGTTCCCGCAACGTCGGCGGCGTACTCGGTGGGGTTCTCCTGGAACGCCTCGATCGGGTTGCCCTGCTCGACGAGGCCGGCGATGCCATCCACGGTGGAGTAAGCGCCGGCCACCACCCCCAGCCCTCGTACGAGGCCTGCGCGCGCGGGGAGGCTGCGCAGGCTCTGCCCACGCGCGAGCAGGCTCTGCCCCCTCGCCGCCTGGAGTCCGGAGATCAGCGTGCTGGCGCGGAGCCGCTCAAGCGCGGGGAGCATGCGTCCGAGCAGCCGGGCGAAGGCCCCGTTCGCGCTGGTCGGAGCGTCCGGCAGCCTCTCTCCCAGCCTCACTGCCGTAAGCCATTGGCTCAGGGAGCTGCGGGCCCGGGCCGCGCGCAGCAGCGCCGCGGCGGAGGAGCCCCAGGGCATCGACCCGTCGCCGCCTGCCCAGTAGTGGCCCAGATCGCCGAACAGGAACGCCCGCAGCTCGTTGGCCCACCCCTCACGCTCGGCGACGCCGAGCATCGCCGCCAGCACGCTGGCGTCCTCAGCGGCTTCGCGACGGAACCCCACGGCTGCGCAGCGCCTGGGCGAGGATGTCCTCGTCGGACATGAAACGGTTGTCGAGGCGGGCGTCCACAAGCGCATTGAACAGCATCCAATCGCCTGTGAAGGCGACCGGACCGCCGCCGCCGTGCTGATCCGCCTGCCGCAGCGCCCACGCGAAGGCCTCTGGCTGGTCGTCGAGAACGTCGAGTTGGCCGAGGTGCTCCAACGCGCGGTCGGTCTCGTGCGTTGAGGCAGTGCTGTTGAGGTCGTTCTGAGCCCGGTTGAACCGGGCGATGGCCTCGGCCGCGTCCTCGCCGGCGGCTCGCGCAAGGGAGACCACCGGCTTGGTGGCGCGGGTGTAGTCCTCCAGCCGGGCTGGGTCCCCGGATATGACGTCGGTCATCGGCTGCTCCTCATCGGCCGCGTGAGGCCGCCATGCTGTAGAGGTTCATCGCCCCCTGCCAGCGCATGACAGCTTGCTCCGCGGCATGCTGCCGCGCATGCGCTTGGCGGACGAGGTCGCGCAGCGCATCGGCCTGAGCCTGGAAGGCGGTGACGTCGGCCTCGACATCAGCGATGTGCTGGGCGAATAATGCGTCGAAGCGCTCTCGGGTACGGCCTGCGAAGTCGACCCGTGCGTGGTCGGCCGCGCCGCGGTGCTCATCGACGAGACTGCGCAGCTGGCCAGCGGCATGCTCAAGCTCATCGATCGCGACGCGTGCCTCGGCAAAGGGGAACTCGAAGTCGGGCGGCCGTGAGCCCGGGTGCGGAGGTGAAGCGCTGTCCGTCAATGTCGCCCCCGTCGCGTCTGCGTGTCCGGCGTGCGCGAACGCCTGAAAGGGCCATAGTAAGCGCGTCTGGGTGCGGGAAACCGTTGGATCTGACGGATTTCTGCAGGTGAGACAGGCCTGAGCCCGTTCGGGATGCGGGAAACCGTTGGGTCTGACGGTTTCCCGCACCCCAGACGCGGCGCCTGTCCACGCGCGACCCTGCGGGCGCCGCGGGAGAGAACGCGCTCCAGTTTTCTCCGATGTCGATGTATCAGCGGGGGGATAGGGCAACTCTGATGGTCAGTTGATCCCACGAGTGGCGAAAGGAGGCGAGGAGTCCATGGCACACGCCATCGATTCGTTCGCCGCTGCGCGCATCTCATACGCGCGCCCATCCATGCCCCGCGCCCTCGTGGTTTTTCCGGTTCTGCCCTGCGCTGTTTGGCGTGAGCGGACCAACGCCGTCGATGTCTGACACCCGGCGTTAACCACCCAGGCTCGGGGGCGCCAAGCAGGCGCCCTGCCAGCGGCTGCATCCGCCGCTGACGCGCCTCGGGCGTCTCTGCCCGCTCTTCGAACCGATCAACTCCAGTCCTGCGCGCCTGCGCGCCAGGCCGGCCAGCCAAAAGGTGGACCCACCCATGCAACACCCCGCACGTTCGTCATACCCATACCCGCCACAATCAGTCATCACGCTCGACGATGGGGACGACGCGCACGCCGCGCTGGTGCTCGCCGCCGCCGCTGGAGACCCGGCTGCCTGGTCAGCGCTGGTCCAGCGCTTCGCTGGACTCGTCTGGGCGACCGCCCGCGCATACGGGCTGTCCGCCGCCCAGGCGGCCTTGGCGGCTGAGGCGACCTGGCTGCGTCTGGCGCAGAGCCTCGGCCAGATGCAGGAGCCGGAGCGCGTAGGCGTGTGGCTGGCGGCCACCGCTCGCCAGGAGAGCCTGCGCGTCCTGCGTCTCAATCACCGCGGCGGCCTCGTCGTCAACGGGCTCGCAGATGAGTTCGACGCCGGGCTGTGGCAGGCCTTTGAGCGCCTGCCAGCCGACTCCCGGCGCCTGCTGCGGGTGGCCGCGGCCTCCCCGCCGCCGACTGCCGCGCAGATGAGCGCGGCGTTGGCCATGCCGATCGCCGACATCGCCTCAGCCCGCGGAGACGGCCTGGACCGCCTGCGCCAGCAGCTGCAACCCGCCGCCCTTTCCACACCTGGAGGTCACTGTGAGTAACGCGATTCTGGCCGAGGGGCTCGCCAAGTCGTTCGGCGCCAAACAGGCGCTGGACGGCATCGACCTGCGGGTGCCTACGGGCACCGTGATGGGGCTGCTCGGCCCCAACGGGTCGGGCAAAACCACGGCAGTGCGCATCCTGACCACGCTGCTTGCCCCCACGTCGGGGCGAGCCAGCGTGGCCGGCTACGACGTCACCCGCCAGGCGGCGCACGTCCGCGGGGCCATCGGTCTGACCGGGCAGTACGCCGCCGTCGACGCCAACCTCACCGGGTTCGAGAACCTCGTGATGATCGGCCGGCTGCTCGACCTGGGGCGGGCTGAGGCCAGGCTGCGCGCGGGCGAGCTGCTGGAGCGCTTCGACCTGGTCGAGGCCGGCCGCCGCCCGCTGCGGACCTACTCCGGAGGGATGCAGCGCCGCCTGGACCTGGCCGCCAGCATCGTCGGGCGCCCGCGGGTGCTGTTCCTCGACGAGCCCACCACGGGGCTGGACCCGCGCAGCCGCCTGGGTCTGTGGGGCATCATCCGCGAGCTGGTCGCCGAGGGCGCCAGCGTGCTGTTGACCACCCAATACCTGGACGAAGCCGACTAGCTGGCCGACAGCATCACCGTCATCGACGGCGGCCGGGTGATCGCCCGCGGCGCTCCCCACGAACTCAAACAGCAGACCGGTGGGCCGGTCCTGGAGGTGCGTCCGGCCGACCCGGCCGACGTGGACGCTGCCGCCTCTCAGCTGGCGCCACCGGCCGACGGCCTCCCCGAGGTCGACCGCGACACCGGGATGGTCAGGGTCAGCGTCGAGGATGCCGGGCTGCTCGCGGTGGCCGTCCGCCGCCTCGACGATGCCGGTATCACCGTCGCTGACCTGGCGCTGCGCCGGCCCAGCCTCGACGAGGTCTTCCTGCACCTGACCGGGCGCAGGGCCCAACCGGCCGACTCGGCCGAGTCCCAACCCGTATCCAAGCGCCGCACCCGAAGGAGGGCGGCATGACCGCCGTCACCGTCCCGCGCACCCGGGCCGTCAGGCCCACGTCGTCGTCGCGCTCCGGTCCACGCCGGGCGCTGCGCCACGCGCTGACCGTCTCTCACCGTAGAAGGAGGGCGGCATGACCGCCGTCACCGTCCCGCGCACCCGGGCCGTCAGGCCCACGTCGTCGTCGCGCTCCGGTCCACGCCGGGCGCTGCGCCACGCGTTGACCGTCTCTCACCGTAGAAGGAGGGCGGCATGACCGCCGTTACCGTCCCGCGCACCCGGGCCGTCAGGCCCACGTCGTCGTCGCGCTCCGGTCCACGCCGGGCGCTGCGCCACGCGCTGACCGTCTCTCACCGGCACTTGATCCAGCTGACGCGCAGCCCTGAGCTGCTGGTGAGCATCGCCGTCGAGCCGATCATCTTCTTGGTGCTGTTCAACTACGTGTTCGGGGGTGCGATCGCCGCTCCCGGGGAGGGCTACATCGACTTCCTGGTTCCCGGAATAATCGTCCAGCTCGTCGCGTTCGCCACCGTTCAGACCGGCCTCGGCCTCAACCAGGACGTGTCCAAAGGCATCGTCGACCGGTTCCGGTCCCTGCCGATGGCCCGCTCCGCGGTGCTGTCGGGGCGGATCCTGGCCGACGCCGCCCGCTTCGCGTTCGACTTCCTGCTGCTGGCCGGCGTGGGAGCGCTGATGGGGTTCCGCATCGCCACAGGGCCCGTGCCCGCCCTGGGCGCGTTCCTGCTCACGATCGCCTTCGGCGTGGCGCTGGCCTGGGTCGCCGCCTGGATCGGGCTGGCCGTGCGCAGCCCGGAGGCCGTCCAGTCAGCCGGGTTCCTGTGGCTGTTCCCCCTGACCTTCGCCAGCTCCGTGTACGTGCCCGCCCAGACCATGCCCGGTTGGCTGCAGGCATTCGTCAAGGCCAACCCCGTCACCGTCACGGTCGACGCGCTGCGCGCCCTGCTGCTCGGCGGGCCCACCACAGCCCTCGTGCTGCAGTCCCTTGCCTGGACCGCCGCCATCCTGGCCGTCTTCTCCACCCTGGCCGTCCGCCAGTACCGCCGCATCACCTGACCCACCCGGCCGTCCCGCGCTCGCGCGCCCCACGCTTCGTGGGGCGCGCTGCGCGACGTTCGCGCGCTCGGAATCATCGGGGGCGCTGAGACGGCCAGCGCCGGGCGCGGTACACCGTGGGAAGCCCTCGATGACCTACGCTGACGAAGTGGGTCTGAACTGGACGGAGGAGGACGCTGCGCGTGGGGGACCGAGTCATCGACAACCCCATCATCAACTCGCCGTACCAGGCGCCGCGCCGCCACTTCGAGTTCGACGACGACGGCATCACCGATCGGATCGTCGAGGGACGCCGCCCCAGCTCCTACTTCGTCCCGGTGCCCCAACCGCGGAAGCGCGGCCGGCAGCTCCAGCTCGCAGACCTCACCGCCGAGCAGATCGAGTTGAACGACCGGGTCAACGGGATCCGGCGACGGGTCGAGGCGTGGCGGTTCGGCGGCTACCCGAATGTGACCCCCACGACGAGGACGCTCCTCGACTTCTGGAGCGACCCAGAGCGCGACAACCCGGTTCTGTTCTGCCAGCGCGACGCCGCGGAGACCGCGATCTACGTGGTTGAGGCCGCGGGCAAGACGGGGGACACGTGGATCCGCAACGAGCTCGCTGAGGCGAACCGGGAGCACAACGACGGGCTGGCCCGCATGGCGGTCAAGATGGCGACCGGCACGGGCAAGACGGTCGTGATGGCGATGCTGATCGCCTGGCAGACGCTGAACAAGGTCGCAAGCCCGCGGGACGCTCGCTTCACGAAACGCTTTCTCGTCGTCACGCCGGGCATCACGATCAGGGACCGGCTGCGGGTGCTGCTGCCTGTCGACCCTGACAACTACTACAGGCTCCGCGATCTGGTGCCAGCCGACCTGTACGGCGCGCTGCACCAGGCAAAGATCGTGATCACGAACTTCCACGCGTTCCAGAGAGGGGAGATCCGCTGGGGCGGCGGCGGGTCGAAGACGACGAAGGAGATGCTCACCGAGGCGGGGCGGCCCAGCCCGTTCCAGGAGAGCTGGGGCCACATGGTCAACCGGGTCTGCCGCGAGCTCGGCGGCAGCACTGAGATCGTCGTGTTCAACGACGAGGCGCATCACTGCTACCGCGGTCGCCTGGACGACCCCGACCCCGAGGCCGACGCCGACGCCGGAACGCTGGCGGGCGACGAGAAGAAGAGCGTGAACGCCCGCAACGCCCAGGCGCGGGTGTGGTTCACCGGCCTCCGGGCGATCGATGACAAGCTCGGGATCAAGACCGTGTTCGACCTGTCCGCCACCCCGTTCTTCCTCGCGGGGTCCGGCTGCAGGGAGGGCACGCTGTTCCCCTGGGTGGTCAGCGACTACTCGCTGATCGACGCGATTGAGGCGGGCGTCGTGAAGATCCCCCGCGTCCCTGTCGACGACGACCGGGTCTCGCCGGACGTCACCTACCTTCACCTGTGGCCGGAGATCGCCGACCAGCTCCCTAAAAAGGGCCGAAGGGAGGGCACCGTCTCTCCGGAGGCGCTCCCGAGCGCGCTCGAGGGCGCGCTGACCAGCCTCTACGACTCCTACGAGCGGTCGTTCCGCGACTGGGAGCAGTCCGACGCGGCCCGTGACGGCGATCCGCCCCCGGTGTTCATCGTGGTGTGCAGCAACACGACCGTCTCGAAGATGGTCTACGACTTCATCGCTGGATGGGAGAGAGCGATCGGCGAAGCCGGCCAGGCCGTGCTCGTGCCCGGCCGGCTCCCGCTGTTCTCCAACGTCGAGAACGGGGCCTGGCGGCACCGGCCGCGGGCCATCCTCATCGACTCCGAGCAGCTCGAGTCAGAGGAGGGCCTGTCAGCGCGGTTCAAGAGGATCGCCGCCGTCGAGATCGAGGAGTTCAGGCGCGAGTACGCGCAGCGCTTCCCGGGCCGCTCGGCTGACGACATCGACGACGCGGAGATCCTCCGCGAGGTCATGAACACCGTCGGCAAGAGGGGCAAGCTCGGCGAGCATGTCCGCTGCGTCGTGAGCGTCTCGATGCTCACCGAGGGGTGGGACGCGAACACCGTCACCCACATCCTCGGCGTCCGCGCTTTCGGCACGCAACTGCTGTGCGAGCAGGTCGTCGGCCGCGGCCTGCGCCGCCGCTCGTACGCCACCGACGAGCACGGCTTTTTCACCCCGGAGTACGCCGATGTGTACGGGGTGCCGTTCCAGTTCATCCCGACCGTGGCGAAGACGCGGGACCTCGACCTGAAGCCGACCCGTCGCGTGCGCGCCGAGCCGGACCGGGCACACGCACAGATCACGTTCCCGCGACTGGCGGGCTACCGGATCGAGTTGCCCGATGAGCCGCTGCACGCCGACTTCGACGACGACAGCCGGCTCGTGCTCAGCACGGCGGACCTGCCCACGACCACCGAGGTGTCCGGCATCGCCGGCTCGTCGAGCACGCACACTCTGGAGGGGCTGCGGGCCAAGCGCAACCAGGAGATCGCCTTCGAGCTGGCCAAGCTCGTGCTCGAGCGGCACGTCACCGACAGCGGGGATCCACAGCCCTGGCGCTTTCCTGAGGTGCTCGCGATCGCAAAGGCGTGGCTCGCGTCATGCGTCGACTGCCACGACGGCACCTTCCCGGGCCTGCTCCTGCTCGGCGCGCAGGCGGACCGGGCGGCGAGCAGGATCTTCGGGTCGATCCTGCGGCAACCCGAAAACCGAGCGGCCCGAGCGCGCGTGGTGCCGATGTTCCGGCCGTTCGACCACATCGGCTCGACCGCCGAGGTCGACTTCTTCACGACCAAACAGGTGTACCCGACGTTGGTTGAGCGCTGCCACGTCAACCTCGTCGTGCTCGACGGGCCGTTCGGCAACACGTGGGAGCGGGTGGTCGCGCAGGCCCTGGAGGCATTACCCGAGGTCGCCGCGTACGTGAAGAACGACCACCTCGGCTTCGCAATCCCCTACGCCTTGGGTGGCCAGACCCGGCAGTACCTGCCGGACTTCCTCGTCCGGCTGCGCGACCGAGGCGACGGGGAGGCCTGCACGCTGATCGTGGAGGTCTCCGGCGGGCGGAAGCCGCCGGGCATCACCCAGGAGAAGGCCGCCGCGGCACGGACGCTGTGGCTGCCGGCGGTGAACAACCACGGCGGGTTCGGTCGTTGGAGCTACTGCGAGATCACCGACCCCACCCAGGCCCGGAGCGTTCTGAGCAGGGCGATCGACGCGCTCTACCGCCGAATCGGCGCGAGCGCGGTGGCAGCGCCGGAATGAACGTCGCCGTTCGGAGACCCACCGTCGTCATGTGCGAGTGAAGGGAGCAACCCAGTCATGTCACCGCGCAAGAGCACCCCACCCGGCCCCACACCGGTCGAGACGATCCGGCACAGACAAGCGGATCAACATTCCCACGGCCGACTCCTACGAGCTGCTCGACGAGGACGCGGCCCGATCGGGGATCCTGCGCTACGAGCGGGACCCGTCGCTGGACCCCCAGCTCGTCTGGACCGGTAAGGACGCCCAAGACGCTGGCGACCTCGTGGTCGACGCCCCGCCGATCTACATCCAGGAGAAGATCCTGCCGCAGGTCATCATAGAGAGCCTGCGCCGCGTCGTCGAACAGCCCGAGCTGCGCCTGTTCGACGACTTCGACGGGCTGGAGGGCTTCGAGGCCGTCGAGTACTACCGGCACCCAGCCAACTGGTCGAACCGCATGATCCTCGGCGACTCGCTCCAGGTGATGGCCTCACTGGCCGAGAAGGAGAACCTGCGCGGCAAGGTCCAGACGATCTACCTCGACCCCCCATACGGCATCAAGTTCGGCTCCAACTGGCAGCCCACCACAGGCAAACGCGACGTCAAGGACGGCAAACTCGAGGACGCCACCCGCGAGGTCGAGCAGATCAAGGCCTTCCGCGACACCTGGGAGCTCGGCATCCACTCCTACCTGGCTTACCTTCGAGATCGCCTGGCCGTCGCCCGCGACCTCCTCACCGATTCGGGCAGCATCTTCGTCCAGATCGGCGACGAGAACGTCCACCTGGTGCGCTGCCTGCTGGACGAGGTGTTCGGCGGCGAAAATTTTGTTTCACTCATCACGTTCAAGAAGACCACGAGTTCTACCGGGGAATTGCTCAGCGGCGTAGCCGACTATGTGCTGTGGTATGCAATGGACGCAAAATGCTGCAAGTACCGCATGCTTTACCAGACTCGGGAGTATGGCGGCACTGGATCAGGCCAATACACTTGGTTCGAGCATGCGGATGGGCGTCGTGAAACTGCATCGAAAGAAGCGCTTCGCGGTGAGCTGCCCGGACGCCTTTTTCGCCGAGACCAGCTGACCAGCCAGGGAATGGGACGTCAAAAGGGCGAAGGTGCCGCGTCTTGGTTCACAGTACGGATCGGCAATGATGCGTTCACGCCTGGACCGCGTGCCCGCTGGAAGACAAATGAGTCGGGGATGGCTCGGCTTCAAGCCGCGGACCGACTGGTGCCAGTGGGCAAGACGCTCACTTACATTCGATACTTTGATGATTTTCCCGGTTTTCCTTACATCAATCTCTGGGAAGACACGGTCACCTCAGGGTTCGGCGACCCCAACGTGTATGTCGTCCAGACCAATACGAAGGTCGTGGAGCGCTGCCTGCTCATGACGACCGATCCCGGCGATCTTGTGCTTGATCCCACCTGCGGTTCTGGCACTACGGCGTACGTGGCGGAGCGGTGGGGGCGGCGGTGGATCACCATTGACACGTCGCGGGTGGCGTTGGCGCTGGCGCGGCAGCGGGTCCTCGGCGCGAGATTTCCCTACTACCTGCTCACAGACTCGCCCGAAGGGCGCGCGAAAGAGGCCGAGTTGACCGGCAGGCCGCAGCCGACCGGCGACACCCGCAACGACGTGCGCAAGGGGTTCGTGTGCCAGCGAGTGCCGCACATCACGCTGAAGTCGATCGCGAACAACCCTGATATCAGGGAGGGGATGAGCCGGAAGGAGGTCGACGCTGCCATCGCCCGGCACGCCGAGACCGAGCTGCTGTACGACAAACCGTACGAAGACAGGAAGAAGGTGCGGGTGGCAGGGCCGTTCACGGTCGAGAGCCTTTCCCCGCACCGCACGATCGCGCCGGACCTCGCGACCGGCAGCGAGCGGGCGGCGGACAGGGAGGACGCGTCGGCCTTCGAGCGCAGCATCCTCGACAACCTGCTCAAAGCCGGAGTGCAGAACGGTCACAAGGCCGAGCGAATGAGATTTGCCACGGTGGCGTCATTCCCCGGCGAACGCATCCAGGCAGAGGGCACGCCGGCCGACCCAGAGGCGGGCGGGCCGCGGCGGATCGCGATCAGCCTCGGACCGCAGTACGGCACGGTCGACGCGGATTGGATCCGCAAAGCCGCCCGCGAAGCCACACGTGGGCTCGGCTTCGACCTGCTGCTCGTCTGCGCGTTCGCGTTCGACGCGCGGGCCGCGAGCACCGCGAAGGAGTTCAAGCTCGGCACGCTGTCAGTCCAGCTCGTGCGGATGAACTCGGACCTCGCAATGGGCGACGTGCTGCTGAAGAAGACGGGCAGCGGCAACCTCTTTACGGTCTTCGGCGAGCCGGATATCACGGTCGAGCGTACGGCCGACGGCGTGGTCGTGGAGATTCTTGGCGTCGATGTCTACAACCCGACGACCGGTGAGATCCGCTCGAGCGGCCCCGACAGGATCGCGCTGTGGATGATCGACACCGACTACGACGGCGAGTCCTTCTTCGTCCGGCACTGCTACTTCACCGGCGGCAACGACCCGTACAAGCGGCTGAAGCAGGCGTTGAGGGCCGAGATCGACGAAGCCGCGTGGGCGAGCCTCTACTCCACCCGCTCCCGCCCCTTCGTGCCGCCCACCACCGGCAAGATCGCCGTCAAGGTCATCAACCACTACGGCGACGAGGTCATGCAGGTCTACGACGTCAGGGAGTAGGTCCACCACTCATCAGGGTCTGGGTTGGGTGGCCTTGGCGGTGTGAAGCCCTATTGGCCAGGATTCGGCACGGATGCGTGCCGAATCCCGGCCATATGCCGTTTCCTATGTAAGCGAGGCGCAACGCCGTGAGCGGGGATGCAGGGTCCTCGGCCTGGCTGAGCGAGCCGACCAGCTCCGCCACGAGGCCGCCGCCTGGTCCACGAGCCAGGCGGCGGCCACATGAAAGCGGCCGGGGAACACCTCGGCAGTACGGGGTCGCCGTGTCAGCACATCGATGTCCGCGTGGCTGGCCGAGGCTGCCCCATGACCGCTTGCGGCTGAGAGGGCTGCGACGCGCGGTCGCGGCGTACGAGGCTGAGCACGGGGTCATCACCGAAGTGGAGACGGCGGCCGTGCGCGCGGAGATCGAGGGCCGGCAATACGCGTGGTCGTGACGGGTGTGCTGACGTCGACACCAGGGCGCTGGTCACGGTCGAACGGGGGATCGTCGGGTCTGGACGGAACCTCAATCTGGCATTGCGGACAAGGTTTGCACTTCAGCGACAGGGGCGGCGGGCGATCTCTGCGGCCCCCTCACGGAGTTCGCTCGCGACGCGCTCGACGGCTACATTTCATCGCCGGCTCCAGACGGTTCCCGCCGGCCCCAGAAGAGCTGCCACTGCGGTGGGGGATCGTGCGACAATGAGCGGCAAGCCGGAACGCATGGAGGTGATCGGGCGATGGGCGCAGTCGCGCTGGCAGACCTGCTCGGCCATGAGGGTCCGTGGACCGAGGCCGACTACCTCGCCCTGCCTGAGGACCGGCGGCGCATCGAGCTGCTCGACGGCGGGCTGCTGGTGAGCCCCAGCGCCGGCTGCGGGCATCAGCGGCTGTCCTTCCATCTCTGCCATGCGCTCTCTTTGGCCGCGCCTGAGGAGTTCGAGGTTCTTGAGGCGGTCAACGTTCGGGTGGCGCCGGGCAAGATCCTGATCCCGGATCTGGCCGTCGTCACCCCGCCGGGTCTGGACATCAAGGTCGTCCAGCCGGCTCAGGTCGTGCTGGTCGTGGAGTTCTCCGGGCCGGGCAGTGTGGCGGTGGACCGGGCGGTCAAGCCTGAGCTGTACGCCCGGGCGGGCATCCCGTATTACCTGCGTGTGGAGTTGGGCCGGGGCGCGCCCTGCGCGATGGCCTATGTGCCGCGCGAGGGCGGGTATGCGCTGGCGCGCCGGTTCTCGCCGGGTGAGCCGTTGCGGCTGGCCGAGCCGTTCGAGGTGGACATCGACCTCGCGGCGCTGGCGCGGCGCACCCGCCCGCCCGTCTGACGAGCCGCGCGGTCACGACGGCGCTTGGGTGGTGGGGGGGCCGTCGACGGCTAGTCGGTGGACCGCAGCAGCATTGGTGGAGAAGAAGTCCCGGTCCTTCGTTGTTCGGTCGACTTCGCCTCGCGCCACGAGCGCGGCGCCACCTGCCAGCGCGCGAACCCCTCCGCCTCGGGCCTCGGGAAGGGAAGAGATGAGGCCGATGAGCCGACGCTGGAGAGCAGACAGCACTACAGGTGGATCCCGCGATGGTTCGCCAGCCAGTTGTTGCGTCCACGCTTGGCGGACGTGGGTCAACACTCGGCGGCGTAATGGTTGCCGCCGTTGTGCCGGCTAGGAGCTGACCAACTGGTGCGCTCGCTGGTAGGACACGTCGAGCAGTTGCCCAATGTCCCGCAACGGCATACCGGCGGCCCGCAGCCGACGGGCCGCCTGTCGCAGCTCGGCAGCGGCCTCGGCCTGCGCCTCGCGTGATCGCTCCCGCAGTTCGGCCGCGCGAGCCAGATGCGTCGCGACCTCGTCCGGCATGCGGACGTCGACGACGACCTCAATGGTGGAGGGATCAGCATCGGTCATGACGGCCACCAGGTCCCTCGCCATGACGTCCACCTCTCGGAGGTGCCGCGCCTGGGTGTGACGGTCGACCTCTGGAACGTAGACGAGCCAGAACCGGCCGTCACGCGTGACGTGCGCTGTGTAGGTGGTCATCGCCACCAGCCCTTCCCCAGCTTCTCCTGGCATTCTCGGTAGATCTGCTCGGTCAGCCTCTCGCCGATCTCCCGGTGCCGACGGTGTGGTTGGCGCCCTCGCGGGCCAAGCCGAAGTCGAGACCTTGACCCTCCGCCTCTCGGGCGATGCGCTTGACGATGTCCCTCGGCTTGCTCACATAGTAAGTCTAGGGCGGTCTAGATGATTCGCTGCTCGCTCGAACGGCAGGCCCTGGACCGCCCAGTCGGCGGGCGGCGTCGCGGTCACAGCGCCCCTCGATGTCGATGAGGACGAGATCGACGGCTTCAAGGTTGCAAGCGGTATGCATGGAGGCATATCATTAGACATATGAAGACGATGATCGACATCGATGACGAAGCGCTCTCCCTGGCCGCGAAGGAGTTGGGCACCACCACCAAGAAGGACACGGTGAATGCGGCGCTGGCCTTCGTCGCCGAGCGGCGACGTCGGATCGATGCGCTCCTCGACGACCCGTACGCGCTCGGGATCGGCCGGGACATCACCGATCCCGACGTGATGCGCGCCGCCCGCCGGTGAGCATCGCTGTCGTACCGGGCCGGCTGTACCTGGTGGACACCTCCGCGCTCGCCCGCACCGGCCACCAGCCGGTCCGGGACGTGATCGCCGGGCTGATCGCCGACCACGCCGCCGCGACCTGTGTGACCGTCGACCTGGAGGCCGGGTACTCGGGCCGCGACGGCGCCGACGTCGCGGCGATCGCCCAACGCCGCCGCGCCCACTACACCGTCCTGCCGATCACCGAGGCGATCGCCGACCGGGCCCGCGACGTGCAGGTCCGGATGGCCGGCCGCGGCCATCACCGCGCGGCCGGCGTGATGGACCTGCTCACTGCGGCGGTCGCCGAGCACCACGGCGCGGTCGTGCTGCACTATGACGCCGACTTCGAGCACATCGCCGCGACAACCGGGCAGCCGCACGCCTGGGTCGCGCCGCGCGGCAGCCTCTCCTGATCCCGGCCGAGACGGCGAGGACGCCGGCCACGTCCTCCCCCCCGCGCTGCCGCGCGTTCACCGGCTCATCGACGCCCGGGAGAGGGGCATCGGCTCGTGACGAGTCTCCGGAGCGGTCATCGTGCGGCCCGTGCGGCCACCCGTGGTTCGTGCCGAGCAGGACCGCGGTCGCTGGGCCGGTCACGCCGCGCATCGGCGGGCACACGGAGGTTCGCCGACCGTCGGCGACCGTGCGCGAGACCGAGTCGGTCGCTGCGCACCTCACCCGACGAGGGCGCGCTCGGCGTCGACCAGCACCGCCCGGACCGCGAAGACGGTGCCGCTGACCCAGCCGTCGGACTCGACGAAGTGGACGTTGCCCTGCTACACAGCGGCCCCCACACCGGGGTGGAGACGTACTCGGCCTCGATCTCGTCACGGTTAAGCCGGATTAGGCGACCTGCACGCCACCAACTCCGTCTCGACTGACCGCGAGGCGCAGTGACCACGGCTGACCTACCAGATGGCGATCCAACCGCCGACTCGGTGCAGCGCACGGGATCCTGATGGTTGTGGTCGTCGTGACGGCCGCTGTAGGGCGCGGAGCCACGATGCCAGCCGAGACATAGGATGAAGATCATCGAGAAGTGGTTCGGATACCGAAGGAAGACCTCGACCGCCCGGGTGTCCTCGCCGCTTAATAAGATCCACAGCGAGACCTGGACTCCAGACATGACGGGCGAGCTCCTCGACCTGCTCAATGTGCTCGGCCGCTGCGTGGCGCTGGAGCCTCGGCAGGCCGAGCTGCTCGATAGGATCCGCGGCGGTCCTCAGATCGAATTGAAAGACCTTGAGCGCGCGGGAGTCATCCCAATTCCCAGCGCCGCGCGAAAGCCACCAACACATACGAATACTACCGCATCGTTGTTCTGAGATACCCGCCGGCCTCGCTCATCTCGCAGCTGTCTGTGAGTGGCTTGGCGAGAAATGAGTCCGCGGGGCGCGAGTGGGAGGACGCTGGTTCCGCCATGGCGCCTTCAGTCAGCGACCGCGAGCGCGGCGACGTGTGGGTACGGGCACCCCCGTTGCTCAACAGGGCCGCGAATCGCGTCCATGCTCAAGCCGGGTCACCATGCGGCATGCCCGCCACTTGATCAGTGACAGGTCGCATGCCGCTGCCGGGACCGGTGTCCGCTATCCGCTCCCTGCAAACCCGGATGGGCAGCTCGCCCGCGCAGATGTGCTCGGTAACCGGCCATGGGGCCGACGCTCGACGGCTGACAGCAAAGCCGAACGCGACCAGTGTGGGACACCCTGCGCGCTGCCTGATGCGGCTCCGACCTCACTTCCGCACATTCCAGTGTCTCGTCAACCGGGACAAACCTCGCGGCGCTACAGCTGCTCGATCAGCTCGGTGAGAAGCCCTCGGGCGTCTTGGTCGAACAGCGCGACGGCGCTGAGCTGGGTGAACATCTCGACGTAGACGTGGGTGTCGCGGGGGTCGGCGTAGGTGGCCTCTCCGGTGAGCGTCTCACAGACCGTGGTCAGCTCGCCGTCGTGGTCGTAGATCGCGAACCCGCCCAGCTGCGGGGGTGAGGGGGCGTTGGCTCGGACCAGGCCGAGGCGGACCCCCGCGGTCCTGGTGAGCTGGGTCAACCGGTCGAGCTGGGCGGCCAGAAGGCCGGTCTGTCCTGAGGGCTCCCAGCGCAGGGCGACCTCGCCGATCAGCAGCTCGACGGCGGTGGGGGAGTGCAGGATCGCCTGACGGTCGAGGCGGGCGGTGACTGCGGCGGCGACGTCATGCTGTGAGGTGACGTTGAAGAAGCGCAGCATCGCCGCCGCGTAGTCCGGGGTCTGCGCCAGCCCTGGGATGATGCCCGGTTGGAACTCGCGGATCCTGGCCGCCTGGGCCTCAAGGCGGGCCACCCGCAGCTGCTTGGCGCGCAGACCCGTGCGATGCTCCCGCCACCAAGTCGACGCCTCAACCAGCGCGTCCTCGGCCAGGTCCAACAGCTGCGCGCGCTGCGGCCCGGTCACGTCGCAGACGTCCAGCCAGGCCTCGACGTGGTCGCGGCGGACGCTCTGCTGGGCGTTCTCGACCTTGCTGACCTTGCTCTGGCTCAGCCCGACCGCCGAGGCGAGCCCGGACGTGCTCAGCCCCGCGTCGACCCCGCAGCGGG
>JBOGEA010000044.1:0-22450 GCA_050743205.1 Egibacteraceae bacterium | reverse complement strand
GCACATCCCCGCGGGTGGCTGGGGATATCGACGTGTCTTCCCCCCCGACGTTGCTTACGGTCCTGTCATGAAACATATGATCGATCTGCTCGTTCCCCTTCGCTGTGCCGGATGCGACCGGCCTGGGACGGACTGCGGGCTCTGCCAGGACTGCCTGAAGAAGGTCCGAGGCCTGGAGGTGCCCGATCTTGGGCGGCTCGTGCTTGCCGGCGGCGTGCTCGCCGTAGCGGCGTATGCCTATGCGGGACCGGTCGCCGCCGCGATCCGTGCGATCAAGATCGAGGGCAGATACGCGGCGGCCCGTGGCCTGGGCATGCTGATGCGTGCCCGGCTGGGACTGCCACTCGACGGGATCGCGATGACCTGGGTGCCGTCGAGCAGGCGGCGGCTGCGGGAGCGCGGGTTCGAGCTGCCCCGGCTGCTCGCTGGACCGGGCGCGATCCCACTGCTCCGACGTGTGGTTGACCGACCTGACCAGACCACCCTCGACGCCGCCGCCCGCCGCGTGAGCCCGTGGGGGTCCTTCGCCGCGCTCGGCCGCGCGCCGTCCGCAGTCGTGCTCGTCGACGACGTCCGCACGACCGGCGCCACCGCGACCGCCGCCGCGACCGCCCTGCGCGAGGCCGGCGCACGGCGCGTGCTCGTCGCCACGCTCGCGGCCGCCGGCATGTGACCCCACGGA
This sequence comes from Egibacteraceae bacterium, assembly GCA_050743205.1. Lineage (GTDB taxonomy): Bacteria > Actinomycetota > Nitriliruptoria > Euzebyales > Egibacteraceae > JBOGED01. The sequence goes on along the minus strand of JBOGEA010000044.1, from coordinate 21,768 downwards.
AAGCCGCAGGTGACGCGGCAGCGCAGGCATGCGGACCGACCTGAGCGGTCCGGGAGTTGTCCCCGTTCCACATCAGGACCCGGGTCGAAATAACGGTGCCATTGGCGGTGTGAAGCCCTATTGGCCAGGATTCGGCACGGATGCAGGCTGCACGGATCCAGCACAAAACTGCCGTCAACCGGCGCGCTGCCGTCCTCCCGCCCATCGCTCGTCGGGCTGGGGGCGAAGCCCCGCTGGCTGACTGGCATTACGCCTGCTCTCGACTCCTCCTCACAACCAGTCTGAGCGTGACGGTCGGGGCTTCTTGGACATGGAAGTCGGCTTCATCTAGAGTTCGGGCGCAATGCTCCCTTCATCCTTCACCATTCGAGTGGCGCTGCCGGCTGACCTGGACGCCGCGCGGCAGCTGATGCTGCGGGTCTTCGACGAGGACTTCGCCTATGGCTACCTGCCCCAGTGGCACTGGGACGTCGATGACCTGAAGTGCGTCTACCTCGGCAACCCCCGGCACTGCCTGTGGGTGGCGGTCGATGACGCCGGGGCTGTCGTAGGCACGGCGGCGGTGCGCGAGGGCGGGCCGCTCTGCCCTCCGAATCCGCGGTGGCTCGCCGACCGCTACGCCGGCCCCGGCACCGCGCAGCTCGTCCGCGTGTACGTGACCCCCGCCCTGCGAGGACGCGGCATCGGCCGCGCCCTGGTCGACGCCGCGCGGCGGTTCGTGGCGGTGGAAGGCGGCTACCGCTGCCTCTACCTGCACACCGACACCCGCGTCGCCGGCGCCGAGGCATTCTGGCGCGCCCTCGGGCGGGTCGTCTGCGACGCCCGGCACGATGAGTGGTCGACCGTGCACTTCGAGATCGACCTGCCCACCAATCTTTGACATTGACAACGATTTCCATAACCTGCTAAGGTCGAGGCGACGGGTGAGCGGCTCCACCCGCCGAGGGGGCGAGCCCGGCAGGATCGGGCCCGCCCCCTCGAGAACCTCCGCGCGGATGGGCTCCTCGCCAGCATCTTTCGTCAGGTCACCGTGGTTGCCCAGGTTGCGGACGGCTGTCACAGTACGCTGTAGCTTCGTTCGGCCGTGGGAGCGCGCAGCAGGCTGTTCGCTGCCTTTCACGTCGACGTTGCACCAGGCCATCGCCGGGATGGAACGGCGCAGGATCACGCGGTTGAGCTGAAGGGATGTCGTGGCGACCCAAGCCGCGCAGGACGCGCTTCGAGGGGCCGGGCTCCGCGCGACCCGCCAGCGCCTGACGGTGTTCGAGTCTCTGCGGTCGCGCCAAGACTCGGTCACGGCCCAGGACCTGCACATGGAGCTGCGCCGGGCTGGCGAGCCCGTCGGGCTCACGACGGTGTACCGGACGCTGACGGCCCTGGCCGGCGCCGGTTTTCTCGACACCTTCAACCGTGACGGCGAGCAGGCGTTCCGGCTGTGCGGCGACAGCCATCACCATCACCTGGTCTGCGAGATCTGCAACCGGGTCGAGGAGATCGGCGCCGCCGACGTCGAGCGCTGGGTGGACGACGTCGCCCAGCGCCACGGCTACCGGGTCACCGCCCACCGCGCCGACATCTTCGGAATCTGCCAAGGGTGCGCCTCACAGATCTGACGCGCTCGATCGGGCGTGCCAGGGCTCCTGACATGGTGCGATGATTGGTCCGGCCACCCAGCGGGTTCCGCGCGTGTACGCCCGCAACAGCGCGTTCAGCCTCACGGCGAATACCGCCACTGGTCGCGATGTCACGGATCGGCGACTGAGGAGCCAGACAGCCGACGGCGGACCGGACGGCCTGTTATCGAGGAAACCGCCGGTCAGGAACCCAAGCCGCCTAATCTAAGGCCGCCCGTTAACGGCAGGCGAGGTTGTGAGTCCTGACCGCCGGATCCGGCGGTTTTCATTCACAACCTCGGCCTCGGCCGTGCCCGCGCTGCCGCCACCGAGCCGCAGCGCCAGATGAGCCAGCCGCATGCCGTCACGCTATCGGCAGATCCGCGAGGAGCCGATCGTCACCGCGTTTGCGCAAAGGTGAACTCGGCGCTGCCGACGACGAGAGCCCAGCCCCCGACCTCGACGCGCTCCAGCCTGTGGGCCGAGCCTGAAATCCGTGCGTACAGGGTCGAGGGGCGGCCGATCTCGACGCCCTGACTGATTTCGAGCTGCTCGCCATAGGCGATGAGCCCGTGGCGGGCGAGATGCACCCCCAGCGGGCCGGCGGCCGAGCCGGTAGCCGGATCCTCCGGGACGCCGAGTCCCGGGCTGAACATCCGCGTCTTCCAGTGCCGTCCCTGGCCAGCGAAGCAGTTCACGCCGATGCCGGCGAACTGTCGAGCGATCACCGTCAGATCAGGCTCGAGTCCAGCAACGGCCTCACGGCTGTCGAGCGCGACGTAGACGTGGGCAACCCCGTTGTCGTAGATCTCGACCGGCAGCTGTGAGGATCGGACACCGATCGCCGCCAGCAGCGCCTTGTGGTCACCGAAGGGCTGCACCGAGGGCAGCGGCTGGCTCATGCAACCGTAGGCCTTCCCGTCGCCAACCCCCTCAAGCCGGACCGGCACGATCCCCTTGCCCGTCTCCAACAGGATCTCGTCCATCCCGGGGCGAGCGAGCGCGACAGCGGTGCCCAGGATCGGATGACCCGCGAACGGCAGCTCAGCCCGTGGCGTGAAGATGCGCATGCGTGCGCTCCCGTCCTGGCCGGACGGATAGACGAACACCGTCTCAGAGAAGTTGATCTCCCGCGCGAGCGGCTGCAGCCACGCCTCGGGGATGCCGGCAGCGTCGGGAAAGACCGCGAGCTGGTTTCCGGCCAGCGGCTGATCGGTGAACACGTCGAGGAGCAGGAAATCGCAGCTGGGCATCGACCAGCAGTCGTAGCACGCGCGTCAAGACCTCGCCGGGCGGCGGCCAGCCACATACCGTCACTCCGGCTGTGAAGGCAACACATCGTGTCGACTGCTGAGGGCTTTGGCCGCATCGTTGGGCCTTTTAGCCATAACCCGTCCTCAGTCGTGCAGTCCGTTCATCGCCGTCAAAGGCGCTGTACAGCGCGCGTGGACAAGGGCCTTTGACCCGGGCCGGAGTCGAGTCAGGCGCTCGGCAGCCCAGGGGGTCGTTACACGCGACGCAGCATGAGGCCGAGCCTCACGCTGACAGCGGGCTGTGCGCAGCGGGAACGACCTCGTCAGACCGAGGCGGACCGGGCGGCGTGCCGTCGGCGAACGGGCGCCAGCCGAGGGTGTCGCGGCTGTGGGGGCTGATCCAGCCGGCAAGGTCGGGGCCGGCGGGGACGATGCCGGTCGGGTTGATGGTGGGATGGACCTGGTAGTAGTGGCGTTTGATGTGGTCGAAGTCGACGGTGTCACCGAAGCCTGGGGTCTGGAACAGATCGCGGGCGTAGGCCCACAGGACGGGCATCTCGGTGAGCTTGTGGCGGTTGCACTTGAAATGCCCGTGGTAGACGGCGTCGAAGCGCGCCAGGGTGGTGAACAGCCGCACGTCGGCCTCGGTGATGGTGTCGCCGACCAGGTACCGCCGGTGCTCGAGGCGCGCTGACAGCCAGTCGAGCCGAGCGAACAGCCGCCGGTGCGCCCTGTCGTAGGCGCCTTGGGTGTCGGCGAACCCGCAGCGGTACACCCCGTTGTTGACGTCGCTGAAGACCAAACCGGCGACGTGGTCGATCTCGTCGCGGCGGTCGGCGGGGTACAGGTCGGGGGCGCCTGGGCGGTGATGGGCGCGCCACTGGGCGGACAGGTCGAGGGTGATCTGGGCGTAGTCGTTGGTGACGACCTGGCCGGTGGGAATGTCGACGATGGCGGGGACGGTGATGCCCCGGTCGTAGCCGGGGAACCGGGCGAAGTACGCCTCTTGGAGCCGTTCGATGCCCAGGACTGGATCGCGGCCGCCGGGATCCAGGTCGAAGGTCCAGCTGCGGGCATCGTGCGTGGGACCGGTCACGCCCATGGACAGGACGTCTTCCAGGCCCAGAAGGCGGCGCACGATGATGGCCCGGTTGGCCCACGGGCACGCCCGGCTGACCACCAGGCGATAGCGCCCGGGCTCGACCGGGAAGCCGTCGCCACCGTCGGCGGTGATGCGCGTGGTGATGTAGCGCTGGTCGCGGACGAACTCCCCCGTCGGGTCGCCGTCGGCGCGAGCGGGCACTGGATCGTCCATAGCTGTTTTCCTTCCCGCTTTCGGGCCCGGCCCTACATGGCGACCGCGGCGTGCGGCTCCGCGCTGCTTTCAGCGATGAGCCGACCGTCGAGCCGTGCGTGCCGAGCGACTCTGCTGTCCGGCGGGAGATCCATCAGGTCGCGGATCCAGCACGTCCGGACGGCAGGTCCAGCAGCCGAGGTTGAGCCTGTCGTCATACCAGCTCCTCTGTGGAGCTTCGTCGCCACCAGAACCGCGGGTCAGAGAGTCTCGATGTCCTCACGGTAGCGCTCGTAGGCGCACGTGTATTCCATCACGCGCGCGACCTCGCCGATCAAGTCCTCCGTCCATCCGGCCCGCCGCAGCAGGTGCAAGCCCATCTCCATTCCTGACGAGATGCCGCCAGCCGTGATGATCCGGCCGGCGTCGACGACTCTGGCCCGGCTGATCTTGCAGGCGGGCGCGATATCGGCGAGACGGTCCAGCGGCACCTTGCCGCTGGGTCCCGACTCGGCGCGGTCAGCCTCCTTGCGGTTGGTGGCGGGCAGGCCGTCGAGCAGCCCCATCTGCCCGTAGATCCATGAGCCGGTGCAGACGCTGGTCAGCAGGGTCGTCTCCGGCAGCGACCGGACGAACTCGTGCAGCCGTCGGTTGTGCAATTCCTGCCGGGTGCCGAACCCGCCGGGGATGAGGAACGCATCCATCGCCGGTCGGTCGGCGAACGCGTAGTTCGGCAGCACCGTGAATCCGGCCTGCGCCTGAACCGGCCGGTGAGCGTCGGCGATGAGGAACGCGTCGAGTTCTGGGTCGAACCGCCGCGCCACCGAAAAGACTCCGTGCGGCGCGGCGAAATCAACGATCTCGGCATCTTTGAACACATAAATGCCCAATCGGAATCCGGCAATGCGTAGACCGCTCACCACAGCCTCCTCGATCACGCCACGGTCAACTCTGACAGGATCGCACAGAGCAGCCTCAAAGGCCCTCTCAGCCCCAACTACAGGTAGATGCGAGCCAGCTCCTCCCAGCTTGCGAGGAACGGCCGCAGCCATACGGTGCCGGCCGTACCGAAGGGCTTCGGTGCAAGCGCGGCACCCCAGCAACCGTCAGGATTCCAGCCCTCCTGACCTAGAGGGATGAATGTCCTGGTAGAAAGGGTGGGGTCCTCCATCTTCTGACGTTTTTGTGCGTTATTTCCTGCGAGCCCTCGCCTGGTTCGCAGAACCTGGGCCTCAGGCGGCTCGGCGATGCGGCTGGCCGCGGTTTCCTTCGCATATGGAGGAAACCTGCTGCCGAGCGGAGAGGCCGCGTTCTTGAGCCGCGGCTTTCCTCCATTTCCGGAGGAAAGCTGTAGGTCGGCGAGTTCGTGGCACTCCTCAGTCGCCGAAATCCTTGACCCCGTGACCACTGGCGGGCACCCGCAGCGGCGCCGAACGCGCCGTGGCGGGCGTATACGCCCTTGCCTGCACATCGGCCCATGCAGATGCGCGAGAGCATATGTGGGGAGCCCACTGGAATGACCGCACGAATTATCGCACCATGTCAGGAGCCCTGGATTCCAGCCGTGGGTTACGACGGCCTCGTGGACCGTCCAGTCGATGCGGTGGTGGGTGTCGTTGCTCGGCCGGCCACGTTCGTCTTGCCGGTAGGTCTCCTCGATACGCTCTTTGGCCTTTAAAGCCGATCCAGCGGGCAGCGCCCGCCTGGTCGAGCGGGGCAGACGCGGCCTGCTCGGCTGCCCGGACGGGTCTTGACCCTGGTTTGGGTAAGGCCAGCGGCAGGCGCGCGACGGGCGGGCGATCCGGTCGCGGCGCGATTCGCCGTCACAGCGAGAGCGGTTTGCCACACATCGTCGGGGTCGCGGTGGCGGCGGGCGGGGTGGCGGCCTGCGCCCCGTCAGGAGTGTGGTCTGATCTGCCCCACACCAAAGTCCAAGGCTGGGACGTCTGCTTCTCGGTCCCCAAATCCGTTTCCGCCCTGTGGGCGCTGCTGGCCCCGAAGAGCAGGCCGAGTTGCGCGCTGGCGAAGCGGGCGCGGGATCGCCATGTGAGCGTCGGATGGTGCTCGCGGCGCGCGGCCCGCGCGGGGATGGGTTGGGATGGGATGGGCTGGTCAGGTTTTGCTGATGGCTCTGGTGAGGCCTGCCACCACGGCGGTGGTCAGCATCCACCCGCCCGTGATCGACGTCCAGAACCACCAGCGGTAGCCGCCCTCAGGCGTCCAGAGATCCTGCTGACGCAGGTCGATGATCGGCAGCACCGTGTCCAGCGCGTACACCACCGGCTGAAAGGCTGGCGGCGGGCTCATGTCGTCGGGGGTCATCGCGCAGCCGGGCGCTTGATACGCATCAGGGCCCTCACAGCCGCGGTGGGCGTGCGCGAACAGGACCGCGCCGACGGCGACCAGGACCACCAGTGGCGCCAGGGCGCGCCACAGCCGCCAGCCGTAGCCGACGGTCAGGCCGAACAGCCAGTGCCCGGGCCGGCGCCACACCCCCAGCGAGGCGCGGCGGGCCTGCTCCTTGGCGATGTTGACGGTGCGGGCGTCGGGCTCGCGGCCGACGCGGCGGAGGTAGGCGGATAGCTGCTCGTAGGGCTGCGGGGTGTAGCGGCCGCCTGAGCAGTACCGTGTGACCCAGCCGATCCGCTGCTCGACCGTGCCGGCGGGCTCCAAGCTGTCATAGGTCAACCCGTCGAGGATGACCGCGTCGGCTTGGGCAGGCCAGGCGTCTGGGGTGTCGCGCAGCTCGCCTATGCGCGCGTCGGCCAGGCCGACGATGCCGACCGACGTGTTCGCGGTCGTCCACACGAAGGCGCCCGTCACGCTCATCCGCTCGCCGTCCAACGCATAGCGCTGGCCCAAAAACAGCCCCCCCGAGCAGCTCAGCCACCCGCCGATCGTCGCGTCGAGCAGACGCACCTCGCCGTGGGCTTTGAAGCCGTCGGTGAGGAGCACGGCGCCGGCCACCGTCGCCCCAGAGGCGTTCAGCGCGTCCCCGTTGGGGTTGGTGAACGTGCCAGCCGAGCAGTCCAGGCCGCCCAGCGTGGCGCCGAGCAGACGCACCGCGCCTTGGGCTGTGAACCCGTCGTTGAGGAACACGTTGCCGGTCACCGTCAGCCCGTCGGCGTTCAGCGCGTCCCCGTCGGGGTTGGCGAACGTGCCGCCGTCGCAGTACAGGCCGCCCAGCGTGGCGTCGAGCAGACGCACCTGGCCTTGGGCTGTGAACCCGTCGTTGAGGAACACGTTGCCGGTCACCGTCAGCCTGTCGGCGTTCAGCGCGTCCCCGTCGGGGTTGGCGAACGTGCCGCCGTCGCAGTACAGGCCGCCCAGCGTCGTGTAGATGAGACGCACCTCGCCTTCGGCTGTGAACCCGTTGTTGAGGAGCACGGGGCCGGTCACCGTGGCCCCAGAGGCGTCGATCGCGTACCCGTTGGGGTTGGTGAACGTGCCACCCGAGCAGTACAGGCCGCCCAGCGTGGCGTCGAAGAGACACACCGCGCCTTGGGCTTTGAACCCGTTGTTGAGGAGCACGGCGCCGGTCACCGTCGCCCTGTCGGCGTTCAGCGCGTCCCCGTTGGGGTTGGTGAACGTGCCGGCCGAGCAGTCCAGGCCGCGCAGCGTGGCGCCGAGGAGACGCACGGCGCCGTGGGCTTTGAACCCGTTGTTGAGGAGCACGGCGCCGGTCACCGTCGCCCCAGAGGCGTTGACCGCGTGCCCGTTGGGGTTGGTGAACGTGCCGGCCGAGCAGTCCAGGCCGCGCAGCGTGGCGCCGAGGAGACGCACGGCGCCTTCGGCTTTGAAGCCGTCGTTGAGGAGCACGGCGCCGGTCACCGTCGCCCCAGAGGCGTTGATCGCGTGCCCGTCGGGGTTGGTGAACGTGCCGCCGTTGCAGGTCAGGCCGCCCAGCGTCGCGTCGAGCAGACGCACGGCGCCTTCGGCTTTGAAGCCGTCGTTGAGGAACACGCCGCCGCTCACCGTCGCTCTGTCGGCGTACAGCGCGTACCCGTCGGGGTCGGTGAACGTGCCGGCCGAGCAGAGCAGGTCCCCGCCGATGGCAGCGTTGCGCAGCCGCACCCGCCCATGTGCGGTGAATCCGGTGTCCAGACGGATGTCGCCGCGGGTCTGCAGCCCGTCGCCGTACAAGCCGCGAAGGTGGCTGCCCGACAGCGACAGCGCGGGCATACATGTCTGTTCCAAGTTGAGCGGCTCGTCGCTGTCGAAAAAGCAGGAGTGCAGCAGCAGCGGTCGGGTCAACTCGGCGAAGGACAGGTCCAGCCGACCCACGACCTTGGCGCCGCGCACACGGACACCGCGGGGATGCACAGGCCACGACTGCGCCGCGCAGGCCGCGTCGGTCTGTCCGTGCAGGCGCGACGGGAAGGTGTGGGTGTAACCGGTGCACAGCGCGTGCAGGAACTCGGCTCGCAGTTCCCGGTCATGGTCCCACTGCGCGCCCGTGGAGGCGTCGATGTGCGGCTGAGCGCCGGACAGATCAGCCTCTTCTCCCAGTGCGACCTGACGCAACACGAGCTGCTCGGCCTGCGTCAGTCCGCCCCCGCCCTCGATTGCCCTCACGCCTCCCGCCCGAAGCCATGCGTCTGGCATGCGCTGCGTGCTCGCAGCGGCACCGAGGGAACCACACCCCACACCCTCAGTCAACGACGCGTCGTGGTGCCGCATGCAATCTTCGGGCCTCAGCCAGTGACCTACCTACCGGACCATTGGCGCACACAGAGGGGCCGCGCCCTGCCAGACGGCGACATGCAGGACGTCTGACCTGGTCCCGACCAGAGTCCCGACTGGCACACGCTTCCACATCCTCGGCAATACCAGATCCTTGGATATATGGCACAGCTGCCACCATGCGCGCCTTACCGGGAGGTGTGCGAGGCGGCCGGAATCCTGCTGATCGGCGTGCCACGCTACAGCAGGGTACGAGCCCAGGGGTCCCTGCCTTGGTGGGGTCTCCACCTCGGGCATGAACCCTCGGCGTCCTGGAAGGGCGACGCGCGGGGCCCCGGCGGGGCTGCGGGGCCCGGCGTCTGGAAGGCGGCAGCGGCAAGGCCCCTGCTCCACTCGCCGGAGCAGGATGCCGCCACCGCCACGTCGCTCATCGGACAAGCTGCGTTGGCTCCGGTGAGGGTCAGCGCCGTCCGGACACCTTGGGAAGGCGACGCTCCTGGCTGCCTCACGTCCCAGACCGTCACTGCGCACACACGGGCCAGGCAGCAGGCGGGAAAGAAAGGCCGGCCAGTCGCCCACGCTGCGGGGTCGCGGATCGTGTAGAACGTCTCGGGCGGTTTGGGCTGCTCGCCCGCCGCGCACACGATCAACTCCACCGAGACCGCTGCACCGGTCATGGCCTCTCCTGTGGGTGGACCCGGCCGGATCGTCGCTCGCGCAGCCGGGCGGCTGCGTCCTCGGGGGTGAGCAGGCGGGCCGTCCCGATCCGCTCTACGCCGAAGCCTTCGGCCAACGCCAAGCCGAGCAGGTCCGCGCGCTGCCGATTGACAGGTTCCGGGCCGACCGCGACCGGCGCGCCGCCTGGGTCGCGCAGCAGCGCCACCCAGCACTGCGGCTCACAGGGATCTTGGCCGCTCATGACCGTGTTCTGGCCGGCTGCCAGGACACTCACACTCCATGACGGTGGTCGCCGAGGAACGCCACCCTCCACTCACGTTTGCAGGGCTCGCAGGACACGTCGTGGATCATCTGCAGGTCGGTCGTCTCGCGGGCCAGCACGATCGGGTGTCGCAGCACGGCGGATGCAGCACGAGCCGCCCTGCTCCAAGGGTCTGGTGCGCAGCCGTCTGTCCGGACTTCAGCGTTTCCCCGGATCGGACAGAGGCACCCACACCGCCACCGCCCAATCGAGGCCGACCGGTCGGGGACGCCACATCGCCGACCCCGTCTACGTCTCGAGCACCGCCGAGTCGATTATGCATCTCCCTCGCCTCCTCATTGGTGCGGGCGTGTCGCGTCGGTCGCCGTCTGACACAGAGGGGCATGAGCGGGCGGCTGCAGCGCGAAGTGAAGAAAGAACGCCACTGCGTCTCAGCGCAGGCCGGCTGCAGCCCCTGGTGCTCATGCATCCTCAAGCCTCGTGCGAGGTGGGCGGCGCGGTGCCGTTTCCGTCTGTGACCCGCCTCGTCGTGGCTCTGGGAGCACGGCGGCGTCGGCGCAGGTCGCGGCGCTCGTCTTCGGACAGGCCGCCCCACACGCCAGCCTCTTGACGGGTGGCCAGCGCCCACGCGAGGCACTGGGCGATGACCGGGCAGCGTTGGCACACTGCCTTTGCCAGCTCAGCCTGTGCCAAGGCCGGGCCGGTGGTGCCGATGGGAAAGAAGAGTTCAGGATCCTCGTCGAGACACGCCGCCTGGCCACGCCAGGCTGGGAACGCACCGAACAGAACTGGACCTTGATCATGTGGCAGAGGTGAGGTAGTCATTGCGACACTCTCGCCCTCTCCGCGTGTGCGCGGGGAGGGCGCCTGAGGTGTCGAATCCAGGGTTGTGAGGGGGGTCGTCATGAGCCGTCATCTGATCGTGGTCACCGAGGCGATGCTGCGCCGGCTGACGCAGGGCTGGCGCACCGACGAACTCGCCGAGCGGGTCGAGGCCTGCTTCCCCACGGACCGGGGGCTGGACGGCAAGGCGGTCGGCAAGTGGGAGCGGCGCTTCCGGGTGCCACGCGAGGACTACGCCGAGGCGCTGTGCCAACAGCTCGACGCACCCGCTGTAGAGCTGCTGGGAATCGGACGCAGCCTGGCTGCCCAGGCATACTGGCGGCTGGCAACCCCAGCCGAAAGGGACGCGGACGTGCGACGACGCCAGCTGCTTGCGGATGGAATCACTCTGGCGGGCGCGGTCGTGCTGCTGCCCGTCGACCACCTGACCAAGTGGGCGAACTGGTACGGCCAGACCACACGGGTCGACGCGGCGCTGCTCGGTGAGCTGGAGGAGCTGTCCACCCAGATCGCCCAGCGGTATGCGGCCGGTGAGACCGCCACTGCGCTGCCCGCCGCCAGAGCACACGCCTACGCGGTGACCCGACTGCTGGAACGGGCCTCGATGACCCCTGGGCAGCGCGACCGGATGGGCTCGATCGGCGCCGACGCCACGGCGATGCAAGGCGTGCTGGCGCTGAACATGGGCAACCCCGACGAGGCGCGGCAGAGCTTCGACCTCGCGCTCGACCTGGCCCGCGCCGCCCGTGACACCCGGCTGGAGGCGCTGATCACGGCCGCCGAGACGTGGCTGTGGTCGCCAGGATCGCTGTACGAGCTCGCGACCGGCAGCCCACAGCAGGCGGTGGCGGCCCGGGAGCATGCGGGTACGCTCGGACGGTACGCCCCCGCGCCAGCCCGAGTATGGCTGCACGCCTTCCACGGCCGGGACTTGGCCGCCGCGCGCGAGTCCACCGAGTCATCGCGAGCGTTCGAGCGTGCCGTCGCCGCCTTGGACGGAATCGACGCGGGCGAGGACGGCTGGGGGTTCTTCTCCACGCACGGGGAGCTGGCCGGCTTCAACGGCCCGCGCATCCACTCTTTGGAGGGGGAGGCCCGTCTGCTGCTCGGCGAGCACGCCAGCGCGGTCGGCCCACTCCAGCAGGCGCTCGACGGCCCGGTCGTCCCGGTCAAACGTGTGCGGTACCTGGGCAGCATCACCAGAGCGTGGGTTGGGGCGGGTGAGCCCGAGCGCGCCTGCGCCGCTGGGATCGCCGCTCTCGACCAGGCCGAAGCCACGGGCTGGACGCTGGCCGTGGAGCGGATGCGTGGCGCCCGCGCGACGTTCTCTCCCGACTGGTCGAACCTGTCGTGCGTCCGCGCGCTCGACGAGCGCCTGCGCGCCATCGCCTGAGCCCGACGGGCCAGCGCGGGGCCTGTCTGGCGGCCGGGGAGGGCGCTTGAGGTGTTGAATCCAGGGTCTCCAGGGGGGTCGTCATGAGCCGTCATCTGATCGTGGTCACCGAGGCGATGCTGCGCCGGTTGACGCAGGGCTGGCGCACCGACGAACTCGCCGAGCGGGTCGAGGCCTGCTTCCCCACAGACCGCGGGCTGGACGGCAAGGCGGTCGGCAAGTGGGAGCGGCGCTTCCGGGTGCCACGCGAGGACTACGCCGAGGCGCTGTGCCAACAGCTCGACGCCCCCGCTGTGGAGCTGTTGGGAATCGGACGCAGCCTGGCCGCCCAGGCATACTGGCGGCTGGCAACCCCAGGTGAAAGGGACGCGGACGTGCGACGACGCCAGCTGCTTGCGGATGGAATCGCTCTGGCGGGCGCGGTCGTGCTGCTGCCCGTAGACCATCTGACCAAGTGGGCGAACTGGTACGGCCAGACCTCACGGGTCGACGCGGGGCTGCTCGGTGAGCTGGAGGAGCTGTCCACCCAGATCGCCCAGAGATATGCGGCCGGTGAGACCGCCACTGCGCTGCCCGCCGCCAGAGCACACGCGTACGCGGTGACCCGGCTGCTGGAACGGGCCTCGATGACCCCTGGGCAGCGCGACCGGCTGAGCTCGATCGGCGCCGACGCCGCCGCGATGCAAGGCGTGCTCGCGCTGGGAATGCGCCTGCCTGGTGAGGCCGCCGACGCGTTTGCCCTCGCGCTGAACCTGGCACGGGCCCCCCGTGACGCCCGGCTGGAGGCGCTGGTGGCAGCCGCCCAGACGTGGCTGTCGTCGCCGGGATCGCTTGGCGCGCGCCCCACTGGCGATCCCCAGCAGGCGGTGGCGGCTTGGGAGCATGCGTGCGGGCTGGGCCGGTGCGCCCCGGCGCCTGCCCGTGTGTGGCTCCACGCCTTTCACGCCAGGCACTTGACCGGTGTCGGCGACGCGGACGGCTATGACCGGGCGCTCACTCGTGCTGAGGGCTCGCTGGGCGCAATTGACTTGGGCGATCCCGGCTGGGGGTTCTTCTCAGGCCACGGTGAGCTGGGCGGCTTCGAGCGAGGGCGCATCCACGCCTTCCGCGCTGACCGTGGGCTGGTGCGTGGCAGGCCGGCTGACGCGGTCGGCCCGCTCCAGCAGGCGATCGCTGCCGCGTACATGCCGATCAAGCGGGCGATGTGCCTGGTCGATCTCACCGCTGTCTGGACCCGGGCAGGCGAGCCCGAGGCCGCCTGCGCTGCGGCGAACGACGTCATCGATGAGGCCACCGCCACCGGCTTCACCGAGAACGTGAAGCACGTTCGCGACGTCCGGGTGGGGTTCCCGCCGGGCTGGTCGGAGCTGTCCTACGTCCGCGAACTCGACGAGCGGTTGCGCGCCATCGCCTGAACCCGACAAGTCAGCGCGGAGTCCCTCTGTAAGTGGGATGGGCCGGTCGCCATGCTCCGCGTAAGCGTCACCCTGGAGAAGTCCCTCTTCATGCCGGCGGCAGACCTGCGCTGGTGGGAAGTGCGCCACGGATATCCCTGCTCCTGGTCAAGTGGCCACGTTCAGGCAGGTGGAAGGCCCCGACAGGCTGTCATCCTGTCATGCCAGCACTACAGGGAGCCTGATGCCGGTGATGAGCACATCCCTTGACCCCACGGCCGACCGACCGTTGGCGCTCCAACTCGCCGACCTGCTTCGAGACGAGATCCGCGCCGGCACTCGCCCTGCCGGCAGCTAGCTGCCGACGGAGAGCGATTTCCAGCGTGGCTATGGCGTGAGCCGCACTACTGTTCGGACAGCGCTCGGGCAACTGGTCACTGAGGGGCTCGTGGTCACCCGCAAGGGGTACGGCTCCTATGTCCGCGCTCGACGTCCCATTCGCCGCGTCTCGTCGAGTCATCGGCATGCGGCACATCGAGCGGGCCGCAAGCCGGTCTTCGACATCGACGTAGAGGCTGGAGACCAGGTGCCCAGCATGCGGATGCTGGAGGTCGGTCGCACCGAGGTCCCGCCTGAGATCGCCGAGTGGCTCCAGGTGGAGCGGGGCTCCAGCGTGGTCGTGAGGCGACGCCTGCAACTCGTGAATGATCATCCGGCCGTCCTGTCGGCCAGCTACTTCCCCCTGTGGCTCGCCGAAGGCACACGCCTGGGGTCGTCTGACGCGCTCCTGGAGGGTCCTGACGAGCTGATCGAGGGCTTGGGTCACCGATTCGTCCGGGGCGTCGAGGTGTTCCGCGCGCGTATGCCTGCCCCCGAAGAGGCCCGAATTCTCCGGCTTGACCCGGGCATTCCCGTGGTCCGGATGCTGCACGTGGACTATGACGCCCAGGGGCGGACGCTGCAGGTCGCCGACGATCTCTATGCCGGGGACCAGCACGAGTTCGCGTTCGAGTGGAGCGAAGCGGAAACCGGCGACGGCGGCGCGCAACGCGCAGAGCCACGCGCATGAGCGGGTGGCCCTCAGACTGGGCTGACCTTGTGACGGGGACGACGTGCTCCATGTGCGCCGCCGGGCGGCCCGACAGCGACAGGTACGGGATCCGCGTGCAGGCTGGCGTCTACACCGATGCGTATCTGCAACGCGCGGCCATCCAGCGAGGTTACACGGTCGTCATCTGGCGGGGTCGCCACGTCACAGAGCCGACCGAGCTGAGCGCTGAGGAGGCGAGCGGGTATTGGCTGGAGGCTCTGCGCGTGGCGAAGGCGCTGCTGCGTCACTATGAGCCGCTCAAGATGAACTACGAGACCTTGGGCAACAGCCTCCCGCATCTGCATACGCATCTGATACCCCGCTACCTTGCCGACCCGGCGCCAGGGCGGCCTTTCCCCTTGCCTGTCTCTGATCCGGCGAGCATCCCGGAGGAGCGCCTGCGGCGGGAGGCGGCTGCGCTGCGCTCGCTCATCGTCGAAGGGCTGTAGGCCGCCTCTCGGGCGCTCGGCTGCCCGCGCGTGGGCAGAGTCACAGCATTCGTTTCGACCGTCCTCCTTGACGTTAGGCCGTCGCTTTTCACATCCTGGGATCCTGTAGTCCTAGGATGTAAGAGTTGCAATGGCCTGGGCTGAGCAGCGCCGGCACGAGCCCTGCTTCGTGAGAGCGGGATCAGCGTGGAAGGCGTGCTTCTGCGGGAACTCGTGGACCTTCCCCCGACACTGACGGTGGAGCAGGCCGCCAAGCTGCTGGGCGTCGAGCGCAACGCCGCCTATGAGGCGGTCGCCTCGGGTGAGCTGCCGGCGCTGCGCATCGGGCGCCGATGGGTCGTCCTGACGGTGCCGTTCCTGCGTCTGCTGGGTGTCCCGGTCGCATCTGAGGCCGCGTTGGCGACAGGAGGGCGCAGGTGAGACGGGGACGCGTGTTCCGCCGGTGCGGGCGCTGCAACCGAGCGCGGCAGCACGCGACGCTGCCCCAACTGCGGCGGGGAGCGCTTCGCCTGGGTCTACGTGGTCGATGTCGGGCCGTCTGGAGGGCCCCGAGATCAGCGCTGGAAGGCGGGGTTTCGCACCAGACGGGAAGCCATCGCCGCCATGAGCGAGCTGCAGGCCCAGGTCGCGAGCGGGAGCTGGATCGAGCCGTCGAAGGTCACGGTGGGGGAGTACCTCACGGACTGGCTGGAGCTGTCACGCTCACGGCTGCGGCCCGGCTCGCACGACGCCTGCTCGCTGCATGTCAACACCTACCTCATCTCCCGTATCGGCGACGTCCAGCTCCAGGCGCTGACCGGGCGGCGGGTCAAGCGTCTGTACGCCGAGCTGGGCGTCGACGGGCGCGTGCGCGGCGGGGGCGGGTGCGTCCGACAAGACCATCCACAACATTCACTGCACCCTGTCGCGGGCGCTGAGCGACGCGGTCGCTGACCGCCTGCTGCCTCATAACCCGGCGAAGAGCGCGCACAAGCAGCCTGAGTCTCCCGAGCAGGAGACGTGGACCGCTGAGGAGCTGGCGGCGTTTTTGACCTTCGTCAAAGACGACCGCTGGCTCGCGCTGTGGCGGCTGCTGGCCTTCACGGGCATGCGCCGCGGTGAAGCCGTGGGGCTCCGCCGGCGCGACCTCGACCTCGACCACAACCGGCTGTACGTCGTCCAACAGCGCGCGAAGGGCGGTGGCACGGTCCAAACGGGCAAGACCAAGGGCCGGCGTGGCCGGATGGTCGTGCTCGACGCCGCCACGGTCCAGGCGCTGCGGCGCCACCTGGAAGAGCAGACGCGGGAGCGGGACCTGCTCGGAGCGGGCTACACCGACGAGGGCTTGGTGTTCGCGCACGTGGACGGCACGCCCATCCATCCCGACTCGGTCACCAAACGGTTCATCCGGCTTTGCGGCCAGTCGTGGCTGCCGCCGCTGACGCCCCACGGGCTGCGGCACACCCACGCGACGCTGCTGCTCAAAGACGGCGTGCACCTGAAAGTCATCCAGGAGCGGCTGGGCCACTCCTCGATCCAGGTCACCGGCGATATCTACACCCACGTCGCGCCCAGCCTCCAGGAGGACGCCGCGGCGCGGGCCGCGCGGATCCTCGACAAGCTGGCCAGCGACGCGCAGGACGCGCTCAGCGGCCGGGCGGGCGCCGAGCGCCACGACGAGAACGCCAGGAGGAACGACGAGCGGGACGAGGGAGAAAACCATGCCTCGGCCTGAGGAAGGACTCGTGGGAGCCTGTGAGCGAATGGTGAGCGAACGAGCCCTCAAGGCGCTGTCGCCGCCAAGCGAAAAGGCCTGTGACCAGGCCTTTCGTAGGGTCGGGATGCCGGGATTCGAACCCGGGATCTCCGGTCCCCCAGGACGGTAAGCCCTCTCCCTCGCTGTACCAGGCGCTCCCGTCGAAGGCGCTGACCTGCGCGTTCGTCTTCGCCATCTGCCCGCTGCTCCCCGCTCGAAGTGGGACCTGCTCAGGCGTCTGGCGCCAAATCGCCACCAAGCCAGCCGCGCCCCCTACGGGAGTCGCGTGGCCGAAGCCAGTGGGATTGGAAGATGACAGTCGCGGATCGGGGCTGTGTCGCAGCGTGGCCTCTGCGCCTCGGACCAGCGTCAGTGACCTGCGTCAGATCCGGCCTCATCGGTGTGGGTCGCCGTCTGTGGCGGGCTGTTCGGTAGGAATTGGGGTAGCAGCGGCGGGAAGGGCTGCGCGGTGGCCGGTCTGATGGTGGAGCCGGGCTGGTGGGGTGATCCGGACGCGTCCCAGGAGCGTCGAGCGCTGATCGAGGCGTTCCGCGTGGACGACCTGGAGGCCGCAACCGCCGAGCTGCGGACGCGGTGCGAGCGGTTGGAGCTCGCCCGCAGCCGCGGTGAGATCGTCACGGTGGGCGAGGTCGCCGAGGTGCTGTTGGGCCAGTGGGCGGTGGCGTTTTACGCGACGCTGGCCGACTCCCAACGCGCGTTCGTCGCGGCTGCCGATCACGGCCGCTTGGCGCGCGCCGCCCAGGACGGCCGCGCCGCCGCGGTCGCGGTCCGTGACCGGTATCTGGGGTCGGAGCGCATCAGCCCCCGGGCGTTGCAGACCGCCCTCGACGTGGCCAGCGCCGATGCGGCCAAGTACAAACCCGACCGCGCCGACGCCCTGTCGCTGGGCCGGGCGGGGCTGTCTGAGAGGGCCCAGCATGCGGTGGACGCCTGGGAGATCGTGGCCGAGTGCCGTCGCCGCTACGCGGCCAGCGGCGACGGGTTCTACGCCGCGGTCGGGCTGCTGGCCCACCAGCGCGCCGTCGAGCTGGCCGGCCAGCTGCCCGCCGGCGAGCGCGCCGCCATCAGCGCCCACATCGACGCCGCACAGCGCGACTGGGACATCGAACGTCCACGCGGCGGGCTGGACGCCGCCGTCGCCCGCCTCAGCGCGGACCAGCGTGAGCGGGAGCTGGCGCGGACGTGGGACGACGGGCCGGACCGCAGGCGGCCGGCCGGCCGCGGCATGACCCTATGACCGACAACCCGCGAGAAAGGAGTGAGGGATGTTCTGGACCGGCCACGCGCAAGCGCTGCTCGCCAGCATCGGGCAGGCCGCTGGGATCGACACGCGCGACCATGCGACGTTGGAGGAGGTCGCGCGACGTGTGGGTTTCTACTACGCCCAAGTGCGCAGGGCAGACGGGCTGTGGATGCTGCCACGCACCATCCGTGACGACGTCGGAGCAGACGACGTCCACCTAGAGGAGTTCCTCCGCGTGCCACCGTACCTCCTTCAGCGTCATGCCGAAGGCGGCGTGCTGGTGGCCCGTGAGGACGACAACCGACCCTACGACGTCGAATACGTCGTTGATTGACCTCAGCAACACCGCACCCAGAAAGAAAGGAACACAGCAATGCCAGAGCGTGAAGGCTGGGGAGAGGAAACATTAATGGAGCCGGACGAAACGGCGGAGCCCCACCATAGGACAGTGTGGGAACGGCTGGGCATCACGACACGAGCGCAAGCTGTGCGTGAGGAGCTGGCCGCCGAGCAGACCGCACACGCCAAAACCCGCGACCAACTCGCCGAGGCAGGTGAGATGGTCGCGGAAACCCGCGCGGACCTTGAGTGGGCATGGACCAACGGCGCGTTGCATCGTCAGCTCCTCGAACGCGTGGCGGACGACATCCACCAGACGCTCGCCGCGTCGAAGCCGGCATCGGATGACGAGGCGGCCGCGGAGCTGACGCGGCTGAAGGCCGCGCGCGACCGCATCGACCACCACCTCAACAACCACTACCTGTACGACGGCGAGTTCGACCAGGCAGCGTCGGACGAGGAACGGCGGCGGCTCGCGGCCCGGGCGCTGGAGACGACCCCGCGGACGCTGATCCCGGAGGACCTCCGCGACGACCCTGAATGGGGCACTGCGGACTTCTTCTACCCCGGCCTCATCCGACGCTACGGGCTTGACCGGCAGCCCCAGGCGGTGGAAGAGAGCCGCGACGCGGCCAGAGCCCACAGCGTGGCCGGCCAGCTGTCCGCCGGCGAGCGCGCCCCCATCAGCGCCCACATCGACGCCGCCGAGCAGGGGTGGGACGTCGAGCGTCCACGCGAGGGGCTGGACGCCGCCGTCGCCCGCCTCAGCGCGGACCAGCGTGAGCGGGAGCTGGCGCGGACGTGGGACGACGGGCCGGACCGCAGGCGGCCCGCCGGCCGCGGCATGACCCTATGACCGACACCTCAAGAAAGAGTGAGGAATGTTTTTGACCAGCCACGCGCGAGCGCTGCTTGCCAGCATCGGGCAGGCCGCTGGGATCGACACGCGCGACCATGCGACGTTGGAGGAGGTCGCGCGACGTGTGGGTTTCTACTACGCCCAAGTGCGCAGGGCAGACGGGCTGTGGATGCTGCCACGCACCGTCCGCGACGACGTCGGACCAGACGACGTCCGTCTGGAGGAGTTCCTCCGCGTGCCGCCGTATCTCCTTCAGCGTCATGTCGAAGGCGGCGTGCTGGTGGCCCGTGAGGACGACGGGCGGCCCTACGACGTCGAATACGTCGTTGATTGACCGCGGCAGCACCGCACACCCGAAAGAGCGTCGAGAGCGTCTTTGATTGACCTTCGTAACAGCGAATACCGAAAGGAAGGAACACAGCAATGACCGAACCGGAGCAGGGCGCGCGGCCCACGACCTACGCGGAGGCGATGCAAGCCGCCGCCGAAATGGCCAAACGGCAGATCAGCCACGTCCACCAATCGCCTACATCATTCGGCAAGAACAGAGAGGCCGACAGCGCCGCGGCCATACTCGACGCGCTGCGGCAGGAGTGCGCCACCGTCACGGGCAACGACCGCTGGGTCGCGGCGAACACGCTCGCGCAGCTCGCGGACCATCTGCGCGAACAGGCGCAGACCACGCGCCTGAGCGGCTACGCCCACGTGGAGAACCGCCTGCGTGAGCAGGCCAAAACGTGCGACCGGGCCGTAGAGGAGCTGCTGGGACGCTCCGCGACGCGTGAGCGCGCGGCCGGGATGGCGATGTGACCGCCCAGCACGCGTCCGCGTCGGAACAGCCGCGAGGGGAGGTGATGCCCTGCCCGTGACGTGACACGGCCCCCATGCCAGGGGGCCGTGCGAGTACACACACCGCCCCCGCCCGCTACTCGTCGCCAAACGTCAGCGGGTGGGGGCCTGACCTCGTCAAGAGGTGACCCCATGCTATTCGCCTTCACCGGCTGGCACAGCGCCCTGCGCGCGCTGCGCTCCCAACTGGCCCCCCGCCGCCGCGACGACGACACGCTTGAGCGCGCCGCCGCGCGGCGGGCCGTCGCGGCGTTCACCCACCAAGACCGCGCCGAGCGCGACGCCGTCCACGCCGCGTGGGCCGCGCTGGCCCGCGACGACCTGGCCGAGCGGACCGCAGCCGCGGCCGACCGCGCCGCGGCCCGGGACACGCTGAGCATCGGCGAGCCGACCTCGTCTCGGCAGGCTGACCCGCAGGTCCACACCCACACGGTCGCCGACGGCGCCTCACCCGAGCGCGCCGCCTCGCGCAGCCGCGCCAGGGGGTGGTCGATGTGACCACCCGCCGAGAAGACAACGCGCTGGCCCGCCAAGAGGCCGCAGGCGCAGGCCGGCTGGCGATGCGCGCACGCATAGCGGGCGCCGACGCGCGCCACGCCGAGCTGGACCAGGACTACTACCAGCGCTGGCCCGAACCCAGCCGTATCCCCTACCCGACCGCCGAGCATGAGGCCGTCGAGCGTGACGGCGCGGTGTCATCGCGCAGGGTCGCGCCATGGCCGGTCGGGCTCCGCCACGACCGCGCCCTGCCGCCCCAGACGCACGTCGGGGGGCGGTCGCGGTGACCGGCCCCGCCCGTGTCCTCGTGCTGACCGTCGGCGTCGCCGCCGCGGTCCTGTCGTTCCAACACATCACCGACCTGGTCATCCGCGCCGGCGTGCCCGTCGCGTTGGCGTGGCTGTACGCGGTCATGATCGACGCCACCATCGCCGCGGCGTTTGTGCGCATGGCCGCCGCCATACGCGGCAGCGCCCAATGGACGGTCTCCGCGACCCTGCTGGGCGGCGCGGTCGGGCTGTCGGTGGCCGCCAACGTCGCCGCCGGCATCGCCGGTGACCTGCCCTGGATCATCCGGTTCGTCGTCGCAGGACTGCCCCCGCTGTTCCTGTTCACAGTCGCGCACCAACTCCTCGGCGCCAACGCGGCGCCCACGGCCGGACCGGTCGTCACCCACCTGGGCACCGAACCGAGCGCAGCCGCCCAGGGCGTCGACGCGACCCCGGCGCGGCTGGCGGGCGACCCGGTCGGACAGCTGGTCGCCGCCTACACCGACCTTGGCGGCGAGCCGGACGACCCGGAGCTGACCCGGGCCGTGACCAAGGCGCTCGCGGTTGACCTGCGGACCGCCCGCCGCCGGCTGGGCCCCTACCGCGCCGGCTCACCCGGCCTGCCGGCGGCGGGCCCGGCGGCTGGGCTGCCCGCCCTCGACCGGCAGGCCGCCCGATGACCGCCCCCAACCGCACTCCCGCCCGCGCCGCGAGCAGACCCGCCCGACGTGGCGTAGGCGGCCTACGCGGCAGAGCCGTCATCACCGCCCTGACCGCCCTGGTCGGGATCATCGCGGCCTGCCGTCGGCTGCCCGCCCTCGCCCGGCAGGCGCGCACGCTGGCCCGCGACGCCTGGACAGCCGGCCGCGCCCTCGCTCTGCCCGTCGCCGTGACCCTCGCCCGCCTGGGCGCCATCGCGGTCACCCTCACCGTCGGCGCGGCCGGACTGGGCGGCCGCGTTCCCGTCTGGGCCGCCACGCTCGCGCTGGCCACCCTCGTGGGC
>JBOGEA010000043.1:0-22711 GCA_050743205.1 Egibacteraceae bacterium | reverse complement strand
TCAGGCGGCCAGGGGGCCGGGGGAGTCCCCCGAACACAAGGGCCGCCTGAACCGCGCTCCGCTGCGCTTCGCCCGCAAGTCAAGGCCGCGCTTCCTCGAACACGTTCTGACATGAGCCGGATGGCGGTGGCATGAGCGGCAAGCAGCACCAACGCGAGCTGCGGCGGCAGAGGGAGGCCGCTCGAGCCGCGGCGCGGGCTGAGCAGCGCAGGAAGACCATCCAGACGGGCGTTGTCATCGCTGCCGTGCTCGTCATCGGTGGGGTGCTGGTCGCCTACAGCCTCGACCGTCCCGAGACGCAGGTCGTCCAAGAGCCGTCGGAGGTTCCGGTTGCCGATGTGACGCCCTCGGACCCGGCTGCGCAACCCGGGCAGGCCGTGGTGGGGGCTGTTCCGACGGTCGTTCGCGGTGATGTCCCGGTCGCGTGCGGGGCCGCGCAGCCCGCCAACGCCGCTGCCCCCCGCCCCACGTTTCCCGGCGGCCCAGCCGGTGTGCTTGAGGCCGGTCCGGATTATCGCGCGGTGATGCAGACATCGTGCGGGCGCGTGGTGATCGACCTCGCCGAGCGGGAGTCCCCAATCTCGGTGAACAGCTTCGTGTTCCTTGCGCGGCAGAAGTTCTTCGACGGGATCGAGATCTTCCGCAACGCCACCACGATCGGTGCGTTGCAGACCGGCTCGGGCACGAACCAGGCCGCCTGGGACATCGGCTACAGGATCCGCGACGAGCTTTCCAGCGCCAGCCTTGGCGGGTACGCGCCAGGCGCGGTCGCGATGGCGAACGCGGGGCCGAACACCGGCGGCAGCCAATTCTTCTTCGTCTACAATGACAACTTCCAGCTACCAGCCAACTACGCAAAGTTCGGCACGGTCGTCGAGGGGCTGGACGTCCTCCAGCGGATCGGCGCGATCGCCGTGTCGGGGCAGGGAGGCGAAACGCCGACCGAGCGCGTCTACATCGACTCCGTCACGATCGAGGCAGTGCCGGCCCCAGGCTAAGGAGACACAGGGACATGAACATCGCATGTGGCGGGACCGTGCCCGAGGGGCATGGAAAGCCGAAGCCGAGCTACCAGAGGGCAGAGCAGGTACTGGACGGCCGATCCAGCCACCAAGCCACGATCGTGACGTCTTGCGGGACCATCGGGGTCGAACTGTTCTCCGGCGAGTCGCCGGTCACGGCGAACAACTTCGCCTTTCTGGCCGGCGAAGGCTTCTACGACGCGACCGTCATTCACCGGATCGTTCCCGGCTTCGTCGTGCAGATGGGCGATCCAACCGGGACGGGTCGGGGCGGCCCTGGCTATCAGTTCAAGGATGAGCTTTCCGCCGCACAGACCCGTGGATACACACGCGGCATCGTCGCGATGGCGAATTCCGGCCCCGACACCAACGGCTCGCAGTTCTTCATCTGCCTGCGCGATGTGAACCTGCCGCCGAACTATGCGGTCTTCGGCGAGGTCACGGCAGGTATGGACGCAGTCGACCGCATCGCCGAGATCCCCATCTATGGAAAGTCCCCCAGCCAGACGGTCTTCGTGGAGTCGATCCGCCTCAACCCCTGACGTGGTGTGATGCCCGCTGTCGCCCGTTCAATCGGGGGTGTCGCGCCGATGTCTCTTCCGTGGGTGCCATCCGGCAGCCTGACCCCCCGGATTCCAACGGTGTCGAGTTGTCCGAAAGCCCGCGGTGAGCCTTCAGTCGTCTTGGTCTTCGGCGATGTCGAGTGGCGGGAGATCCTCGAGGCGGATGCGTCGCTGCCTTGTCCCACGCTGGTAGTCGCGCATCCGCTTGGGGTAGCCGACCTTGCGGGCGTCGTAGAGGGGGATGCGGTACTCGCCGCAGAGGCTGTGGGCTTGACGCTCGTCCTTGATCGGCCGCCGGAGGAACTCACCGTCCGCGGCCACTAGGCACAGCGTCGTCGCGTAGACCGTCGTGGGAGGCTCGAGATACGCCTCGACGCCTTCTCGGGTCTTCAGGAACTCCTCCAACTCGGCGAGTGTTTGGGCCGACGCGCCCGATACAGGCGGCTGACGCCGCCGACGCCTGAAACGGTCGAAGAAGCGCACGCCACGGAGTGTACGTGCCCGTCTCAGAAATCCACGGGAGATCCACGGTCAAAGCATCGATCCTACGCGGCACGACAGGTGCATGTCCAAGGCGTGGTTCCCATACCGCACACACGTGCGAGTGCGAATGGTCCCGCTGGACAGTGGGCGGCTGTGTGAACGTTGAGGTAGACGTTGTCGCGCAATACGTCGAGCGCCTGCTGGCCTCTGGACTCGGCAGCTACGGGGGGCCTAGGCAGGCAGAGTCCGGAATTTTTCCCTGACCGGCGGTGATCGGTGACCGGGGGCTTTGCCTCCGTCTGTATCACTAGATCATTGCTACTAGCCCGCTGAAGATGGTAGACACCGGGCATAACGACAAGCCTGGGTTCCGCCGACAAGCTCCGCGGGACTCATCCTTCGGGGCCCACTGGAGGTTTCATGGAAATTGCTCCTTCGGAGCGGCGAGCCCGTGCTACCGCTCCACGAGTGCTCCTCCGGGGCGCCTTCCCCGCGATGTGTGCGCTCCTGATACTGCTTGCTGGACTGCTGCCTGTGGCGAGCGCGCAAGAGGAGATCTCTGCCACGCTCGAAGACGGTCAGTTGAAGGTCAAGCCCCTTGAGAATCTGGCGAACGCCGTGACGGGTGAGGCCCCGTTGCAGGCTGAGCCTTATCAGGCTTCACCTGATAAGGCTGCGCCCGCGGAGGCGGCACCTGCAGAGGCGGCACCCGGACAGGAGGCGCCCGTGGCCGTGCCAGCGGGCGACGTGGATGACGACGGCGACCCCGTCGGCGACCAAGACGGCCTCGCGTTCGGGTTCAGCGGCTGTGTGCTGCAGAAATGCTTCAACGGCAACGCCTCTCCCCTTGGCGAGGATGGTCAGATCGACGTTGATGGCACCAGCGTCGCGATTGCTGGTGATGCCGGTGACGGCTCCAGCTTGATTGCTCTCGGTGTTGGTTTGTGCCTGCCTAGCATTCTTGCGACGACTATCTGTGACCAGGTTGGCAAGCGCAACGGCATCGGTGGCAAGGGTGGCGCTGCGTCTGCCGAGGCTGGCTCGGGCGACGGCGACGCTGTGGCGCTTGGCGGCATTGGCGGCGACGGTGGCCTGATCGCTATCGGTCTCGGCATATGTGGCCTCGGCGTCCTTGCGAATGTCCAATGTGACGACGTCGGCAGCAACAACGGGCTCGGCGGCAACGGCGGATCTGCGGGCGCTTTCGGCGGCAGTGGTGACGGCACCGGTGTCGGCGCTGGTGGTGACGGTGGTGACGGTGGCAAGATCGGCGTCGGCGTCGGCATCTGCGGCATCGGCATCCTCGCGCCCGTCGTCTGTGACGACGTCGGAAGCAACAACGGCGCTGGCGGCAACGGCGGCCTCGGGAAGGTTCTCGGGGACGGCGGCGACGGCACTGGCATAGCGTTCGGTGGCTCTGGTGGCGACGGTGGCTTCGGCCTCGGGGTCGGCATCTGCGCCATCGGCATCCTCGGTCCGGTCCTCTGCGAAGACGTCGGCAGCGACGTCTCCCGCGGTGGCCACGGCGGCTTCGGTGCTGTCGAGGGCTTTGGTGAAGCCGGCGATGTCGCGGTCGCGATCGGTGGCGACGGTGGTGACGGTGGCATCGGTGTCAGCATCGGCGCCTGCGTCATCAACCTCGGTACCTCGGAGCCGTGCATCGATGTCGGAAGCAACAGCGCCCGGGGTGGAAGCGGTGGCAAGGCGATCGCTCTCCCCGGCATTCAGATCCAGAACCCCGTCATCGCCAAGCCGGTTGACGACAAGCCGGTTGACGACCAGCCGGTTGACGACGAAGTGAAGGATGTCGTCGTACCTGACGAGGAGAAAGCGGAGGACGCCCCCGCCAAGGACGAGGCCAAGCCAGAAGCTGCGTTGGCCGAGACCGGCCGGGACAGTGCGCCGCTGGCGCTCGTCGCGCTCGTGACCCTGATCCTGGGTGCCGGGCTCGTCGGTGCGGCACGCCGGTTCGACCGGCGCAACTCCGCGATCATCAGGTAGCGGTTGAAAGCACGCACGCCCCCCGAGACTTCGGTCTCGGGGGGCATGCCGTTTCTCAGGGGTTGCGAGTCGGATCTTCGACCAGCTCGACGAGCACGCCCATGGCGCCCTTTGGATGCAGAAATGCCACGGTGCACCCGCGTGAGCCCGGCCGGGGGTGATCGTCGACGAGGCGGACCCCGAGCTGCCGCAGGTCTTCCAGGGTCGCGGCGACATCCGCGACGCCGTAGCCGATGTGGTGCACGCCAGGGCCGTTGCGTTCGAGGAACCTGGCGACTGAAGAGTCCGCGCGGGTGGGCTCCAGGAGTTGGATGAAGCTGGAGCCGATGGCCAGCAGCGCCTCTCGCACCCCGTCCCGCTCGATCTCCTCGCGGCGGGTGACCTCCGCGTGATAGAGGCGCTGGTGGTATCCGATCGCCATCTCCATGTCCTCAACCGCGTAACCGACGTGGTCGATGCGCTGCAACCTCATCCGTGCGCTCCTCGACGCCTGGTCTCGATCATGAGCGGATCGGTGGGTGACCGCCACAGATCCCTGGTCCATATCAGCCAGCTGACGCCTGAGCTGATAGAGATTCCGACCAGCGCCCACGATGTCGCTCGCAGGCCGAACAGCTCGGCCGCACCGCCCGCGAGCAGGGCGGAGACGCCCATCGCCAGCGTCGCCAGGCCGAAGTCGAGCGTCATGACCCGGCCGCGCACGGCGTCAGGAGTCGTCCGCTGGAGACCATAGGTGGACAGAACCCACTGGGTGGCGCCGCCCGCGTGTGCGAGCATCACGCACAGCGCCGCGCCCGCGAGGGAGCGTGTCAGCGGCAGGAACGCGTAGGCGACCCCATAGCCGCAGATCGATGCGCCGCAGATGAACAGAATGCGGCGCCCGTCGTCACGCCCGAGCGCCCGTCCGGCGAGCGGCCCGATCAGCGCGCCCAACCCGCGGCTGGCGAGCAGGAGGCCAACGGCGGCATCCCCGCCGCCGAACCACGTCGCCGCGAATGCGGGCAGCAGCCCGACGATCCCGTTGCCCAGCCCCACCCCGGTCTTGGCGAGCATCAAGGCGCGGCTGACCTTACGCGGTCGCACGAATGACCAGACCTCGCCCAGATGCGCGAGCACCGTGGCGGGGGAGGACACCGGACCTGCTCTGAAGGGCCGGCGGATGCGCGTGACGAGCAGCGCCGAGACGGCGAAGGTCGCCGCGTTGAGGGCAAACGTGGTCTGGCGGCCGAGGAGTTGCGAGACGAGCCCGCCGACACCCGCGCCGACGAACAGCATCGTCCCCCAGACCGAGCCCATCACCGCCTGCGCGAGCGAGAGGTCGGGCGCATCGACCAGGTTGGGCAGCACCGCGCTGACGACCGGCTCGAAGAAGGCCGCCATGACCGCGATCGCGATGACGCAGACGATCGCCAGCGCGGCGCTGCCGCGCTGGGCGGCCACGAGCAGCCCCAGCGCCGGCACGACCCGCCCGAGATCGGCGGCGACCATCATGCGCCTGCGGTCGACTCGATCCGCGACCACACCCGCGAGCGGCGAGGCGAGGAAGACGGGCAGGACGCTGGCCGCGAACACGACCGCGGCGGCGCCCTGGCTGCCGGTGATCTCGTTGACGAGGCCGCTGACGGCCACGAACGCGAACCAGTCGCCCGCCAGCGATATGACGGCGGCCGAAAACAGCCGCCGGAAATCAGGATTGCGCCGGAGCAGCGCCAGCAGAGCCACGCGCCCAGCATGCCTACTCCACACGGCCGGCACGACCAGGCGTGGTACTGATGGGTTCCCATCCCTGACGGAGCAGGAGAAATCGTGAGCGAAGCCGTCATTGTCGGATATGCCCGCACGCCGATCGGCAGGTTCGGCGGTGGGCTCTCAACGCTGTCCGCGATGGACATCGGTGGCCGGGCCATCGCCGCGGCGCTCGCGCGGGCGGGGGTCGCGCCCGACCGAGTCGAGTACACGATCATGGGTCACGTGCTTCAGGCCGGCCAGGGCCAGATCACCGCGCGGCAGGCCGCCCGCAAGGCCGGGATCCCGATGGAGGCGCCCGCGTTGACGGTCAACAAGGTCTGCCTGTCCGGGATGGACGCCGTCGCCCTGGCCGATCAGCTGATCCGCCAGGGCGAGTTCGACGTCGTCGTCGCTGGCGGCATGGAGTCGATGTCGAACGCCCCCTACCTGCTGCCCAAGGCCCGCACCGGCTACCGGATGGGGGACGGCGCGGTCGTCGACTCGATGGTGCACGACGGCCTGTGGTGCGCGTTCGACGCCGAGCACATGGGCGTCGGGAACGACCGGATGAGCCAGCGGTACGGGATCAGCCGGCAGGCGCAGGACGAGTGGGCGGCGATGTCCCACGAGCGCGCCGTCAACGCCTGGAAAGAAGGCCGTTACCGGGGCGAGGTCGTGCCCGTCGAGGTCCCCCAGCGCAAGGGCGACGCGATCGTCGTCGAGCAGGACGAGGGCATGCGCCCGGGTACGACGCCTGAGTCGCTGGCCAAACTCCGCGGCGCCTTCGCGAAGGACGGCACGACGACCGCCGGCAACGCCAGCCAGATCTCGGATGGGGCGGCTGCCCTGGTGCTCACCAGCCGCCAGAAGGCCGAAGAGCTGGGACTGGCGCCGCTCGCCCGCATCCTCGCCTACGGCACCGTCGCGGGTCCTGACCCGTCGCTGCACCACCAGCCGGCCGAGGCGATCATCAAGGCCTCGTCGAAGATCGGCAGGGACCCGTCAAGCTACGACCTGTACGAGATGAACGAGGCGTTCGCCGCTGTGGCGATCCACTCGGCCAACCTGCTGGGAATCGACAGCGAGCGGGTGAATCGCAACGGCGGCGCGGTCGCGCTCGGCCACCCGATCGGCGCCACCGGCGCGCGGATCACCGGGGCGATCGTCCACGAGCTCCACAACCGCGGCGGGGGGGTCGGCGCGGCCTCGCTGTGCGGCGGCGGCGGGCAGGGTGACGCCCTGATCATCCAGGTGCTGTGATCCGGCGCCGCCCTCCCAAAGGCGTCCTGTTCGACGCGGGTGGGACGCTCGTGCAGGTGCATGTGGACCGGTTGGCGAAGGCGCTGCGCGATCGAGGCGCCGACCCGCGCGACCTCGACGACGCCTTCTGGCGAACGCTCGCGCTGCTGGATGACGAGTTCAGCCCCAGCCGCGGCGTGTTCGTTGGCTGGTGGCAGCGGTGGCTGGGCCGGCTCGCCGCCGACTGTGACGTGCCGCCCGCCCTGATGATCGAGGCGTGGACGCAGGCCGATGACGCTCGGCACCTGTGGGACGACCCACTTCCCGGCGCGGTCGAGTGCCTCACACGGCTGCGTGAGGCGGGCGTCAAAGTCGGCGTCGTGAGCAACGCGAACGGGCGGATCGCCGGGGCGCTGGAGCGGGCAGGCCTGGCCCCACTGCTCGACATCATCGTCGACTCGACCGTCGTCGGCGTGGAAAAGCCCGATCCCGCGATCTTTGGCCACGCCCTGCGACCGCTCGGGCTGCTGCCCGAGGAGGCCTGGTACCTCGGCGACACCATCGCCTACGACGTCACGGCGGCCGACGCCGCGGGGCTCCTCTCATGGGTCATCGACCACCCCGGCCTCCGCGTGGTGGAGCACCCTCGGCAGGTCCGCACGCTCACCGAGTTCGCCGACGTCGTGCTCGCCCACGGGTAGGAGCAGATGCGGAGCCCGGTGAGGTCCCCCGGCCACTGGATGGCGGGGGTCGTCATCGCGATGCTCTCGAACACGGTCGGGGCGCTGGCCTTCTTCCTGGTGGCCGCGTTCGCTGTCTTCATCAGGCAGGAGCTGCGGTTCGGTGAGGCGCGGCTCGGCCTTGCGATCTCCTGCTACTTCGCGGCCGCCGCACTCGCGTCCGTGCCGGGGGGCCGGCTGTCGGAGCGGCTGGGCGCGCCCACCGCGATGGCGTTCGCGGTGACGGTGAGCGGCGCCTGCATGCTGGGCATCGCCGCGTTCGCTCGGTCGTGGCCTGTGCTCGCGCTCCTGCTCGCGGTCAATGGGGTCGGCAGCGGCATCGCCCAGCCGTCCAGCAACCTGGCCGTGGCGCGGATGGTGCCCCTGAACGGGCAGGGGCTGGCCTTCGGGGTGAAGCAGTCAGCGGTCCCGGTCGGCACGCTGCTGGCGGGGCTCGCGGTTCCCGCCCTCGGGTTGACGGTGGGCTGGCGCTGGGGATTCGTGGCCGGCGCGATGTCAGCGGTTCCCGTCGGGATCGCCTGCGCCCGGCTGCGCGTCTTGCAGGAGCGGCTGGCAGGCCGGGGGATGCGCGAGGGCGATGCCTCGACCGGGCCGATGGCGCTGCTCACGGTCGCCGCCGGGATCGCCGCCGGGACGGCGACCGCGGTCGGCAGCTTCTATGTTGAGTCGGCGGTGGCGGGCGGCCTCTCGCCCGGCCCGGCGGGCCTGCTGTTCGCGTTCGGCAGCGCCGTCGGGGTGGCCGGCCGGATCCTGTGGGGATGGCTGGCTGACCACCTGCGCGGTGGTTGGCTGCTCGTCGTGGCAGCGCTGATGGCAGTCGGGTCGGTGGGCACGGCGCTGCTCGCGTTGCCGGGTCAGCAGCTGGTGATCATGCTCGCGACCGTCCTGGTGTTCGCGTGCGGGTGGGGCTGGCCTGGGCTGTTCAACTTCGCGGTCGTCCGCCTGAACCCCCACGCGCCGGGCGCCGCCACCGGCATCACGCAGGCCGGGGTGTTCGTCGGTGGCGTCGCCGGCCCACTCGGGTTCGGCGCGCTGGTCGAGGCGTACTCATACCAGCTGGCCTGGTCCGTGGCCGCCGGCGGCCTCCTCGCCGCCGCCGCGCTCATCATGGTGAGCCGCCGCATCCTGCTGGAGGGCTGATGGGGTGAGGCAGAGAGACTGTTCTCAGGCCAGCGAGCAGGGTTGCGCTCTGCGGCGTGTCCCACGCGCTCGTATTCTTCTACGGATGTGTCGTTCGATGAGGGGATCATGAACCGAAGACTGTTGCGGAGCGCTGCGTTCCTGGCCATCGCGCTGACCCTGGCGGCCTGCCTCGGTGATGGCAGGGCGGACCCCGCGCCGGCCGTCACCGGGCCTGTGCCACTCCCTCAATATCCCGTCGAGGGGGAGCCGCCTCCCGCGGGGGAGATCCGGATTCGCCTCACCCAGCTGGGGACCTTCGACGATCCCCTGGCCATGGCGATGCGGCCAGGCGACCCCGCGTACTACGTGGCGGAGAAGGGCGGCCAGGTTCGGGCGCTGCGGGATGGCCAGGTGGACCCGGTGCCGGTCCTGGACCTGTCCGACCAGGTCTCCCAGGGCGGAGAGCAGGGCCTGCTCGGCCTGGCGTTCTCCCCCGACGGCCGGTTCCTCTACGTCAATTACACGAACCCTGACGGCGACACGCGAATCGTGGAGTTCACGATGGACGGGGGACAGGCCCGGCCCGACAGCCGGCGTGAGCTGATCGCCGTCGCGCAGCCGTACCCCAACCACAACGGCGGCCACCTGGTCTTCGGCCCTGACGGGCTCCTGTACATAGGTCTGGGCGACGGCGGCTCGGGCGGTGATCCTCAAGGCAACGCCCAGCGCCTCGACACCCCGCTGGGCAAGCTGCTGCGTATCGATCCTCGCCCTGACGGCAATCAGCCATACCGCATCCCGGCCGACAACCCTTTCGTCGGCCAGCCTGGCGCTCTCGCGGAGATCTGGTCCTACGGCCTGCGCAACCCATGGCGCTTCTCGTTCGACCGCCAGACCGGGGACATGTGGATCGGCGACGTCGGCCAGAACGAGTGGGAAGAGGTCAGCTTCACACCGGCCTCGTCGCGGGGCGGAGAGAACTACGGCTGGAACCTTCGTGAGGGCACCCGCGAGTTTCGAGGCGCCGCCCCGCCCGGCGCTGTCGGGCCCGTGATCGATTATCCCCTGAGCGGCGACAACTGCGCGGTCACGGGTGGGATCGTCTATCGGGGCAACAGCATCCCCGCTCTTCGGGGCGCCTACGTCTACGGCGACTTCTGCGCCGGGCAGCTGCTCGGCCTGCGACGCGAGGGCGATCGTGTCGACGACCTCGGCGCCCTCGGCCTCGCCGTGGGCGCCCTCAGCTCATTCGGCGAGGACCAGGCCGGCGAGCTGTACGTCATGTCGATGGGCGACGGCGGCCTCTACCGCATCGACCCCGCCTAGGCGACTTCGGGCCGCGAATCCGCCGCGCGTGAGTCAACTCGGCCGGGGTCGGGTCGCACGCGTCGCGCGTCACGTCGGGCAAGGTTTTGTGCTGGATCCCCGCAACATGCTGCGCGGATCCAGCACAAAACAGTCGCCAACCCGCGCGCCACCGCCGGCTGGGTGCTGACCATCGCCGTGGCCGCCGCGGTCACCGGGCTGCTGAAGACCGACAGACGCGGTCGCCCGGCTCGTCGAGCGGACCGTCGATGCCTTCGGTCGGCTCGATCTCGCCTGCAACGCCGCCGGCGGCGGCCATCCCCCCACCCCGCTCGCCGACGTCCCGGTTGAGGCGTTCGACAGCGCCTTCGCCGTGAACCTTCGTGGCGTCTTCCTCGCCATGAAGTACGAGATCCCCGCCATGCTCGCCAACGGCGGCGGAGCCGTCGTCAACATGTGTTGGCATCGACGCCGTCGGCGGGCTCGCCGCCTACGTGAGCTCCAAGCACGGCCTGGAAGGACTCACCAAGGTGGCGGCGCTCGACTACGCCCAGCAGGGCGTGCGCGTCAACGCCATCGCCCCCGGCCCGATCCTCACGGATCATCTCGCGCGCGCCGGCGCGGACGCCCAACAAGCGGCGGCGGCAGCCATGCCCATGCGCCGCATCGGCCAACCCGACGAGGTCGCCGCCGCGGTCATCTGGCTGTGTTCGGACGAGGCGGCGTTCGTCACCGGCACCACCCTGGTCATCGACGGAGGAAAGCTCGCGGGCGCCCCACCGTTCACCACCGGACGTCGAGCCGGCTGAGGGCCGTCGAGCCCAGGCTGTCGAGCGCCCTTGACTTCAAGTCGGCTTGAGGATGCATCCTTATCGGGCAGGACTGACCCGGGCGCCGTGCTCGGGTGTCAAGAAAGGACGCGTTATGGCCGTGCAGCTCAACCACACCATCGTCTCCGCCCACGACAGCGAGGCGTCGGCGACGTTCCTCGCCGAGATCCTCGGCCTCCCCGCCCCCGTTCGCTTCGGGCCGTTCCTGATGGTGCAGACCGCCAACGGCGTGGCCCTCGATTTCATGGACGCCGACGGTGAGGTCACGCCACAGCACTATGCGTTCCTCATCAGTGAGCCCGAGTTCGATGAGATCTTCGGCCGCATCCGCCAGCGGAACCTCTCCTTCTGGGCCGATCCTTGGCGGACCCAGCCCGGAGAGATCAACCGGCGTGACGGCGGGCGCGGGGTGTACTTCGAAGACCCCAATGGCCACTACCTCGAGATCCTCACCCGTTCCTACGGCAGCGGCGACTGAAGGGACCGCGACCAGCGCTCCCGGCCCTGAGGCGCCGAGGGCACTAGCATCGGCAGGGTGAGCGCCGCGAAGAGTTACGTGACGACGACGATCAACGACCGCAAGCGCCGTGTGTTCGTCCCAGTCCCGTTCGATCCCGACGAGGCGTGGGGCCGCAAGCCCAGACACCACGTGGCGGGCACCGTGAACGGCATGCGCATTCGGGGCGTCCTCGAGCCGATCGACGGTCACGGCCTCGGGTTCACGCTGGGACCGGCCTGGCGTCGTGACTGCGGCGTCGCGGTCGGCGACCAGGTCTCCGTGACGCTCGAACCGGAAGGGCCGCAGCGATCCGACCTTGCACCCGACGTGGCCGCCGCGCTCGACGCGGAGCCAGACGCCGCCGCCTTCTTCGACTCCCTCGCCCAGTTCTACCGCGCGGCGTATCTCCGCTGGATCGACGCCACCACGCGGCGGCCCGATCGCCGCGTCGAGCGCATCGCCGAGATGGTCGACCTGCTGAAGGCAGGGCACAAAGAGCGGCCCAAGGGCTGAGCCGTCCCAATCGCGGCTGCCCCTGACCACGGAAACCGCACTGCCTCTTGACCTCAAGTGCGGTTGAGGTGTGATGCTGGTCCCATGGAGATGAACTTCAGCCATTGGATGGCGCTCGAGAGCGCGATGCAGGGTGAGCAGCCCCGGCGGGCGTTCAGCCGCGCCACCCTGCGGCGCATCGGCGCCTTCGCTCGACCTCACCGGCGTGCCCTCACCGTGTTTCTCATGCTCAGTGTGGTCGCCGCCGTCCTCACCGTCGCCACGCCGCTGCTCGCTGGCCGGGTGGTCAATGAGATCATTGAAGGGCGGGACGTCGGCCGGGTCGTCTGGCTGGCCATCCTGATCGCGCTCATCGCCGTCTTCGACGCGGTGGTCGGGGTGGCCGAGCGCTGGCAGTCGTCCAAGATCGGCGAGGGGCTGATCCTGGACCTGCGCCGCGCCGTGTTCGGCCACGTGCAGCGGATGCCGGTGGCGTTCTTCACCCGCACCCGCACCGGCGCCCTGATCAGCCGGCTCAACAACGACGTGATCGGCGCGCAGCGCGCCTTCACCTGGACCCTGTCCGGTGTCGTCAGCAACCTCATCGCGCTGATCCTCACGCTGGGCGTGATGCTGGGGCTGTCGTGGCAGATCACTGCGCTGGCGCTCGTCCTGCTCCCGGTCTTCGTGCTGCCCGCGCGCAGGATGGGCGGCCGGCTGGCGCACCTGGAGCGCGAAGCGGCGGATCACAATGCGGCGATGATCACCCAGATGACCGAGCGCTTCTCCGCTCCTGGGGCGACGCTGGTGAAGCTGTTCGGCAGGCCGGCCCGCGAGGAGGCGGAGTTCGGGAATCGGGCGCGGCGGGTCGCCGAGATCGGCGTGCGCACCGCCATGGGCCAGCACGTGTTCCTCACCGCCCTCGCCTCGGTGTCGGCCCTCGCATTGGCCTTGGTCTATGGACTCGGGGGCTATATGGCCATGCGGGGTCGGCTGGACCCTGGCACCGTCGTCACGCTGGCCCTGCTGCTCACCCGGCTCTACGCGCCCCTGACCGCGCTGTCCAGCGCTCGGGTCGATGCGATGTCCGCCCTGGTCAGCTTCGAGCGGGTCTTTGAGGTACTCGACCTGCCGCCGTTGATCACCGAGAAGCCGAACGCCGTCCGGGTGCTGGACGGGCCCGTCTCAGTGGAGTTCGACGACGTGCGGTTCGTCTACCCGTCCGCCGACCAGGTGTCGCTGGCCTCCCTCGAAGAGGTCGCCACGCTGGACACGCGGGGCGGCGCCGAGATCCTGCACGGCGTGTCCTTCCGCGTCGAGCCCGGCCAGCTGGTCGCCCTGGTGGGCTCCTCAGGCAGCGGGAAGTCCACGATCGCGTCGCTGGCGCCGCGCCTGTACGACGTCGATGGCGGCGCCGTGCGGCTCTCCGGGATCGACGTGCGGGACCTGTCCTTCGACGCCATCCGCGAGACCGTGGGGATGGTCACCCAGGACGGCCACCTGTTCCACGACACGGTCCGCGGGAACCTGCGCTTCGTCCGGCCCGACGCCACCGACGGCGAGCTGTGGGACGCGCTGCGCAAGGCCCGCCTCGCCAGCCTGGTCGAGTCGCTGCCCGATGGCCTGGACACCGTGGTCGGCGAGCGCGGCTACCGGTTCTCCGGTGGGGAGCGCCAGCGGTTGACCATCGCCCGGATCCTGCTGGCCAGACCTCGCGTCGTCATCCTCGACGAGGCCACCGCCCACCTGGACTCGACCTCCGAGGCAGATGTCCAAGCCGCGTTGGCCGACGCCCTGGCCGGTCGAACCGCTCTCGTCATCGCCCACCGCCTGTCCACCATCAGAGACGCCGACGCCATCCTCGTCATCGAGCAGGGTCGCGTGGCTGAACGCGGCACCCACACCGAGCTGCTCGCCGCCGGCGGCCGCTACGCCGAGCTGTACCACACCCAGTTCGAAGACGACCCCCAGGCAGCGGCAGCGGTGTGACGCGTGCGCCGCTGAGCTGGTGCGCCGGTCGAGGCGCTCAGCGCATGTGCAGTGTGCACTTCCGGGCGAATGAGCAGTTCCAGCCACATCTGTCACGATGTGCTCATCACCAGGTCGAATGTGAAGCGGGTGGCGTCGTCTGGGAAGCGGGACCAGGCGAAACCCCAGGCGGGAGCGAAGCGCCAGAGGCCGCCGCCGTCCCAGGCGTCCGGCTGGGGGGCGTAGCCGAGGTCGTGGTACTTGGCGAAGGCGGCGGCGAGCCGCTCGCCCAGGTCACCGGCCGGCGTGACTGGGCGCGACGTCCCCTCAAGGACGACTGCCTCTCTGCCGTCCTCCAGGTGCAGGACGGCCGCCGGGCTGGCCGCCAGGTTGCGCGCGTGGCGGGTCGCTGGGCTGCCGTCGTAATACCAGCTCTCGTCCAGCCAGACGCCCCAGCGGGGCACGACGTGCGGGCGGCCGTCGGGGCGCGTGGTCGCCACCCAGTAGTGCAGCGAGGCCTTGAGCCGCGCGCTCACGTCGGCCCAGGGGATCGGCTGTGTCGCGGTGCCATACCCCCGCGGCAGCGCGAGCGGGGTCACGGTCGGTTCCATCGGGTCTCCTCTCGTCGTCTCAGAGCAGCAACGGTACGCCGGGGGTGTGACAGCCAACGCGGCCGCGCCGACCGGGCTGGCACAGGTCGGGTTTCTCGGCTGATCGACCATCCGGCCCGGACGGACAGGGGACATACGCTCCCGCGAGCATGCAGGGCCCGACGAGAGGATGGTGGCATGGCTCCGACGTTGGAAGAGCTGAAGGTTCCGAAGGCGCTGCGGGAGCGCGCAGCGCAGATCGGGCTGGATCTGTGCTGGATCCGCGCAGCATGCTGCGCGGATCCAGCACAAACTGCGGTCAACTCCGCGCGCGACCGTCCCACCCGTCCATGCCTCGTCGGGCCGGGGCGCAGCCCCGCTAGGGAGTGTCGGGCTGGGGTGGGATGAACGGTGTGCCGAGCGGTGAGGAGAGTGTGACGAACTGGACGGTGCCGTCGGGCCGTAGCTGGAGGATCGGGATGGCCTTGTTCACGGGATCGCCGTTCTCGTCCAGGGAGATCCAGCCGCTCGCGCCGGGCACCGCAAGGGCGTCGTGGAGCTGGTTCAACTGCTGGATCACCTCGCCGGGGAGGACCGGGTTCTCGTTGAGATCGCGGTTGCCGGCGGCGGACCGGATCGCCCGCACCGCGGTCACGACGGCGTCGTGGCCCATGATGGCCGCGCTGTCGTCGAGCGTCTCGCCGGGGAAGAGGCTGGTGAAGCAGTCCAAGCAGTCCTGTTGGAAATACTCGAGCGAGGCCCCCGAGAACGACGCCGGCGCGGCGGACCACGCGCTGGGATGGGCGAGCGCGGTGTACCTGAAGGTCGCGTTGGCCTCGAGTCCGGCCTGCATCCCCTTCCGGCCTTCATCTAGCTGCCGCCGAAGCAGGGTGGCCACGTCCACGCCGGCGTCGCCTGTCACAACGTTGATGGGGAAGTCCACGCAGGTGCGCTCCGGCAGCGCCTCGATGAAGTCGCTCAGGGCGTCGCCGCGGCCCGCGAAGTAGACGACGTCGGGCCGCAGCGCGCAGATGTTCGGCATCATCCGCGCGAACGCGTTGGCGACTCCCGGCAGCGACGAGTCATACTCCGCGACTCGCCCGATCAGCCCGCCGGCAAACTCGCGGGCGAACGCCTCGCCGAGGGTGCTGGCGTACACATCGTCGTCGCGGGTGTCCTGAACCAGCAGCGCTCGGCGGACCAGAGGATCGAGCCTCAGGTAGGCCACCGCGGCTTGGGCCTCGTCGCTGTTGGTGGGCGCCACCCGCGCCAGGCCGTCGACGCTGCCCTGCGCCGCCTCGCCGGTGAGGTCGTCGGCGGTGAGCTGGGCGGCGATCACCGGGATATCGTGAGAGGTCAGCTCCCTGATCGCCTCCTGAGTGGCTGCCAGGCTCTTCCCCAGGCTGATGACCGCCACCAGACGGTCGGGAGAGTCGACCCGGTCCCGTAGCTGGGCGACGACCGGCTCCCAGTAGCGGTTGTCGTCGCCGGCGTTGGCCACGAGCAGGCGGATCAGCGGCTGGTCTCCCAATGCGGTGGTGCGGTTGGCCCGGCGCTGCGCGAGGTGGGCGCCCTGCAACTCGTGGAGCCACCTGTCCGACTCGTCGTTGAGCTGGGTGGGCAGCGGCAGCGCGTAGGCGATGCTCACAGAGGACCTGTCCTGCTCCCTGTCCTGCTGCTCGACCCAGTCGTTCTCCTCTTGGATCCGCTCGATCACGGCGTCCAGCCCCAGCACAGGCGAAAAAGCGAAGCCGCCGTCGGTCACGCCGACGCACTCGGGCCCGTAGTGCTCCACACCCGGCGCGCAGTCGTCCAGCCCAGGCGCGAACCGAATCGCGACCCCGATCAAGACCAGGACCACGCACAGGGCTGCGAACTGGAGGCGGGTGATGCCCCTCCACCGCAGCCGCCGGTCCCCGCGATCGCTGTCTTCGGCGCTGGGCATCGCGCTCAGTCCCCTCTCTGCCCGCGGGTGCGGTACCGGTTCGCCTCTGTCAGGAGCACGTAGGCCTCATGTCCCGCGTGGTCCGCAAGACGCTCGAGTTCGTGGGCGATGATGACGTCCAGGGTGCGGTCCGGGTCGCCGAGGGGATCCGCGCTGATCCACATGGCGGCCACCAGCCGTGTCGTCACGCGGTTGCCGCCGGGGGTCGCGCTGGCCAGGGACTCGCAGACCTCGGGGGGGATCGCGGCGCTGGGCTGGACGATCCGGGGCGCCGCCGTGATCGCGTGCAGCTCTTTCAGCCACTCCTGCGCAGGGATCGCCCCGAACCGTTGGTCGAGATGCGCCACGACGGGCGCGAGTTCCCCGAGGGCCAGGGTGTGGTGCATCGCGTGGGTCACATCGCGGTCCATAGAGGAGTCCCGCAGCCTGCCGTGCACCACCCGCCAGCAGGCCGGGTGACGCTCGGCGCGCCCGGCGAGCGCGTGGAGCAGGACGCGGCGCGGGAACGGATGCAGCACGCGCGCCTCTGGACGGCCATCCTCAGCCGGTTGGACCTCGACCCACAGGTCGGCGGCGCAGAACTCGTCCAGGATCATCGCCCGCCTGTCCATCGCCGTCCAGCGTGACGGGATCTCGACGTCGCGGGCGGCGGCGCAGGTGGCCAGACCGTCCGGCAGGTTTCCCGGCAGCAGCCGCGTGACGACGCCCTCAGCGAGCGTCCGTTTGGGATCGTCGGGATCCGGCCAGTGGAGGATGTCGCGGAGGTCCACGCGCTCGACGCCGTGGCGCTCGACGGTCGCGGCGACGGCGCGCAGCGCCAGGCTGGTGCCCAATGGATGACCACGGGTGAGCCGGCGGAGCTTCCAGACGACGTCGTCCACGGCGGTGGCCTGGGGCCAGTGGCCGGCCAGGGTGGACAGCTGGGGGAGGTCGTGAAGGCCAGGCGCACAGTCGTCGAGATCGCCCAGCTTCACCTGGCAGAACCAGGACTGCGGGCTGCCGCTTCGATCGCCCCGCGCCCAGTCCCGGTGCGTGGCCTCTTGAGGGCTTCGGGCGTCGCGGAGGTCGAGCCCGGGGAACCGGGTGTGGCATGCCGCGACGACGACCAGCGGGTCACAGCCCCTGCGCGCATGCTCGTCGTACCGGTGGCGGTGGCGAGCCAGCGTCTCGAGGAACGCCTGGCAGGCGGGTGAGACGGCGTCGTCGATGAGCGCCAGGCAGTTCCGCGTGCGCTCATTCGCCTTCAGGCCCCTGGTGTACGCGTCGCGCAGGTCGGCGACGAACGCGGCGCAGAGCTTCTCATCAACCCTGGCGAAGGCCGCGTCGGCTTCCCACCCGTGCAGCGTGAGCAGGGCGTCGAGCGGATCGTCCTCACCCATCGCCTGCCGGTACCACCTGAAGGCGGGGCGCCGGAGCTTCGCGGCCCAGTACACGGGCGGGATGATCCGGGCCACGATGAGGGTGAGCGCCTTTGCGACGGCGACGGGGAGCTTGGCGGCTGGGTGCGCGCCGCCGAGTGAGTCCATGATCTCGCGGAAGTCCCCCAGATCACGATCGGTGTGGAGACGGGCTTTCAGCTGGGCGCGGGCCTGCTCCCGATCAGAGGTGTCGATGCCGCCGCGGATCACGGCCAGCCCCAGCGCCAGGCGTGGGAACCGCAGCCGGCCCAACCGCTTGACCGGCCGCTTGAGGCCCTCCGCCAGCAGCTCGGCGATCTGATGAGGCCGCGCCACCTGCCCCTCCCGCAGGTCCAGCCGGACCCATGGCCCGGCGCCGGAGCAGTCCTCCTCGATCCTGTCCAGCCACGTGGTCTTCCCGCTGCCGCGGGTGCCCAGCAGCAGGACCACCGGCACGTCGCGGAGCGGTGACGCCAAGCAGTCACGGATCAGCTGGTCGATGATGACCCCCTCAGACAGTGCGGCATCCCGATGCGGCCCGGGAATCACCCATTCATGGAAGCAGAGGCACCTTCACCACTGATGACACCATCGCGGAACGTGTTGGTGGAAACGATTTGCTCAATAGTTATTGGACTGCCCGAAACCCCTGAGCCGGCGAGCCGACACGCTCCAGTGTCGCACAATGACGCAGGACTTCACGCGCCGGTGACCGCCTGCGCCGGATCCGGTGGCGCGGTGGGAGTCGCTGAACAGGCGGCGTTTGTGCTGGTCGGCGGTGTGAGGCGATGCGGCGGGTCGCTCACTGCCCGTTGCCGGGCGTCACGCGGTCACCGACAATGGCGCCATGGCACGGTCGGTCGCGGTTGTGGTCGGAGTCGGGAACCCTCGTCACCTCACGCCTCTTCCCGGTGCGTTCACCGGGAGCGAGGATGTCGCGCGCTGGGCTGAGGGCGCCGGCTACGTCGTGCACCGCCTGACCGACGAGCGTGGCGATGTCTGTGTCGCCGACGTGTTGAAACTCATCAAAGCAGCCGTCGATGCCGGGGACGTGGAGCGGCTCATCGTGTTCTTCGCGGGCCACGGGGTGGCGAAGGGGACGTACGACGATTTCTGGCTGATGAGCGACGGAGTGGACAACCCCAATGAGGCCGTCAACTTGCCGGCGACTGTGGCGCGGGCCCGCACCTGCGGCATTCCGCACGTCATCATCGTGTCCGACGCCTGCCGGACGATGGCGGGAAAAGACGCGATGGGGGTGTTGGGGGGTTCCATCTTCCCCAACCGCGGCATTCGCGCGTCCGTGCAGCTCGATCTGTTCTACGCCGCGCGGTCTGGGGACCCGGCGTTCGAGCTCGCCACGGACAGCGACCGCGAAAAGGCCTTCGGACTGTTCACCCGTGAGTTTGTGGAGGCGCTCCTCGGCCGTCGCCCGCAGGCCCTCGACCCGATCGAGGGCACGCCGCCGCGCTGGGCCATCACGGCGCCCCGCCTGCGAGACCACCTCGACCAGGCCGTGCCGCTCGCCGCCTCGCGGATCGGTGTCAACCAGTGGCCCGACCTCATCGTGGGCTCCTCCTATCCCAAGGTCTTCGGCTGGCTGGAGCATCTCGAACAGGAGGCGGCGGGCCAGCCAGGCCGCCGGCGCGCCGCACAGGTGCTCGACGGGCCAGAGCAGTCGCCCGCCCTGGCCGGCCTGGCCGACCGGTTCGTCGCCGAGCAGGCATCCGACTGCTCCGCGACGCGGACGGGCCTGACCGTGCACGGCGCACAGGTCAGGCGAGCCGCGGGCAGGGGCGTGGGCGAGGTGTGCCGCGAGGGCGACCGCTGGCACGTCCACGGCACCGGGGAGCCGTCCAGTATCATCCTCGATGTGGGCGGCGACCGCTACGCCTGTCTGGTGATGCTGCCGGGCTTCGTCGGCTCTGTCCACGTCGGCGAGGTCGGCGTCGACTTCGTCGGCTACCAGGGCGCAGCGGGCTCGGCGTTCGAGGATGCCGACCCGGTCCGGACGCGGGAGGCGCTGGCGTGGCTGGGCGCGGGTCTGGTCGGCGGCATCCGCGACTTGGCCGTGGACGAAGCCGACGAGCGGGCGCGGTACCTGCGTGGGCTCAAGTATGTGAACCCGACGTTTGGGACTGTCGCCGCCTACGCGTACGACCGCACCGGACGGCTCGGCCAGATCCGCGACCTGCTCGCGCGCCTCCGGGCCGCCGGCCAGGCCGTGCCCTACGATGTCGCGCTGCTCAGCAGGCCGCCGGCCGAGGAGGCCGGCGCTCCGGTGGCGGGGAGCTATCCGCTGCTCACGCAGGGTTGGGCGCTGCTCAGGGCGGACGCGCTCCCGGTGGTGCGGGAGGCGGCCACAGGGCTGGCGGCCACGACCTGGGCGACCGCGACGGGCGCGGGCGGGGAAGCGCTGTTCCAAGCCCTGGAGAGGGGAGAAATGGCATGAGGCTGCTGCTGGTCCACGGTCGGGGACAGGGAGAGCGCTCCGAGGAGGAGCTGCGCCGAGATTGGACCGCCGCCCTCGAGCGGGGTTACGACGCGGCGGGCGTCGACAGCCCTCGCGATGTCGACATCCGCCTGCCGTTCTACGGGGCTCTGCTCGACGAGTTGACGGCGAAGCTGCACCAGAAGGCCCAGCGCGTGATCGCCCGCGGTGACGATCCGGAGCCGGTCGATGACTTCCAGCGGGCCCTGGTCCTCGCCCTTGCCCAAGGCGCCGGCATCTCGCCAGCGGAGGTCGAGGCCGCTCGTGAGCGGGAGGTCGTCGCGCGCGGTCCCGAGAACTGGGAGATCGTCCAGGTGGCGGCGCAGCTGCTGAGCCGCCGGGTCCCCTGGCTGACCCGCGCAGGGATCGCGAGGTACACCGCGGACGTCGATGCGTACCTCAACTTTCCGCACGTCCAGTTCGACGTCAACCAGCTCATCCTCGGGCACATCGACGCTGAGCCGACCGTCGTCGTCGGCCACTCGCTCGGATCCGTCGTCGCGTACAGCGTCCTCGCCGGACTGGCAGGCCGCCTCAACGCGCCGCTGTTCGTCACCATCGGCGCGCCCCTGGGCGTCGGCGCGATCAAAGACAGGCTGCGGCGGCCGCTGGGCATCCCCGCCGGCGTGCGTCGATGGCTCAACGCCAGCGACGAGCGCGATCCCGTGGCGCTCTTCTCCCGCCTTGACGCGAGCAGCTTCGTCGGTGGCATCGAGAACCACACCAAGGTGCGCAATCCCTCTGATTGGGCGCACTGGATCGGCGGCTACCTCGCGGACGCCCACGTCGCCAAGAGCATCGCCGCAGCCCTGAGCGGCACCTGAGCGCCTCGCCGCCCCAGCCCTACGCCTCCTGAGCCGCGTCCGCCGGTGAAGGCGGCCCAAAACCATCCCAGACTGCGCCCGGTTCAGCCACCACCGCCTCGCTGCTGCTCGGCGCCATCGCGTGTGGCGAGGACGTCATCGGTGATGGGGAGATCATCGACGAAGGCGACT
The DNA here is from genome assembly GCA_050743205.1 of Egibacteraceae bacterium. Lineage (GTDB taxonomy): Bacteria > Actinomycetota > Nitriliruptoria > Euzebyales > Egibacteraceae > JBOGED01. Next base: position 1,301 of record JBOGEA010000043.1, on the reverse strand, counting down.
GACCGCCGCGGCTCGCGACGGGACCCGCGCAAGGATGCGCCGCAGGCGAGGCGCCGTCTCACTCGCCGCGCCGCAGCTGCGCGCGCATCCGGTGCTGGCGCGTCAGCTGTTGGATGGCGCGTGGGTCGGTCAGGGCACCATCGGCGAGGAACTGGATCTGTCCCTCGTCATGGAGCAGGCCGAAGCCGATGTGCCGCTCCTCCACCTCCCCACGGTGGTTGCGCACCCGCTCGTACATCGGGCGGAGGATCGCCATGTCGCCTTGGAGTTCCTCGATGGCCCGGCGGTGCCGGGGCACGGCCGTCGCGAGCACGACAGCGTCAGGCTGCGCCGCCACGATTGCCTGCCGCAGCCCAACAGCGCTCCACCGGACGGGCGACTGGTGGATGATCTCCACATCTGGGCCGAAGATCCGCTTGATCTCCGCCTGCCGCGCCTCGGTCAGGTCGAACCCGCTGACATGCACTGCTTTCGGTGCGCGCATCTTCGGCTGTGAGCGGTTACCGCGCCAGCGCGCCCTCTGCCGCCAACGCCCGGTTCGCCAGCTCGAACACGACCAGCTCATCGAACGGCTGCGCCTGGTCGTACTGTCTCTCCAGCATCTCGCAGAGGCGCACCGCCGAGTAGCCCCGGTACGGGTGCTGGGGGCCGCAGTCAGCGGTGCCGTGGAGGTCAGGTGCGGTGACGGATACGCTCATAACTTCACGCTACCCCATACGCGCCCTCTCACCAAACACCCCGCGCACACCACCCTTGCGTGACAGCCCCCACGTCTGAGCTGGGGGGTACAGTCTCACAGACTGAGGAGACGCCGTGGACCGTGAGATGTGCACCGCTGCGATCCTGGCCGCCAAGCAGGCCAAGGGCCTGACGTTCGTCGAGATCGCGGCGGCGGTCGGTCGCCACGAGGTGTGGGTGACCTCGGCGATCTTGGGCCAGGCGGCGATGGACGCCGGGGAGGCCGGCAAGCTCTGCGGGCTGCTGGAGTTGGGCGACGAGGTCGCCGCCGCGCTGGCGGAGTGGCCGATGAGGGGATCGCTGGACGCCGCTGTCCCCACCGACCCGCTGATCTACCGCTTCCACGAGATCACGCAGGTGTACGGGACCACCATCAAAGCGCTGATCCACGAGAAGTTCGGCGACGGCATCATGAGCGCCATCGACTTCCACATGAGTATCGAGCGGATCGCCGACCCCAAAGGCGACCGCGTCCAGGTCACCTACAACGGCAAATTCCTGCCCTACCGCAAATGGTGAGCGCGCAGCCGTCGGGGCGGTTTTGTGCTGGATCGCGGCGGAAT
>JBOGEA010000042.1:0-22882 GCA_050743205.1 Egibacteraceae bacterium | reverse complement strand
CCGCCGCGATCCAGCACAAACCTCCCCCGGCGTGGCCCGCGACGTGTGCAACCCGATCCGGGAAACTTGACTCACGCAACGGATTCGCGGACCCGAAGTCCCATAGGCGGCTTTCCCCCTGAACGCCTGGCCGCCGCCCTGGGACGGGCCGCCGCCGAGATCGGCTGCCACACGTTCTGGAATCCGCTGCGCAGCGCAGGCACGAACCGCCCGGTGTCACCCGGCGGTGGGATATACACGCCCGATCGTGAATGACAGTTGCACGCGCGCCTGGTCGACCATCGCCTGGTGGAACTCGTCGGGATCTGGGTGCTCCTTGCCGGCCGCGACCGTGTACAGCTCGAGCAGGGCCTGGCAGGTCTCGTCGCCTGGGGTGCTCGCCACCGGGCTCAGCGTCGCGGTGCCCTCGGCTACGACGTAGGTCCAGAAGTCGTCGCTCGTCACGTGCAGGCTGACGCGGGGGTCATGCCGGACGTTCGCGGTCTTCGCCCTGCCGTCGGTGACCGAGATCCGCACCCGACCGTCGATCACCGCGTACACGATGTTGCTGAGCTGCGGTCGCCCATCCGACCGTTTCAGGGTGACCAGCACCCCCTTCCGCCGATCAGCGACGAACCGCTCTGCGTCGGCGCGGGACAGCGGCATCGTTGGCTCCTTCGGATGTGCGCCGGACCAGGGGCCGCAAGCTTATGCGAGGACCGCGGGCTTGCCCTGACCGCGCTCGGTCCGGATCTCGTCGGCCATCTCATTGGCGCAGTGCACGAGCGCCTCGACGATGTCCTCCTCGCGGACCGTGAACAGGACCTGACCGCGCTTGATGATCTGGCCCTTGCCCTTGCCGGCGGCGACGCCGAGGTCGGCCTCGCGGGCCTCGCCTGGGCCGTTGACGATGCAGCCCATGACGGCGACCCGCAGGGGCACGTCGATGCCCTCCAACGCGGCCTGCACCTGCTCGGCCAGGGTGTACACGTCGACCTCAGCGCGCCCGCACGAGGGGCAGGAGACGACGTCGAGGCCACGCTCACGCAGGTGGAGCGCCTCAAGGATGCCGATCCCGGCCTTGACCTCCTCCACCGGGTCGGCCGACAGCGACACGCGGATCGTGTCGCCGATGCCCTCCGCGAGCAGCGTGCCGATGCCGACGGCGCTTTTCACGATCCCGGTCTTCGGCGGCCCGGCCTCCGTCACACCCAGGTGCAGCGGGTAGTCGCACTTCTCCGCGAGCAGACGGTACGTCTGGATCATCGTCCACGGGTCTGAGTGTTTGACCGAGATCTTGATGTCGAAGAAGCCGACATCCTCGAGCAGCCGCACCTCGCTCAGGGCCGAGGCGACCAAGGCCTCGGGGGTCACCCCGCCATACTCGGCGAGCACCACGTCCTCCAGCGACCCACCGTTGACACCGACGCGGATCGGGATCCCGCGCTCCTTCGCGGCGTCACCGATGACCTTCACCTTGTCGTGCTTGCGAATGTTGCCCGGATTGATCCGCACCGCCGCGCAGCCCGCCTCGATCGCCCGCAGCGCGTACTTCCACTGGAAGTGGATGTCGGCGATCACCGGGACGGTGGACTTCGCCGCGATCGCCGCCAGGGCGTCCGCGTCCTCTTGGCGGGGGCAGGCCACCCGCACGATGTCCACACCCGCGGCGTTCAGCGCCGCGATCTGCTGCAGGGTCGCGTTCACGTCGTGGGTCGGCGTCGTCGTCATCGACTGGACGCTGACCGGCGCCTCGCCCCCGACCGGGACGCACCCCACCATCAGCCGCCGGCTCGCGCGCCGGCGCGGCGGCTGCTGATGCGCCCCCACGCCCGGCTCGACCTCATCGTTGAGCAGCGGCAACGACTGCAACACGGGACATCCCCTTGACGAGTGCGGAATCGACGGCCGGACCAGCCTATCCGACGGCGCGTGCCCTTACTGGAGCAGCTGTGAGGCGGGGTTCATGAGATCGATGAAGATTGCGGTGACCCCTATCAACGTCAAGAAGACGAAGACCGCGATGGTGATCGGAGCAGTGACGCGCGGGTCCAACCGCCAGTCATCGTTTTGATTCTTTCGACGGCGCCACCGCCGGACGATGTCTTCGAATACGTTCGTCGCCACGTGGCCGCCGTCCAGTGGTGGGAGCGGAAGGATGTTGAGCAGGCCGAGGACGAGGTTGATGTTGGCCATCAGAAGCAGGACCGAAAAGAACTGGCCCTCACGAAGAAACACCGAGGCGATCTGGCCTGCCCCCACGATGCTGATCAGCCCATCCGAACGCTCGCCGCCATCCAGCTGACCGAGCCAAACCCCGATGTTCTGTGGGCTCAACGCCTGCCCCAGGCCCGCGACCGTCTGTGTGGTCATGCTCACGATCCCGTACTGCCCGACCGTGGCCTCCCGGGCCAGCTGCGACAGCGGGATCCTGCCGATCAAGGGGGCTTGGCTGACGCCGAGCACCCCCGTTCCCTCCGCTCCCAGAGCAGGCAGAGCAGCGGTGAGCTCAAGGGCGCGACCGCCCCGCTCGATTCCGAGGCTCACCTGCTCACCCGCGTGCTCGCGAATCATGGCCGGCAGGTCCGTGAACGACGAGACGCGCTGGCCGTTCACTGACACGACGCGGTCGCCGACCCGCACACCCGCTGCCTGCGCCGCGCTGTTCTCCTGCACCGACGCGATCGTTGCGACGGCGTCGTCGGCTATGGCAGGTCTTCCCTGGGCATCGAGCGGCACGGCAAAGGCGGCCAGAGCCACGACGATCAACAGCAGGGCGAGCACGAAGTTCGTGAACACACCCGCGACGAGGACCACGATCCGGCTCAGGAGCGGCTTCGAGGAGAAGCTGCGCTCCCGGTCAGCCGGGTCCACCTCTTCCAGCGCATTCATCCCAAGGATTTTCACGTACCCGCCGAGCAGCAGGCCTCTGAGACCGTATTCGGTCTCGCCGCGCCGGAAGGACCATATTTTGGGGCCGAAGCCGATGAAATAGGCCGTCGCCTTCATCCCCACCGAGCGCGCGGCCACGAGGTGTCCGAACTCGTGCACCGCGATGAACAGCGATATGGCGACGATGAAAAGGACGATGTCCATCTGCTTCCTACTCTCCCCAGGACCTGATCAGCGCGTCGGCACGCGCCCTGGCCCAGCGTTCGGCCTCCAGCACACCTGTGAGGTCGATGGCGCCCATGGGCTCATGGGCTTCCAGAACCGCCTCGACAACCGCCGGGATGCCGAGGAACCGCAGCCTACCCTGCAGGAACGCGGCCACTGCCTGCTCATTTGATGCATTCAGCACCCCAGGGTAGGTCGCCCCGCCCCGCCCCGCCCCCACCGCGAGACCGACCATCGGGAACGTGGCGTGGTCGACGGGCTCGAAGCTCAAGCTCACCCCAGCGCTCCAGTCCATGCGCCCGTACGCCCGCGGCAGCCGCTCCGGCCAGCCCAGGGCCAGCTGGATCGGGAGCCGCATGTCCGGAGGCGACAGCTTCGCGACCACGGCGCCGTCGCAGAACTCGACCATCCCGTGCACGACCGACTGGGGGTGCACGACGACATCGATCCGGTCGAACGGGATGTCGAACAGCAGGTGCGCCTCGATGACCTCGAGCCCCTTGTTCGCCAGCGTCGCCGAGTTCACGGTGATGACCGCGCCCATGCTCCACGTGGGGTGGGCCAGGGCGTCCGCGACCGTGACCGTCTCCAGGTCGGCGCGGCTGCGACCGCGAAAGGGACCGCCCGACGCGGTGAGGACGAGGCGGGCGACCTCACCCCGCGTGCCCGCGCGCAGGCACTGCGCGAGCGCGCTGTGCTCGCTGTCGACTGGGACGATCTGGCCGGGCTCCTTCGCCGCGGCGAGGACCAGCGGTCCACCGACGATCAGCGACTCCTTGTTCGCCAGCGCCAACCGGCTGCCGGCCTCCAGCGCGGCGAGCGTGGGCCGCAGGGCCTTGGACCCCACGATGCCGTTGAGGACGACGTCAGCGCCCTGGCCGGCCAGCTCGAGGACCCCCTCCGGCCCGTCGAGCACCTCGATCCTGCCGTCCAGCGCGGCCCGCGCCCGCGCCGCCGCCCCTCGGTCCGCCAGGGCGAGCTGGCGGACGCCGAGCGCGACGGCCTGCTCGACCGCGAGGTCCGCGTTCGCACCCGCCGCCAGCCCCGTGACCGCGAACCGCTGCGGATGCGCCCGCAGCACGTCGACCGCTTGGGTCCCGATCGACCCCGTCGAGCCGAGAACCGTGACCGTGGTGCGGCTCATGGCTGGTCCAACATGCCACAGCCCGTCAGCCACAGGCTGACCGGTGGGGTAGGACGGCGATGTTCATCCCGGGAGGCGGCACCAGCCGTCATGGATGAGGTGCAGAGGGTGGGGACGGGAGTCATCGGCGGGCGGCCACGCGACCGGCGGCTCCCACCGCGGACGGGAGCGTCCGGCCGCTGCCCAGCGCATGGCTCGCGTACAGCTGGCCGCAGGCCGCGTCGATCTCAGTCCCGCGGTTGTGGCGGATCGTCGCCGGGACGCCGTGGTCCTCGAGCACCTTGGCGAAGGCCCGCTGGGCCTGGACAGGCGGGGCGCGCCACCCAACCGCGGGCGTCGGATTCATCGGGATGAGGTTGACGTGGGCGTACAGCGGCGCCACGAGCCTCGCGAGCGCCTCGGCCTGCGCGAGAGCCGCGTTCACCCCGTCGATCAGCACATACTCGAACGTCAGACGACGGTGTGTCGCGGCGAGCCACTCCCGGCAGACCGCCATCAGCTCGTCGAGCGGGTACTGCCGGTTGGGCGGGACAAGGTCGTTGCGCAGCGCGTCGTCGGGCGCGTGCAGGCTGATCGCGAGCGTGATCGGCAGGCCCAGCTGCATCAGCCGGCGGATCCCCGGCACGAGCCCGATGGTCGACACGGTGATCGCGCGGGCGGACAGCCCGAACACATCATGGAGCCAGCGCACCGCGGCGATGGTCGGCTCGAGGTTCGCGAGGGGCTCGCCCATGCCCATGAACACGACATTCGTGACATGGTCGGGGACCCTGGGGAGGCCGGCGCCCTCCTCCCGCAGCCACCGCTGCATCACCGTGACCTGGCGCACGATCTCACTCATGGTGAGCTGGCGTCGAAATCCGATCTGACCGGTGGCGCAGAACGGGCAGCCCATCGCGCAGCCCGCCTGCGTCGAGACGCAGACGGTGGCGCGGGCCGCGTGACCGCGCCGCTCGCCCTCCACGGCCTGTGGCCGCGGATACAGCATGAGGACGCTCTCCACGGCCTGGCCGTCCGGATACTCCAGCAGCACTTTGCGCGTCAGGCCGCCGTCGGCCTCACTGACGCGCCGCACCTGAGGCGGCGGCGGCAGCTGGGCGGCGAGCTGCTCGCGCAGCCGCCGCGGGAGGTCTGTCATCGCCGCGGGATCGTCGATGCCTCTGGCCAGCCAGGCCCGCACCTGCCGCTGGCGGTAGGCGGGCGCGTCGCCGAGCAGCGCGGCAAGGGATGCGTACAAGTCTGTCACAGCCCAAAGGCTACGAGAATGAAGTGGGCGACGGGCAGCGCGAACAGCATCGCGTCGATCCGGTCCATCACCCCTCCGTGGCCTGGGAGGATCCGCCCCAGATCCTTCACACCCAGACCGCGCTTCACCAGCGACTCCGAGAGATCCCCCAGCGTCGCCGCGACGGCTACCCCGGCGCCCAGGGCGAGCGCTCCCAGCACGCCCAGGGAGGGAATGATCCGTGCGGTAACCAAGCCCGCGAGAGCGAGCACGGTGACGAGGCCTCCAGCGAATCCCTCCCAGGTCTTGCCCGGGCTCACGCTGGGCGCCATCCGGTGCCGACCCCACCGGTTCCCGAATGCGTACGCGCCGATGTCGGAGGTCACGGTCAGCGCGGTCACCGCCATCAGCAGCAGCCGCCCATCCGGCCCCCCATCCCCACGGCGCAGCAGCAGGCCGACGAAGCTTGCGAGGAACGGCACCCACAACCCGGTGAGGCAGGTCGCGGCGATGCCTGCGGCGACATCGTGACGGTTGACGTCCCGCAGTGCCCAGAGCATCGCCCCGAGCAGCAGGACGACGACCCCCGCCACTTGGGCCGGCTCACCCGCGGCGTACGCGCCATAGAGCATCACGAGCCCGGCGCCGATCGCCACTGGCGTTGCTGGCGCTGCACCGTGGGCGCGGAACGCGCTGTCCAGCTCCAGCTGAGCCACAACGAGGATCGCCGCCGCGAACGTCAGGAACGCCCACGGCCCGATCGCCATCGTGGCCAAAAACAGGGCGGCGAGCACGAGCCCGACCGCGATCGCCGCGGGAAGGTTTCGTCCGGCTCCCCGCGCATCGTCCGTGGGCGGGTCGGGAGCGGCGGCCATAGGTGGGAACTGCACGCAAGCGTCCTCAGACCTCGAGCAGCTCTTTCTCTTTCGTTGAGACCAGCCGATCGATCACGTGAATGTGCTGGTCGGTCAGCTCTTGGAGGCGCTTGTCCGCCCTCCGGGCCTCGTCCTCGGGGACTTCGCCATCACGCGAGAGGCGATCGATCTCACCCTTCGCGTGGCGCCTCACGTTGCGGACGGCGGTCCGGCCGTCCTCGGCGCGCTCCTTCGCCAGCCGCACGAACTGGCGCCGCCGCTCCTGGGTCAGCTCAGGGAACAGGACACGGATGATCTCCCCATCGTTCGACGGGTTCAGCCCCAGATCACTCGACCGGATCGCCCGCTCGATCTCCTTGAGCGCGTTGCGATCGTATGGCGCCACCACGAGCATCCGCGGCTCCGGTACGCTGACGCCGGCGAGCTGCTGCAACGGCGTCTGGCTCCCGTAGTAGGAGACGGGGAGATCGGTGATCAGCCCGGGGTTCGCCCTGCCGGTCCGGATCTTCGCGATCTCACCCTGGGTATGGCGCACCGCGGCGTCCATCTTCTGGCCAGCATCGGCCAACGTCTCCTCGATCACAGCCTTGCCTCCTTGCTCTCACCACTCATCCAGATCTCACGCACTCGCCTGGCAGACAACGGTGCCGATCGGCTCCCCCATGACGACGCGCCGGATGTTGCCCTCCTCGAGCAGCTTGAAGACGATGATCGGCAGATTGTGGTCCATGCACAGCGAGATGGCGGTGGCATCCATCACCCGCAGCCCCCTGCTGAGCACGTCCAGGTACGACAGCATCGGCAGCCGTGTGGCGCCGGGGAAGCGGTGTGGGTCGCAGTCGTAGACGCCGTCCACCTTGGTCGCCTTCAAGATCGCCTCAGCACCGATCTCCAATGCCCGCTGAGCCGCCGCCGTGTCCGTCGAGAAATAGGGCGCGCCCAGGCCAGCGGCAAAAATCAGCAGCCGGCCCTTCTGCAGATGGTGGATCGCTTTGCGGCGGATGTACGGCTCACAGACCTCCTGCATCGAGATCGCCGATTGCACCCTGGTCTGCAACCCGAGCTTCTCGCATGCGTCCGTAAGCGCGAGCGCGTTGACGACCGTCCCGAGCATGCCCATGTTGTCGGCGCTGGACCGGTCCATCCCGGACGCCAGGGGTGAGGTGCCGCGGAAGATATTGCCGCCGCCGACGACCACCCCGAGCTGCACGCCCAGATCGACCACATCCGCCAACTGAGCCGCGATCGACGAGACCACCGGTGGGCTGATGCTGTTGGCCTCATCCGCGAACGCCTCGCCACTCAGCTTGAGCAGCACCCTGCGGTACTTTGTCACCTCAGCCACATCGCGCTCCAACCGTCGGCGCAGGCATCGTACGCGCAAGTCAGGGCTGCGCGACGGTGGAGCACCGCAGCTGGGCTGGCATTCCTGCGCACTCGCTCGGGATGCCCCTTTGAAGCAAACCAAGGCGGTCTCTGGTGTTATCTCCCAACAGCGAAACGGGCAAACCGGGCGATCCCGATTTTCTCCCCTGAAGTGCGCTGGAACTCAGTGAGCAAGTCGCCGACCGTGCGCTTGTCGTCCTTCACAAACGGCTGGTTGAGCAGGACCTTTTCCTTATAGAAGGCTTTGATCCGCCCATCGACGATCCGGTCGATGATGTGGTCGGGCTTGCCCTCGCTGCGGGCCTGCTGCTCCGCGAAGTGCCGCTCCTTGGTCAACGTCTTCTCGTCGACCTCCTCCTCGCGCACCACCGCGGGGCTCATCGCGGCGATGTGCAGCGCGAGGTCGTTCGCGAGGCTGCGGAAGCCCTCGCCTTTCGCGACGAAGTCAGTCTCGCAGTTCAGCTCGAGCAGGACACCCACCTTGGGCGGAAGCCCAGGCGTCGGCGTGTGCAAGTACGCATGGACGATGCCCTCGCTGGCGGTCCGGCCCATCACACGGTCGGACATCTTCGCACCGGTGCGCTCGCGGACCAGGTCAGCGGCCTTGTCCGGGTCGCCGTCGGCGTCGGTCAGCGCTCTTTTGCAGTCCATCATCCCGGCGCCGGTGGCGTCGCGAAGCTTCTTCACGTCGGCAGCAGTGAAATCGGGCACGATGCGCTCCTTGGGAACGTGCAGGTATGAGGAGTGTGGTCAAGCGGGCAGGAGAGGAGAGTGGGCGAAGAAATCACGAAGACGGCCGCGCGCGATCCTCTGACCAGCAACTTTGTACGTTCGGGGCGGCCGTCTTGGCCCTTATTCGCCCACCCTTCCATGCTGACTGGGTCAGGATGCCTGCTGCTCGTTCTCAGCCGGCACGAACTCGCTGGGTGCGGCGCCCGCGGCGGCCTGGGCGGCATGGTACGCGGCCTCCTCCTGCTGGAGGGCGATCTCCCAATCAGCGAGCGGCTCAGCCGCCGGGACGCTCGCGGCCGCGGGAGTCTGGGCGGCGGCAGCGGCAGCGGCAGCCTGCTCGGCGACGACGTCGTCCTTGCTGCGGCTCGCCCGCGCCACGTACCCTTCCGCGCACGCATCGGCAATGATGCGGGTCAGCAGCGCCCCCGACCGGATCGCGTCGTCATTGCCGGGGATGACGTAGTCGATGACGTCAGGGTCGCAGTTGGTGTCGACGACAGCGACCACGGGAATCCCGAGCCGGTTGGCCTCCTTGACCGCGATGTGCTCTTTGACGGTGTCGACGATCCATACCGCCGCGGGCAGCTTCTGCATCGCCCGGATCCCGCCGAGGTTGCGCGTAAGCTTGTCGCGCTCGCGCTCAAGCGACAGGATCTCCTTCTTCGGGAGCAGGTCCAGCGCGCCGGACTGCTCCAGATCCTCCAGCTCGCGCAGGCGGCTCAGGCGCATCCGTATGGTCTCGAAATTCGTGAGCATCCCACCCAGCCAGCGGTAGTTCACGTACGGCATGCCGACCCTGAGAGCCTGCTGCTCGATCGCCTCTTGAGCCTGCTTCTTCGTGCCGACGAACAGCACCGTCCCGCCCTTGGCGACCGCGTCGCGAACGAACTGGTAGGCCTGCTCCAGCATTCCGATGCTCTGCTGGATGTCGATGATGTAGATGCCGTTGCGCTCGGAGAAGATGAAGCGCTTCATCTTCGGATTCCACCGGCGGGTCTGGTGACCGAAGTGGACGCCTGCCTCAAGCAGCTGGCGCATGGTGACGACTGACATGCTGTGATCCTCACTTATGGCGGTTGGTCCTCGCACGGCCGGGCCACCCGACGCCTGCCGGTGGCGCTGAGCCTCCGCCCGCCTCGCGACGGATCGGACCGCAGGCCCCGCGACTCGTGCTGTGTAGTGGTCGTCCACGGACCCGAAGCGGGCGAGTGACCCGCGAGATTCGAGTCCGGGAAGAGAATGGCGCCTGTCGTAGACGACAGGACCGAGGGCGGAGAATACACGTGCGGCATCCATCGCGCGACTCGCCTGCCCGGAATCCCCGAGGGGATCCGCTGGACGGGTCCCGGGGAGCTCATCCCGCACGAGGTGGATCTCCCATCGACCGAGCAGACCGAGCGGGTCGATGTAGCCGCCGTCGAGACGCGCCCCCCAGTCGAGGTGGGCGGCGGCCTGCGCCAACAGCCCGAGCACCTGCCCGGCCTCAACACGGTCGCCGGCAGCGACGAGCCGCGGATCCAGGTCGCCGTAGGTCGTCTCAAGCCGCGCTCCATCAAGGGGCCCATGGCGGACGGTCACCCAGCCCTTGCCCGCGACAAGCCCCGCGAACGTCACGAGGCCCGGCAGCGCGGCATGCACCGCCTCACCCGGCGCCGCGGCCAGGTCCACGCCCCGGTGGCCGGCCGCGAAGGGATTTGCGGGGGCATCGAACCCTTGCAGCACGAGACCAGGGACTGGCGCAACCACACCGAGCGCCGCCGCCACGAGCAGAACACCGATCATGATCATGCGCGGACCGTACGCGCCGGCCAGCACGCGTGAGCGACACTCACGCCGATTGTGGACATGCTGCTCTTCGGATGTGCCGTGGCGGGCAGATACGCCGGCCACCGCACATCCGCCCGAAAGTGCACGCCGATTTGCCTTAACGGGTCGCGCGGATCGGGTGGCTCGCCCGCAACCCTCGGACTGGGTGAACGCCTGGGCGTGAACTGCAGGATTCCTCTGCATTCGGAGGAATCCTGCAGGCTAAATGGGCGAATGCTGGTCGAAGGGCGCGTTTTTCCTCCGGATGCGGAGGAATCCTGCAGTTCACGCCCCGCAACCAACGCCTGTCTATCCACGCAGTGCCTAGGCGCGGGGGTGGGCGTTGTGGTAGCTGGCCTTGAGATGGTCAAGAGTCAGGTGGGTGTAGATCTGCGTCGTCGACAGCGCGACGTGGCCGAGGAGCTCCTGGACGCTGCGGAGGTCGGCGCCTCCCTCCAGCAGGTGGGTGGCGTAGGAGTGGCGCAGCGTGTGCGGCGTGACGTGGCCGACGCCCGCGATCCTGCCCGCGCGCTCGACGACTGTGTAGGCGGCGCGAGCCGACAGCTGACCGCCGCGAGCGCTGAGGAAGACCGCGCCTTGGGGGCTGGCGTCACGGGCCAGCGCCGGGCGGCCATGGCGCAGCCACTGGGCCAGCGCGTGACAGGCGGGCTGGCCCAGTGGAACGATCCGCTCTTTGCCGCCTTTGCCGTACAGGCGGATGAGCCGTTCCTGCAGGTCAAGCGCGTCGACCTGCAGGCCGACCGCCTCGGCGACACGGGCGCCGCTCGCGTAGAGCAGCTCAATCAGCGCGATGTCGCGCAGTCCCTGTGGTGTGGTCAGGTCAGGGACGCCGAACAGTCGCTCGACCTGGTCACGACGCAGCGCCTTCGGCAGGGCCTCGCCCTTCTTGGGGACGGCCAGCAGCGCCGACGGGTCCCGCTCGATCAGGCCACGGCGGACGAGCAGGCTGAAGAGGACCCGCAGCGACACCGCCTTGCGGGCCAGCGAGGTCCGCGCGTAGCGCTCGCCGGCCAGCGCGGCGAGGTGGCGGCGCAGCACGAGCGGCTCCACCTCATCGGGGTCGTCGATCCCGAAACCCGCGCAGAAGCCCGCGAGCTGCCGCGCGTCCCGGACGTAGGCGGCCACCGTCGCGGATGCGAGCCCACGCTCGTCTCGAAGGTGGACAGCCAGGCGCTCCACAGCATCCGCCCACCGCGGCGGCAGCGTCTCCGGCAGCCGCACCCTCGTCACGCTGCCCCACGGACGACAGGGATCAATCCGCCGGCCAGGAGCAAGGAGACGCCGTGGGCGGTCTGCTGGTCCGTCACCATCGCCGGCACCGCGAAGTCGCGCAGGCCGGGGTTCGCGGACGAGCCGATGGAGGCCCGGTAGATCTCGATGCCCGCCACGTCGCGCACCGGGCACCGCCTTGCCGGGACTGGACGGGAGCGCGACCAGCTCGAGCCAGGCTTCACCGCGGCCCTCGAGCTGCGGGACCGGCGCTCACCAGCGATCGCCATTGCGACCTCGAGCATGACCATCGTGCCGGTGGCGTCCTGCGTCAGCGTCTGGTCGATGCGGATCCCGATCTCCTCTCCGGGCGTCATGTCGCCGCTGACGAGATGGCTCGCGATCAGCTTCTGCGCGACGTTGCGTCCCATCATCTCGGCAGACCCCTATCGAAAACCGGTCTCACGCATCGCTCTCCTACCCGTTCCGTCGCCAGCGCACCGCGGCGCAGCCGTTGACTCAGGAGTGTGGCGCTCGTTAGCGTCCACGCAGTGACCGAGCCGATTCAGCACCTGGATCCTCAAGGCGTGCTCCGCGAGGATGCCACACCCCGCCTGTCCGACGAGCGGGCGCTCGCGGGCCTGCGCCTGATGATGCTGGCGCGCGCCGCCGACCGACGCGCGGTCAGCCTGCAGCGCCAGGGCCGGCTCGGCACGGTCGCGCCGGCCACCGGCCAGGAGGCCGCGTACGTCGGGTCGGCGTTGGCGCTGGATCCCGCGCGGGACTGGATGGTGCCCCAGTACCGTGAGATGCCCGCCCTGCTGTGTCACGGCTACCCGCTCGAGCGCTTCTTCGGCCACCTCAAGGGCAACGCCGCCGCAGCCGCCGTCCCCGAGGGCGTGCACATGCTGCCGACCCAGATCGCGCTGGCGGTGCAGATCCCCCACGCGGTCGGGCTTGCCTGGGGTCTGCGCCTCCGCAGGCAGGGGGTCGGGGGGAGCCCCCCCGAAGACGGGTCCGGCGTCGTCACCTGCTATTTCGGCGACGGCGCCTCGTCGGAGGGCGACTTCCACGAGGCGTGCAACCTGGCCGGCCTGGTCAAAGCCCCGGTCGTGCTCTTCCTGTCGAACAACGGCTGGGCGATCTCGACGCCTTGCAGGATCCAGACCGCCGGAGCGACCTTCGCCGAGCGCGGCCCCACCTACGGCTTCCCGGGCGTGATCGTGGACGGCAACGACCTGTTGGCCGTCCACGCCGTCACGCTGGCGGCCGTCGAGCGGGCCCGCGCCGGCGAGGGTCCGACGCTGATCGAGGCGCGGACCTACCGCATGGGGCCACACACCACCGCCGACGACCCCACCCGCTACGCCGACCCCGCCGAGCATGCGGCCTGGAAGGCCCGTGACCCGATCGAGCGGGTGCAGCGCTACCTGGCCGCGAAAGGCCTCTGGGGCGCAAGCGCGGCCGGCGCCGCCGAGAAGGAGATCGCCGCCGAGGTCGACCGTGCGGTCAACTGGGCGGAGAACCATCCCGTACCCGGCATCGACGACCTGTTCGAGCACACCTACGCGCAGCTGCCGCCGCGGCTGCGCGCGCAGCGGGATGCGCTGTCAGGGGGCAGCGGATGACGGTCATGACGATGGTCGAGGCCATCCGCTCGGCGCTGCACGAGGAGATGGCGCGCGACGAGCGCGTCATGGTGCTCGGCCAGGACATCGCCCGGCTCGGCGGGGTGTTCCGGGCCACCGGCGGGCTGCTCGACGCGTTCGGGCCGGACCGGGTGGTCGACATGCCACTCGCCGAGGGCGTGATCATCGGCGCCGCGCTGGGCCTGGCCGTCGCCGGGCTGGTGCCGGTCGCCGAGATCCAGTTCATGGGCTTCACCCACCAGGCGTTCCATCAGATCGGCTCGCAGGTCGGCCGCTTCCGCTTCCGGACGCACGGCCGCTTCGGCGCTCAGGTGACGATCCGCACGCCGTTCGGCGGCGGCGTCCGCACGCCAGAGCTGCACTCCGACGCGCTGGAGGCCCAGTTCGTCCAGTGCCCCGGCCTGAAGGTCGTCATGCCTGCCAACCCGCATGACGCGAAGGGCCTGCTGCTCACAGCGATCCGCGACCCCGACCCGGTCCTGTTCTGCGAGCCCCTGCGCGGCTACCGGCTGATCAGGGGCGAGGTGCCGGACGGCGACTGCACGGTCCCGTTCGGGCAGCTCCGCGAGGCGCGCGCGGGGGAGCACGTGACCCTGGTCGCGTGGAGCGCGGCGGTCCGGCTGGCCGAGCAGGCCGCCGATCGGCTCGCTGAGGAGGGCATCTCCGCTCAAGTTCTCGACCTGCGGACGCTCGTGCCGCTGGACGTCGAGGGGCTGGTCACCGCCGTCGAGCGGACCGGGCGCTGCGTCGTCGTCCACGAGGCGCCGCTGACCGCCGGTTTCGGCGCCGAGGTGATCGCCACGATCCAGGAGGAGGCGTTCTACTCGCTTGAGGCGCCGATCGCCCGCGTCACCGCTCCGGACACGCCCTACCCGCTGGCAGGCGCCGAGGACCTCTACATCCCAACCTTGGACCGCGTGATCGACGCCGCCCGCCGGACGGTGAAGGCGGGATGACCCGCAGGGTCGAGTTCTGCCTGCCCGA
This sequence comes from Egibacteraceae bacterium, assembly GCA_050743205.1. GTDB lineage: Bacteria > Actinomycetota > Nitriliruptoria > Euzebyales > Egibacteraceae > JBOGED01. The sequence goes on along the minus strand of JBOGEA010000042.1, from coordinate 8,755 downwards.
CGTCGGCGAGGGGCTCAGCGAGGGCGAGATCGTGTTATGGCGGGTTGGGGTCGGCGACCGCGTGACCGCCGACCAGATCATCGTCGAGGTCGAGACCGACAAGTCCGTCGTCGAGCTGCCGGCACCGGTCAACGGCGTGATCGCCGAGCTGGGCGGGCAGCCCGGCGACATCCTGCCGGTGGGGGCGATGCTGGCCGTCATCGAGGCCAGCGGCGTCGCAGGCGCGGGCGCCACGACGTCTCGCCGGGCGCTCGCCTCGCCCGCGACGCGCCGGCTGGCGCTGGAGCTGGGCGTGGACCTCTCTGCGCTCGCGGGCTCCGGGCCTGGTGGCCGGATGACGAAACAGGACGTGGAGACAGCGGCGGCGCCCGCCGAGATCAAGACCGAGCCCGCCGAGCCGGCCGAGCCCGAGCCCGCCGAGCCCACTGAGCCCGAGCCCGAGCCCGCCGAGCCCGCCGAGCCCGCCGAGCCCGAGCCCGCCGAGCCCGGCGACGACGCCGAGACGGTCCCGCTCCGTGGGCTGCGGCGGCGGATCGCCCAGACGATGACGCAGGCGTGGCGCGAGATCCCGCACATCACCGACTTCCGCGAGGTCGACGCGGCCGAGCTGGTCCGCGCCCGGGCGCGGCTGCGCGAACGCCTCGGCCCGCAGCTCACCTACCTGCCGCTGTTCGTCGCCGCCGTGGCTGCCGCGCTGCGCCGCCACCCGGCGATGAACGCGAGCCTGGACTACGCGGCGCAGACGATCACCTACCACCGGCGCCACCACATCGGCATCGCCACGGCGACCGGCGACGGCCTGATCGTGCCCGTGCTGCGCGACGCCGACCGCAAGACGCTGGCCGAGATCGCGGCTGAAGCCTCAGCGCTGGCGGCGGCGGCCCGATCGCGCGGCGTCGTCACCCCCGAGCAGACGTCCGGCGGCACGTTCACGGTCACGAACTTCGGCAGCTACGGCGGGTGGCTGGGCACCCCGATGATCCGCCCACCCGAGGCGGGGATCGCGGGGTTCGGCCGGATCCACGACGCGGTCGTGGCGGTGGACGGCGTCCCCGCGGTGCGACCGCTGCTGCCCCTGGTGGTCGCCGCGGACCACCGGCTGATCGACGGCGATGTGCTCGGCAGGTTCGCCACCGACCTCGCCGAGCTGCTCGCCGACCCCGTGCTGCTGTTGGCGTAGGCGCCTTGGAGGGCGAGATCTGTTGCGCGTGAGTCACGTCTGGCGGGTCAGGCTGCACACGTCGCCCCTCACGCTGGGCTGGCTTTGCGAAGGATCCGTGACGCACGGAGCCTGTTGCAGAATCAACGGGAGTGGCTCTCAGGAATGGCTGAGTGCCGCAGGCCGTGGGCGCCCTTGGGCCAGCCACACACTGCAGGTTTCCTCCGTATTCGCCAGGATTGCTGCAGGTCAGGCGCACGTTGTCTGGCTTGAGGCGCAGCTGGGATGAAAATAACCCGTGAGTGGACGAACACTGAGGGGTCGAACGCTTTTCGTCCAGCGCCAGCCCGGCGGCGGCCTTCCAGCGGATGTCGGTGGCCAGCGCGGTGGCGGCTTGGCGGTCTGAGGGGCCCTCGAGCTCTTTGCGGGATCATCGCGGCCGCGATCCGGTCGGTCGGGATCGACGGGCAGCCCTGATCGGGTTCGAACAGGTCAGCGAACGCACTCGTCGGGGAAGATCTTTTTGCGGTGGACGGCCAGCAGCGCGAGCATCGATCCGGTGGGGATCAGGTGGCCGCACAGCGCTGCGGTGTCGAGCAGCTCGCGGTCTGGAAGGCTGACTCCTTGCATAACCCTACCATACCATATAAAATCCTTCAAATCATGCAATAAGGTCAAGGGTTTTTCAGCGGCCTCCTCGGTCAGGAGGTCTGGGATCACGGTGGTGATGAGCGGCTGCTTGCACGACAGGGACCCAGCCACCCACGGATGTGTGAGAAGCCCCGTCTAAACTCGGGGTCTCGTCCTGATCTGGGAGGTGCGCACGTGTCCGTTATTGCCGCGCTTGCGTGGCCGATCCTTGAGCGCATCCCGATCTACGGAGATTTCCAGATCTCCCCCCACGGGATCAGCATCGCCGTGGGGTTCCTGCTCGGCGCGCAGCTGATGCTCGGGTTGGCCCAGCGTCGTGGGGTGGCCCACCGGCCCGTGGCAGACATTCCCGACATCGTCTGGTCGTTGGCCACCCGTGCGGCGATCGGCGGGATCATCGGCGCCCGCTTCTTCTACATCATCACCCATCTGGACATGTTCCCGGATCCGCTCGGCTGGCTGCGGGTTTGGGAGGGGGGCCTGAGCCTGCTCGGGGGCGTGACCGGTGCGGTCCTGGCCGGGATCCCGTACGCCGTGCGCCGCCGGCTGTCGCTCCGGCTCCTGCTCGACAGCCTGGCGCCTGGACTCGCGCTCGGGATCTTCCTGGGCCGGATCGGGGACCTGGTCATCGGCGAGCATCTGGGCGGTGAGACCACCTTTTTCCTGGGCTGGCGCTGCACGGGGGCGTTCGGTGATCCGCGGGCTCCCTATCCGTGGCCCGGTCCGCAGGTGCAGGGGTGCTACGACGCCGTGCTTCACCAGACCGCCCTCTACGACTTCCTCGCCGGCGGCCTGATCCTCGCCGTCCTGCTCGTGCTGGCGCGCCGACCTCGGTTCGACGGGTTCTTCGCCGCGATGTTCGTGGCGCTTTACGGCGGGGGCCGTTTCCTCTCCGATTTCGCCCGTGATGCGGACAGGGACCTGGTGGGCACCCTGACCGGAAGCCAGGTGACGGTGCTGGCCGCGATCGCGGCCGTGGGTCTGTGGCTCGTCCTGGCGCGACCGTGGCGTTCCACGCCGTATGCGTGGTCACCGCCGGACTTCGCGCATTCGTGGGGCAGCGCCCCTCCGCCCGCGCAAGCGCTGCCCAAGGCCGGTGTCGCGTCCGGCGAAGATGGCCAGAATCGGCCATGATCCACTAGCGTTTCCCGGTACCCCCTGGGTACGATGCCAATATGACTCCGGGCGCCGACGGCCATCGCTATTTCGAGGAGTTGGCCGTGTCCCATGTTGTCGGTGGGCTCGACGAGTCGGAGGGCAGGGTGTTCCGCGCGCACCTGCTCGAGTGCAACGAATGCCGCGCTCAGGTGGGGGAGCTGCGCGCGATCGCCCATGACCTCGCCGACATCGAGCGGGACGAGCGCCGTGTCCGTGCCGCGAAGGCCATCGAGACCAAGCGACGCGAGACCGATGATGACGAGCCGGACGCGGGTGAGTCTCCCCCTGTCTCGCGCGCCTCACGAGTGGCGCTGATCGTCGGACTCATGCTGGTCATCGTGCTCTCGGCGTGGAACTTCACCCTGCGCGGCAGCGTGGAGCAGCTTATCGAGGCCAACCGCCGCAGCGCTGAGGCCGCCGCTGTCCTCGGGTTCGGCGACGAGTGGGACGTCGTCGGCTCTCCCCCACTTCGTGGCGTCGTCAGAATGTCCGGCAGCCAGCTCGTCGTCCTCCTCGGCAACGCGAACCCTGAGCGTATGTACGCGGTTTCTGTCTACGACGAGCGGAGTCAGCCCCTGTGGTCGGGCACGGCCCCGGTTCTCCCCAACGGAAGCTTCCTGGTCATACCAGGCCGGGACATGACTGCCGCAGCGCGGGTCATCGTCACCGACGCCGGCTCGGGCGAACCGGACGAGAGCCCCAGCGGCCCCCCCCTCTTCGAGGCCGAACCGCCCGTCGCCTCCCGCCGGTAGCCCTCCGATCAGACCGCAGTCCCGTCCGTGCTGACACCGTGGCTGGAACCGCGACGGCGCACGCGCTAGCCTCGGCGAGGCACGGGCTCGTAGCTCAGTGGGAGAGCGCTCGCTTCACACGCGAGAGGTCACAGGTTCAAAACCTGTCGGGCCCACCCTTCCGCGGGTTGCGCAGGCGCCCTCTGTCTTCCGCGCTCGCCTCGACCGCTCCATAGGCGCGGCCCGAGCGGAAAGCGCTCGTGTACAGGCCGCAGTCGAGTTGCGACTCGTGGGTCCGTTCCAGCCGTCGGCGTATCCTCGACCGCATGAGCCCGTCCCGCCTCACGCCGGTCGAGTTGGAGGTGGCGCGGCACGCGCTGGCGGGGATCGCCGAGGAGATGGGGGTCGCGCTGCGGCGGGCCAGCTATTCGCCCAATATCAAGGAGCGGGCGGACTGCTCGGCGGCGCTGTTCGACCGCGACGGGCAGATGGTCGCGCAGGCCGAGCACATCCCGGTCCATCTGGGGTCGATGCCCGCCAGCGTGACCGCGGTGCTGGAGGCGTTCGGGGGCGAGCTGGGCCCGGGCCAGCAGGCGGCTGTCAACGACCCCTACGCCGGCGGCACCCACCTGCCCGACCTCACCATCGTCGCCCCCGTATGGCAGGACGGCCGGCTGCTCGGCTACGTCGCCAACCGCGCCCACCACGCCGACGTCGGCGGCGCCGCCCCCGGGTCGATGCCCGCCGACGCCGTCGACATCGCGATGGAGGGACTGCGCGTGCCGCCCACGCTCGTGGCCGACGAGCACGGGGTCCGCGCGGACGTCCTCGGGCTGATCGCCGCGAACTCGCGCACCCCCCACGAGCGCCTCGGCGACCTGCGCGCCCAGTTCGCCGCCAACCACGTCGGCGCCGTGCGGCTGCACGAGCTGGCCGCACGCTGGGACCCCGACCGGCTGGCCCACACGATGCGCGAGGTCTGCGACTACAGCGACCGCCGCGTCCGCGCCGCCACACGGCGGATCCCCGACGGGACCTACCAGTTCGCAGACCAGTTGGAGGTCGGCGACGGCGGCTTCAGGAGCTGGTGCCGGACGCGGTGCTGGTCGGAGGCACCGCGGCGGCGTATTGCGCCGGGCACCGGGTCTCGTTCGCCGACGATCATGTCGTCCAAGACCTTCGCGGCCGGTTCGACGACGTGCTCGCCGCGCTGGAGCAGACCGATGGCTGGATCACGGCTCGAATCAGGCGTCCCGTGCTCATCCTCGGCTGGCTCGACGGAGTGGAGACCGGCATCCGCAACCTGATCCGGACCCGGCCCCTGGAGGTCGAGGAGGTCACGGTGCCCGACGGCACGCTGCGTTGCCGACCCTACCGGAGATCACGCGGATCAAAGCGTGGCTGTGCCTGATGCGGAACGCGACTCGCGATTACCTGGATTTCGTCGCGCTGGCGGACAGGATGGGAGACGATCGGGCGGTCGAGGCTGTGCTGTCCCTCGACGAGTTCTACGCCGACCAGGCAGGGCCGGGAGGGCGGCGCATCGCGACGCAGGTCGCGAAACAGCTCGCCCAACCGTCACCGGACGATCTCTTTGACGTCGACCTGTCCGAGTATCGGGGACTGAAGCGGCGTTGGCACGATTGGAGCGCGGTCGCCGACGCCTGCCGCCGGGTGGCGGTCCACGTGCTGGATCGCACCCTCGACGAGGGGGCGACATGATCCACCGTCACGTGGAGTATCCGCCCGACACGCCTGTGACCGAGCTGCCGGCGGCAGCGCTCGTCGACATCCTGGACCGGGGCGACCTCGATGATTGGAGGCCGATCGCCCAGGCCGTAGCGCGCGATCCGGAGGGACCGTTCGCCCAGCGGGTGGCACGGCTGTTGGACGCCTATCCGATGTACGGCACGTCGCCGTTGTGGCGCGCTTGGATCGAGCGCTGCCAGGCGAGGGCGCAAGGGCGCCGCCCCACGCCCATGAGCCTGGCCGAGGTTCGCCGTCGCGCCGGGCTGAGCCAAGCGGAGCTGGCCGCACGCATGGGCATTTCGCAGTCGGACCTGTCAAGCTTGAGCGCCGCCAGGACCTCCGAGTATCCACCCTGAGGGCGTACGCCCGAGCGCTGGGCGCCGACCTTCACCTCCGGCTCGCCCTGGCCTTGGACGACATCGAGGTCCAGGTCGGCGGCGACGCTTGAGGACACAGCGCTGTCAGGGGCCGCCGACGTAGACCCTCGGCACCCGCTTGCCGATGCCACAGACGATCTCATAGTTGATCGTGCCCAGCCATGCCGCCCAGTCGTCGGCGGTCACGCATGAGCCGTTCTGGGCGCCGATCAGCACGACGTCGTCGCCGGGGCGGGCACCGAGGCCGGTCGCATCGACGAGGAACTGGTCCATGCACACGGCCCCCACGACGGGGACGCGACCGCCCCGCAGCACGACCTCGCCGCGGTTCGACAGCCCCCGCACCACGCCGTCGGCGTAGCCGGCGGGCACCGTCCCGACGACGGCGTCCTCCTTCGCCGCCCAGCGCAGCCTGTAGCTCACGGCCTCACCCGCCGCCAGCGGCTTGACGAACGACAGCCGCGATCGGAACGACAGCGCGGGCCGCAGCGGGCAGCCGTGCGCGACACCCGGGGCAGGCTCCAGCCCGTAGATCGCGATGCCCGTGCGCACCATGTCGTGGTGCTCCTCGTGGAGAAACAGCGCGCCGCCCGAGTTGCACAGATGCAGGAGGTCCGGCCGCAGGCCGAACCGCGCCGCCATGTCCACACCGCGCCGGAACTCACGCGCTTGACACGCCGTGAACGGGTGGCCGGGCTCGCTCGACATGGCCAGGTGGCTCCACAGCCCTTCCACGAGCAGACCGGGCGCGTCTCGGACCTGCCGCAGCGCGTCCTCCCAGGACGGCTGCGGGACCCCCACGCGGCGCATGCCGGTGTCGAGCTTGAGGTGCACGGCTACTGGCTCACCGCCCCGATCCAGCGCGGCGCGGCTCAGCGCCTCGACGAATGCCGGGCTGTAGACGGCCGGGGTGAGCCGGGCGTCGAGGAGCGCGGGGATCGCCTCGACCGGCGGCTCGGCCATCAGGAGCACCGGCGCGTCGACGCCCGCGGCCCGCAGGCTCTGGCCCTCCTCGACCAGCGCCACCGCCAGCCAGTCCGCGCCGCCCGCCATCGCGGCGCGCGCGACCGGGACCATGCCATGGCCGTACCCGTCCGCCTTCACCACCGCCATCAGGCCTGGCGAGGTCGCCTGCGCCTTCAGCGCGGCGACGTTCGCGGCGATGGCGTCCAGGTCGACCTCGACCCAGGTGGGCCGCAGAAGAGCGGGGTGTGTCGGCTGAGCTCCGGATTCCGGAGCTGAGCCGACACACCCCGATTGGGAGGTCACCGGACACGATCCTCCAAGATCCCCGCCCCCCGCCGAGCGCTGGCGCGCCCGGCCTCACCCAACCCGACCCCCGCCCCCCGCCGAGCGCTGGCGCGCCCGGCCTCACCCAGGCGGTGGAGCACGTCGGGGAGCGCGGCGGCGACGTCCAGCGGCGTGACCGGCCTGGCCGTGAGCCTGCCCTCGGCGGCCTGGCCAGCGGCCCCGTGCAGCCAGACGGCGGCGACGACGGATTGGGGCTCGGGCCGCTGGGCCACGAGGGTCGCGGCCATCCCGGTCAAGACGTCGCCCGTGCCGCCGGTGGCCAGGGCGGCGCTGCCGGTCGGGTTCACCCAGACCCGCCCGTCAGGGGCGCCGATCAGCGTCCCCGGTCCCTTCACGACGAGCACCGCGCCCCACGCCCTCGCCTTCTCGGGCACCAGCGCGACACGCTGCTCCCACACATCTTCCGCGCCGGATCCGAGCAGGCGCGCGAACTCCCGCCCATGCGGCGTCAGCACGAACAGCGGCGCCGCGTGATCCGCCAGCGCGTCGCCGTCGTGGCGGAACACGTTGATCCCGTCGGCGTCCAGCACGATCGGCACCTCGACCTCACGCACGATCCGGCGCACCAGACGGCAGGTCCGCTCGTCGTGGCCGAGACCCGGCCCGACCGCGAGGGCGTCGGCGTCCTCCAGCCGGCCGGCCAGCGCCTCGAAGGAGGCGCCGGGATCGGCGAGGTCGAGCCTGGCGGTCAGCGCCTCGGGCACGGCCACAGTGACGAGGTCGGGATCCGCCGTCGCGACCGTCACCAGCCCCGCTCCCGCCGCCAACGCCCCACGAGCCGCAAGGACCGCCGCGCCCGCCATGCCCGGCGACCCGGCGAGCACCACGACGACCCCCTGGGTCCGCTTCTCGCCCTCGGGCGGTGCCGGCGGGACGAGCGCGGCGACGTCCGCCGCCTCCAGCACGTGAGCCTCCGGCTGGTCGTCGGCGTCGACGATGCCGAGCTCTCCGAGCACGAGCCGCCCGCAGAAAGAGCGGGCCGGAGACAGCCACAGCCCCCGCTTGTGCGCGCCGAGACACACGGTGAGGTCCGCGCGGACGGCGACGCTCGCCACTCCCCCGGTGTCGGCGTCGACCCCGCTCGGGATGTCACAGGCGACGACCGGCAGCCCTTCGCGCGCTCGCAGGACCATGATCGCCTCCCGGTACGGCGACCGCGGCTCGCCCCGGGCGCCTGTCCCGAGCAGGCAGTCGACCGCGACGTCGGCCCAGTCCAGAGCCGCCTCGACAGTATTGGCCAGCCGGCCTCCAGCGCCTGCGTAGGCGCACAGCTCGCGCACGCCGTCCTCGCCCAGCGCTCGCTCCCCTTCGACAAGGTGCACGAGCGGAGCGGCGCCAGCGTCGAGCAGCCGGCGTCCCGCGGCGATCCCGTCTCCGCCGTTGTTGCCCTTGCCGGCCAGGATCCCGACCCGCAGCCCATACCCGCGCCCGCCCAGCCGCAGGACCGCCCGCGCGAGATGGCCAGAGGCCCGCTCCATCAACGCCGCCGACGCCACCCCGCGACCGAACGCCCGCTGATCCATCGCGCGGACCTGGGTGGGGGTGAAGAGGGGAACCACCCCGTCATCCTAACGGGACCGCCGTCCTGGGAGTCAGCGGCGATGGGCGTGGGGGATCCG
>JBOGEA010000041.1:0-23137 GCA_050743205.1 Egibacteraceae bacterium | reverse complement strand
GCGGGGGACGCAAACGGCTGACCGCCACCGACCCGGAGCTGGTCGCCACGCTGAAACGGCTGGTAGACCCGGCCACGCGCGGAGACCCTGAATCGGCGCTGTGCTGGACGCCGAAGTCGACGCGGACGCTGGCTGATGAGCTGGGCAAGCAGGGCCATCAGGTCGGCTGCCGCACCGTGGCCAAACTGCTCAAAGCCATGGGTTTTGCCCTACGTTCCGCACGTGAGTGGCGGGCTTTAGGGTGATTTATCGGTTCCAGCCTTCGGTGCGTTGGGCGATGCGTAGGGTGAGTTCTTCGAGTTCGGCGAGCAGGGCGCGTAGCCGCTGGGCGTCAGCCAGCCAGGGGCCGTAGCGGGTGAGTTGGTCGTCGGTGAGGTTGCGGGTGAGGGTCTTGCCGTCGATCTTGCGGGTCCACTGGTGGTAGGGGCCGTGTAGTTGAGGCGGGTCGGCGGCGCAGCGGCAGGTCGGTTTGCCGCAGCGCATGCTGCGTTCGGTCAGCGTGCCGGGCAGGGCGAACCCGGCGTCGGCCAGGCGGGCAGCGATGGCCTGCTGGGCGCGGCGTTCGGCTGCCGTCGGCTCGGGCGTGGCGGCCACCTCCTGATCGTCCATGGTGGCAGATCCACCAACCCACGTCTCTACAGTAGTAGACTGTAGACATGAGCGCAACGGATACGAGCACACCAGCCGCCAGACGGCGCGCGTGGGTGGACCCGCAGCGCATCCAGGCACGCGCCGAACGCGTCGGTGGCCTGCCGGTCGTCAACGCGGTGGGGGACCGGCTGGGCTTCGCCGACCTGGTGGCCCGCTACCTGGACCCTCCCGACGCCCGCTGTGCGCTTGCGGCCGACCGGGTGATCACGGTGCTGGTAGCCAACCTCGCGTTAGGCCGCCAACCCCTCTACGGGCTGGGCGCCTGGGCCACTGGTTGGGACCCGGCGCTGCTGGGCCTCGACGCCGCCCAGGTGGGCCTGCTCAACGACGACCGGGTCGGCCGCGCCCTCGACGAGCTGTTCACCGCCGACCGCGCCAGCCTTGTCACCGCGCTGGGCCTGGCCGCGGTGCGCGCCTACGGGATCGACTGCTGCGAGCTGCACAACGACTCGACATCACTGACGCTCTACGGCGCCTACCACGCCGCCGACGGGTCCCCCCGCGGCGGGCAGACGCCGGCTCGGCCGGCTCGGGGCCACAGCAAAGACCACCGGCCCGACCTCAAACAGCTCGTGTGGGTCCTGACCACCGCCGCCGACGGGGCGGTGCCGATCACCTACCGGCTGGCGGACGGCAACACCGAGGACTCCACCACGCACATCGCCACCTGGGACGCCCTGGCTGCCATGCTCGGGCGCGCCGACTTCTTGTACGTGGCGGACTGCAAGCTGGCGACCCGGGACAACATGGCCCACATCCACACGCGCGGCGGGAGGTTCGTCACCGTGCTGCCCCGCTCTCGCAAGGAGGACGCCAGCGGGCGGGCGTGGCTGGCCAGCGGGCCGATCGCCTGGACCGAGGTCGCCCGCAGGCCTGGCAAGCACGCCGCCGACCCGCCCGAAATCTGGTGGGCGACCCCCGCACCGGCGCCCTCCCAAGATGGCCACCGCATCGTGTGGGTACGCTCGTCGGCCAAACGCGCTCACGACGCCGCCGCCCGCGCCGCCCGCATCGACGCCGCCACCGCGGCGCTGGCCGCGTTGCAAGCCAAGCTGGCGTCCCCCCGCTGCAAGCTGACCAAGCTCACCGCGGTCCAAGACGCCGCCCGCGCCGCCCTCGACGGCGCAGGAGCCGGCCGCTGGGCCCATGTCGACGTGCACGACGACATCACCCCCGAATACCGTCAAGAAGGCCGCGGCCGGCCCGGCCGCAACACCCGCTACCGACGCGTGGACCGCCACCACTTCCGACTGTCCTGGACCATCGACGCCGGCCGGGTCGCCCACGACGCCGCCTCTGACGGCTGTTTCCCGCTCATCACCAACGACCACGACCTGACCCCCGCCGAACTGCTGGCAGCCTACAAGGGCCAACCCCACCTGGAGCGCCGCCACGCGACCCTCAAAGGCGTCCTCCACGCCGCCCCCGTCGAACTCAAAAGCGACACCCGCATCGACGCGTTCGCGTTCTGCCTATACACCGCGCTCCTCGTCCACGCCCTCATCGAACGCCAACTACGCCAAGCCATGACCGCCGCCGGGATCCGCCACCTCCCCCTCTACCACGAAGACCGGACCTGCAAGACCCCCACCGCCGCCCGCGTGCTCGAGATCCTCGAACCCCTCACCCGCACCCACGTCACCCATGAAAGCCACACCCTGACGGTCATCCAACCCGCCCCCACACCCCTCCAACACCAACTCCTCGACCTGCTCGATATCCCCACAGACGCCTACACCCACCCACCCACAAGTCCCGACCGAGAAATTCGGCCCAAAAGCCTCACCTGACATGCGGAACGCAGGTTTTGCGGCTGCGGGCCAACCGCAAAACCCGGGAAGGCGCACAGCATCCCGACCGCGACGCGCAGTTCCGCTGCCTCGCCGACCAGGTCAACGCGCATATGGACGCCGGGGATCCGGTGATCTCAGTGGACACCAAGAAAAAGAGCTATCCGAGTTCGCCAACGACGGACGGGAATACCAGCCCACGGGACAGCCCGAAGAGGTCAATGTCCACGACTTCCCCGCACCTGGCCGAGGGCAAGGCCATCCCCTACGGGGTCTACGACATCGCCCAGAACAGCGGCTGGGTGAATGTCGGGGTGGACCACGACACCGCCAGCTTCGCGGTCGCCACGATCGGCCGGTGGTGGCAGCAGGAGGGCCGCCACCGCTGGTCGCACAGCGGCAGGCTGCTGATCAGCGCCGACGGCGGCGGCTCCAACAGCTCCCGCAGCCGGATGTGGAAGGTCCAGCTGGGCAGACTGGCCGCACAGACCGGCTTGGAGATCACCGTCTGCCATCTGCCGCCGGGCACCAGCAAACCGAACAAAATCGAGCACAGGCTGTTCTCCCATATCTCGATGAATTGGCGGGGACGGCCCCTTGTCAGCCACGAGGTCGTAGTCGAGACGATCGCCGCGACGACCACCCGCCAAGGGTTGACGGTGCACGCCGAACTCGACCAGGGCGCCTATCCCACCGGTGTGAAGGTCTCAGACCGCGAGTTGGCCGCCGTTCCTCTGGTCAAACATGACTTCCACGGAGAGTGGAACTACACCCTTCTCCCACAACCGCCCTAACCATCCGAAACCACCACGTTATTCATGCCCAGGCCCTAACCGCCCTCAGACTGGGGAATTCCGTGACCACCCACACTTGGGGGCGTATGCGGTGGTGGGACCCCTGCCGATGCCTACTCGGTGACCGTCGCGTCGGCAGCCCGATCCACTCCCTCGAGGAACGCTGGGAGGAGATGGCCCAGGCCCCTTCGCTGGACCGCAGTAGGGCCAGATATGTCTGGTATCGCACGCCGCGTGGGCCGGACGAAGTCCTATTGGTCCGCGAGTCTGAACCACGGGGGAGCACGACCACATGATCACCTCACCGGACGGGACGCTGATCCGCAGCCCGCGCCAGAGTGCTTCGCCGGAGCCGGACCTGTGTCCGCCCACCGGCGCCCTCCCTGAGCGTGAGACAGCCGATCGGCTGTCTTCCATCCAGTCGGCCGGCTCGGCCTGGATCAGCCCTGCCTCGGTCCGCAACCCACAGAGCAACCGGCCGAGCCGCCAGTGACGATCGGGCCCAGGCGCCTGCCCTTGCAACGTTATCCACAGATTTATCAAGATGCTTGTGGGCACGCTATGACCTACCACCATATAAACATGAGTTCGATTAACGGGGGAGACGGGACCGGCCAACCGCACGACGGCGATCCGGTCTACCTGTTGATGACGGCCTGCGACCGGCTGGCCGCCCGAGACCTGAGCGTCATGGACCAGGCCAGACTGCGGGCGGATGTGGAGAGCTTGACGCGGGCCGCAGCGCAGGTGACGGCGGAGCGGCTGCGCTGCGTGGCCGCGGTCGCCGGCCGGGCGGAGGACACCGCGACGGGAGCGGAGCAGGCCAGACGGCTGCTGCGCACCGCCGCGAGGCTGTCGGGCGGGCAGGCCGCGCGCCAGACCCAGCTCGCCGTGGCGCTGACCGATCCGGAGTTGGCGGCGACAGCGGCGGCGTTGACGGCCGGGCGGATCAGCCCCGACCAGGCCGACGCGCTCGCCCAGACCGCACCCACCCACCCACAGCTGGTCGCGGCGGCGCAGGACGAGCTGATCGCCCAAGCCGCCGAATGCGACGACCGGGCGTTCCGTCAGGCGCTGGCCGACCGCCGTCATGCCGCCGACCCCCGCCCAAGAGCAGCGGGCGTGCCGCCAGCACGCCGCCCGCCGGCTGACCGTGTCGGAGCTGTCCGACGGGATGACACGGATCGAGGGGCTGTTGGATTCCGCCGGTGGCGCGTTGGTGCGCACCGCGATCGACGCGCTCGCCGGCCCTGACCCGGCGACCGTCCCCGACGAGCCGCGACGCACCCTGGCCCAGCGCAACGCCGACGCGCTGGTCCAACTCGCCCGCATGGCATTAGCCCGCAGAGGCGACCTGCCCACGGTGGCCGGGCTGCAGCCGACCGCAACGGTGTTCGTCACACCTGAGACGCTGGCCGAGGAGCCCGACGCGCCGGCCGCACGGCTGGACTGGGCGGGCACGATCTGCGGCGCTGCCGCCAGGCGGATGGCGTGTGACGCGGACGTGGTCCGCCGCCAGGTCACCCGAGGCGGGCGGACGGTGTGGGTCGACGCGCGCCGCCATCCCAGCCCCGCCCAACGCCTGGCCGTGATCGAGCGCGACCGGACCTGCCGGTTCACCGGGTCCGACGGGGTCCGGTGTGAGCGGCCATGGCAGTCGTGCGACGTCCACCGACCACGCCAACCTCCCCCACCCACCCACCCAAAACGGATCGACGGGTGGACCCACGCTCAGCGGTATAGGCACGGAGCGGCAACGCCCGCTCATTGGCGTTGACGGTGGCAGGCCGGTCAACGTCGCGCTCGGCCGATCGAGGCGCGTTTGTCGTCGCGGACATTGCCGGTCACACCGGCACGGTCTGGGAGGTGGCGTTCAACCCGGATAGCTCCAGGATCGTCTCCGCAAGCGCCGACCAGGCGCGGTTTTCCGTCGCTTGGAGGCTGTTGCAAAATCTCACGTGCCCGCCAGTCAGGGCGCTCGAGTCAAAGATGCAGCAATCCTGGCGAATATGAGGAAAGCATCCCATGGGCCTTGCGGCCCACCCGTGGGCGCATGAAAATGGCCGCAGCCGAGCGCAGCAGCGCTGCGGCTATTTTGTTGTTCGCTCCTTTGGCCTATTTTCATCCCAGCTGCGCCTCAAGCCCAACAACGCGCGCCTGACCTGCGGCTGGCCCAAAGGGCACCCACGGCCCGCAGCACTCAGCCATTCCTGGAGAGCCACTCCCATTGATTCTGCAACAGACTCCTGCGACGGAAAACCGCGCCTGAGCTGCCGCCTTGCCCGTTTGAACTGCGGTTTTCCGCCGGATTCGGCGGAAACCTGCGTGGGGAGGAGGCGGGGCAGGGCCTCAGGCGCGCTGGCGGGCGTGCAGGGCGCGGTCGACGTCGCGCTGGGCGTCGCGCTGGGCGATCGCGGCGCGCTTGTCGTGGTTGGCTTTGCCCTGGGCGAGGCCCAGCTGCAGCTTCGCCTTGCCGTCGCGCCAGTACAGCCGCAGCGGCACGAGGGTCCGGCCCTGCTCCTGCGTGAACCGCTCCATGTCGGCGATCTCGTCGCGATGGGCCAACAGCTTGCGCTGGCGGATCGGGTCGTGGTTCTGGCGGTTGCCGAACTCGTATTCGGGAATGTGCGCCTGCACCAGCCACAGCTCGCCGCCGCGCACGGCCGCGAACGCCTCGACGATCGACGCCTTGCCCGCGCGCAGCGACTTCACCTCAGTGCCGGTGAGCACCAGGCCGACATCGACGACGTCGGTGATGGCGTAGTCGAAGCGGGCACGCCGGTTGACCGCGATCGTGTCCTTGCCATCGCTTTTCTTCTTGTTTTTAGCCACGCGGCGAACGCTACTGCGCCGCGCCGCTGGCGGCGAACAGCTGGCGCAGCGTGGCTCGCGCGGCGGCGAGCTGCGCGTCGTCACCGGAGACCTCCAGGTCGGGGACGACGCCGACGCCCTCGATGGAGCGGCCGGAGGAGGTGAGGTACTCGGCGGTGGTGAGCTTCACGCCACCGTTGCCCAAGACCTCGATGCTCTGCACACTGCCCTTGCCGTAGGTCGTCTCACCGATGATCTGGCCGCGCTTCAGGTCCTGCACCGCCGCCGCGACGATCTCGCTGGCGCTGGCGGACCACTCATCGACGAGGACCACGAGCGGCAGGCTGTCCAGCGCGTCTCCCTCGGCCTCGTAGAGCCGGTCGGCGCCGGACCCGGCCCTGCCGCGGACGCTGACGAGCGTTCCGTCCTCCACAAACACACTGGCGACCTCGACCGCCTCACCCAGCAGCCCGCCGGGGTTGCCGCGCAGATCCAGCACGATCCCGCGGGCGCCCTGGTTGGCCAAGTCGAGAGCGGCCGCCCGGACGCGGATCCCGGCGTTGTTCGAGAACTGAACGAGGCTGACGTAGCCGATGTCACCGTCCTCCAGCCGCGATTCGACGTCGGGCAGCAGGATGTCCGCCCGGGTCAGCCGCAGCACACGGGGACCTGCCGGGCCGCCCTCCAGGCCGATCGAGACCGCCGTGCCGGCCTCGCCGGTGACGAGGGCGGCCACGCTCTCCGTCGGCGTGTCCCGCACGTCTTTGCCGTCGACGGAGACGATGCGCTCCCCCACCACGATCCCCGCCTCGGCCGCCGGTGTCCCGTCGAACACGCTCACGATGACCGGTCCCTGGTCGCCGTCTTGGATCTGCACGCCGACGCCGGAGAACCTGCCGTCCAGCATCCGGGCGAAGACGGCGAAGTCCGCCGCGTCGAAGTAGGCGGCGTACGGGTCGTCCAGCGCGCCGATCATCCCCTCTACGGCGCCCTGCGCCAGCTCGCCGTCAGGAGGCACCCGCACGGCGTCGCGCCGGATGCGCTCATACAGCTGGCTGACGGCGGCGAACTCAGGCGGGAGCGCTTGGCCGGTCGCCTGCCGCAGACCCGCCCGGTAGCTCACCAGCACCAACGCCACCACCACCTGCGCGGCGATCAGACATGCCGCAACCGTCCCGCGTGAAACCCGCCCCGACCATCTGGGTCGGTCATCCAGTGCCAACCGGGCCATAGCCCAAGCCTGCCACGCCCGTCATGGGCCAGCATGCGCCGACGATGGCCGGTGGGCCAGCTACACGGCGAGGAAGCGGCGGAGCGAGATGACGGAGGCGATCGAGGCGATGGCCGCGCCGATCAGCACGAGGACCGGGATCGTCGCGAGGAGATCGGAGAGGCCGATGAACGGGATGAACTGCAGCGCGCCTTTCAGGCGCCCGAGCAGCGTCAGCTGTCCCAGCAGCAGCAGGCCGCCGGCGACCAGCGCGCCGGTCACGCCGGCGATGACGCCCTCGACCACGAAGGGGAGCCGGATATACCAGTTCGTGGCGCCGACCAGCTTCATGATCCCCGTCTGCTCACGGCGCGCGAAGGCGGTCACGCGGATGGTGTTGGAGATCAAGGCGGCGGCTGCGACCAGCTGCAGCAGTGCGACGGCCAGGGCGCCGTTGCGCAGCGCGTTCATGACCTGGAAGAACTTGTCAAGGGTGTCGCGCTGGTCGACGATCTCCTCCACGCCGGGATAGCCGGCGAACTGGGAGGCGATCACCGGGTACTGCTCGGGGTCGGTGAGCTTCACCCGGAACGACGCCGGCAGGACGTCCGGGCCGACGCTGGCGGCGATGACCTCGTCGTTGTTCGCCATCCGCTGGAAGTCCTGGAACGCCTGCTGCTTCGACACGTAGATGACGTCCGCCACCACCGGGTTGGCAAGCAGCCGCGCCTCCAGCGAGCCCCGCTGGTCCGCCTTGATGTCGTCGAGCAGGAAGATCGACACCTCGACCTGGGCGTACAGCACCCGCTGCGCCAGGCTGACCTGGCGTTGGACGAGCAGGCCCATGCCCAGCAGCGCGAGGCTGACCGTGACCGTCACGATGGTGGCGACGGTCATGAGGAGGTTTCGGCGCAGGCCGATCGCGACCTCGATGACCAGATAGCGCCATCTAGTGGTCCGCACGGTACGTTCCATGGATTCGGCTGCATCTGCATCCCACCTCGCTGTGTCGCTTCGTCGCTCGCGTAGCGCTGCTATGCGTCACTCCTCGCTCCTTGCGACGCGGGGTGCAGCTGCACCCTCGGTCCAGGCAACGTACCGCTTGGACCACTAGGCCCCATAGCCGTACATCCCCCGATGCTGGTCGCGGACGAGCTGGCCCTCGTGCAGCTCGATCACCCGCCGCCGCATCGAGTCGACGATGTGCTGGTCGTGGGTGGCCATCACGACCGTCGTGCCCGTCCGGTTGATCCGGTCGAGCAGCTTCATGATCCCCACGCTGGTGTTGGGGTCCAGGTTGCCGGTCGGCTCGTCGCACAGCAGGATCCGCGGCCGGTTCACGAACGCGCGCGCGACCGAGACCCGCTGCTTCTCGCCACCGGACAGCTCGTGCGGGTAGGCGTCGGTCTTGTGGCCCAGCCCCACCAGCTCCAGCACCTCCGGGACCGTCCGCAGGACCGTGTGGCGAGGCTTGCCGATGACCTCCAGGGCGAACGCGATGTTCTCGAAGACGGTCTTGTTCTCCAGCAGCTTGAAGTCCTGGAACACGCAGCCCAGCTCACGCCGGAGCGCGGGGATCCGCCAGCTCTTCATCCCGCCCAGCCGCTTGCCGGCCACGTAGATCTCCCCGCGGTCGGGGTCCTCGTCTTTGAGCAGCAGTTTGATGAAGGTGCTCTTGCCCGACCCCGAGGGCCCGACGAGGAAGACGAACTCACCCTTCTGGATGTCCATCGACACGTCCCGCAGCGCGGGCACGGTCTTCTTGTAGGTCTTGGAAACCCGGTCCAGACGAATCACGCAACGCCTTTTCGAGCAAGGGCGGGGAGGGAAGGGTATCGCTGGAGCCCCCGCCGCGGCCAACCCGGGGGCGAATTCCCCCCAAGCGGCTTATCGCTCGAATGATGTCAAGGTGAACCCAAGGGGCAGCTCCAGCGCATGCGCCTCGAGCAGGCCGTCGTCGGCGAGCACGTCGCGGATCGGCCCGTCGGCTACGATCCGGCCCCCGTCGATGATCACCGCGCGGTCGCACAGCTGCAGCGCGTACGGCAGGTCGTGCGTGACGAGCAGCATGGTCAGCCCCAGCCGGCTCAGGATCTCGCCGAACTCCCGCCTGCTGCGCGGGTCTAAGTTGGAGGACGGCTCGTCCAGCACGAGGATCTCCGGCTGCATGCTGAGCACCGCCGCGGCCGCGACCCGCTTGCGCTGGCCGAACGAGAGGTGGTGCGGCGGCCGGTTCTCGTAGGCGCGCATCCCCACCATGTCGAGCGCCCGCGCAACCCGCTCAGCGACCTCGGCCTCGCCCAGACCGAGGTTCGCCGGGCCGAACGCCACATCCTGGTGCACCGTCGGCATGAAGAGCATGTCGTCCGGGTCCTGGAACACGACGCCGACACGCTGGCGGACCTCCAGCAGATGCTTCTGCGTCACCGGCAGCCCATTGATCGTGACGCTGCCCCGCTGCGGCGAGAGAATCCCGTTGAGGTGCAGCGCCAGCGTCGACTTGCCTGCCCCGTTCGGGCCCAGCACGGCCACCTGCTCGCCGCGCTCGACGACCAGCGACAGCCCGTCCAGCGCCTGGCGCCCGTCGGGATAGGCGAAGTGCAGGTCGTCGCAGACAAGCGCGGGAGTTCCCCCGGTCACGCGATCACCGTCCTCGTGAGCGCGAGCGCGGCCACGAGACCTGCGACGAACGCGACGTCCGCCCCTCGCAGCGCCTGCGCCGGCACAAGGGCGGGCGGGGTCCCGCCGCGGTAGCCGCGGCTCGCCATGGCGAGGTAGACCCGCTCCCCCCGCTCCAGCGAGCGGATGAACAGCGCGCCGACGGTCTGCCCGATCCCCCCCGCCTGCCAGAACCAACGCGGCTGATACCCACGCGCCTGGCGCGCGATCCGCATCCGCTCAAGCTCCTCGCCGATCACGTACAGGTAGCGCCACATGAACGCGACGATCATGACGAGCAGCCGCGGCGCTTTGAGCTGCTCAAACCCCCGCAGCAGCACGGGAAACGGCGTCGTCGAGCTGAGCACGACCATCGACAGCACGCCGGCGGTCGCCTTCGACACGATCGTCAGCGCCAGCGTGGCGCCGTCCGCCACGACGAACGGCAGCAGGGCGGCGGCGGCCAGGAACGGGATCTCGATCGACAATCGCCGCAGGACATAGCGCGGGGGCAGGCGCGCGGCGGCACAGAGCGCGACCAGGATCAGCAGGTACGCGGCGAACGCCGCCCAGGCCCCGACCGGCGTGGAGACGGCGACGATCGCCAAGCCGATGAGCCCGACGATCTTCGCCCGGGGATCCAAGCGGTGGATCGGGGTGTCGAGGGCCGCCACCGCCTCGATGCCGGCGGCGTCGCGGTGCCCGCCGCTCACCTCGCGCTCGTCGTGTCCACGCGGGCCGGAGGCAGCAGCGCACGGGTGGCCATCAGGTCCGGGCGCGCGGCCATCACGGCGCGGACCGCGGCCGCCGTGAGCGCGGCCTCGCCGATGCCGATCACGCTGTGTCCCACCACCATCGGCGTGATGTAGAGCAGGGCCTGCCCAGCTCCGAGCACCCCGCCATAGGTGACCATGGCGGTTCCCACGGCACTCGCGACTACGACCGTCGTCCAGGCGGTGACGGCGCCAGCGGCCAGGAACCCCCGCCGCGTCCGGGGAAGGAGGGCGAGCAGGCCGCGGAACAGCGCGTAGCCGCCGACGACGGAGACCAGGCCGAGCACAACGTTCGCGCCGAGTGTGGACACCCCGCCGTAGCCGAGCCCAGTCGTCTCGACGAGCACGACCGCGGTCATGACCAGCAGTCCCAGCCACGGCCCCAGCAGGATCGCCGCCAGCGCCCCGCCGATCAGATGCCCGCTGAGGGGGGGCACCAACGGAATGTGGACCGACTGGATCACCAAAAGGAACGCGGCCACCAGCCCGATGATGGGCAGTTGCCGCTCGTCCAGCCGCCGCTTGGCCGCGAAGAGCGACGCGCTCACGGCGCTCAGTGACACTGCGCCACTGCCCGCCGCTAACCCCGCGTTGATCATCCCGTCCGGAATGTGCACGGCACCTCCGTTTGCGCTGGCCACGGCGTTGCCCGCGCAGCGAGCCCATGCGAGAGTATCGCAGGAGCGAACAACCGACCACCGAGAAGTTAGGGATCCCTTACGTTTCGTAATTCCAGGTTTGCTTACCGGTACCCACCATGGCTCAGTGGGCGTCGATGCCTGCGGTCCGCCGCAGCCCGCGGGGCCCCGTGAGCGCGAAGACGACGGCGAACAGCAGCGCGCTGACCAGCACGATGGTCGTGCCCGACTGGACGTCGAGGTGGTAGCTCGCGTTCATCCCCACGAACCCGCACCCCGCGCCTATCCCGGTCGCGAGCGCCAGCATGCGGCTGAAGGAGTTGGTCAGCATGCGCGCCACGGTCGCGGGGATCACGAGCGTCGCGGCGATCAGGGTGACGCCGACGACCCGCATGCTCACCAGGATGGACGCGGCCAGCACGAGCATGAGCAGCGCGTCGATGCGGCCGGTGTGCACGCCGGAGACGTCCGCGACCTCGGGATCGAACGTGGCGAACAGCAGCGCCCGGTAGCGGAAGAACACCACCAGCCCCGCGGCCAGCGCGACGATCGCCATGGCCCACACATCGCCGGCACGCACGCCCAGGATGCTGCCGAACAGCGCCGCGTCGAAGCTGCCCGCTCCCCTGCTGCCGAACAGCGCGAACAGCGCGATGCCCAGCGCGAAGGAGGCGGTGGTGATCACGCCGATGGCCGCGTCCGAGCCGATCACCCGGCGGCGCGTGACCTGGTCGATCAGCAGCGCTGAGGCGAACCCCCACGCGCCGGCGCCGAGGAAGAAATTCACGCCGAGCAGCGCGCTGGCCGCGAACCCGCCGAAGATCGCGTGAGACAGCCCGTGGCCGATGTAGCTCATGCCCTTGAGGACGACGTAGACGCCGACCAGCCCACACAGCGCACCCGCGAGGGTCGCCACGACCACCCCATACCGGAAGAACTGGAACGCGAACGGGGCCAGCAGCGCATCGATCACGGCGTCGCCCTCCGCATCGGCACGACGTCGGTCAGGTAACGGTCCACGACCACGGGCATGCCGCCGTGCTCCAAAACCTCCATCCGCGCGCCGTACGTGCGCTCCAGGACGTCCGGCGTCAGCACCTCCACCGGCGGGCCCGCGCCGAGGATCCTGCGGTTCAGGCACACGAGGTGGGGCAGGTGCGCCGCGATGCCGTTGAGGTCATGGGTCGTGAGCATGATGGCCAGCCCGCCGGCGTTGAGGTCCGCGAGCAGGTGGAGCACCTCGTGGCGGGTTCGGTAGTCCACACCAGACGTCGGCTCGTCCAGCAGCAGCAGCTGCGGTCGCGCGAGCAGCGCCCGCGCGATGAACACGCGCTGCTGCTGGCCGCCTGACAGCTCGCGGATGTGGCGCCCCTCGAGCCCGTCCATCCCCAGGCGCGCGAGCACCTCGGTGACCTCGGCCCGCTCGGCGGGGCTGGCCCAGGGCCACACGCGTCCGTGCGTACGGGCCATGAGCAGGCACTCGCGCACGGTGACCGGAAAGCTCCAGTCGACGGTCTCGACCTGAGGCACGTAGCCCACCCGCAACCCCGGACGGCGCGTCACCGTCCCCGCGATCGGGCGGACCGTACCCAGAACGGCGCGCAGCAGCGTGGTCTTGCCGGACCCGGACGGCCCTACGACTCCGGTGAACTGCCCGGTCAGGACCTCCAGATCGACATCCACGAGCACCTGCTGCCTCCCGAGCTGGCAGGTGACTCGGTCCAGCCGGACAAGGCTCACTGCGGGTACTCGGCCTCGTCGGGCGCGACGTTGCGCAGCTCCACGGACTCCAAGGCGCTCGCGTCACCGCCGAGCGCCTCGGTCATCGTGATGTAGTCGAAGCGCATCAGCCCCAGCCACGAGTGCTCGGCATCGCCGGGCGCGCCGGGCAGGTCGTCGTCGCGGAGCACGTCCACGTACTCGACGCCCGCCTCACGGCCGATCTGCTCGAGCACGGGGCTGGGAAACACCTCTGAGCCGAAGATCGCCGGCACCCCCTCGGCTCTGACCTGCTCGATCAGCTCGGCCACCTCGCGTGGGGTGGGATCCTCGAAGTTCTCGACCTGGATCGCGCCGATGACCTCCCAGCCGTAGTCCAGAGCGAAGTACGCGTAGGCGTCGTGGTAGGTGAGGAGCTTGCGCTGGCCCTCCGGGATGGTCGCGAACGCGGTGCGCATCGCCGCGTCGAACGCGTCGATCAGCTCGGCGAACTCCTCGTAGTTGCCCTGGTAGTAGTCAGCGTTGACAGGGTCCCGCCGCCCAAGGTCGTCAGCGACGATGCGCGCGTACTCCTGCGCGTACCTGGGGTCGGTCCACAGGTGCGGGTTGGGCTTGCCGCCCTCCTCAGGGAAGGAGAAGTCGTAGATGTACTGGTCCTCCGGAATCGACAGGGTGCCCAGCTCGACGACCTCCGCCCCTTCCTTGAGGTTGGCCTCAGCCAGATCCTTCGTCGGCTCCTCCAGCTCAAGCCCGTTGATGTAGACCACGTCGACCACTGACAGCAGCTCGGCGACGCTGGGCTGGGGCTCGAACGTGTGCGAGTTCGTGCCCTCCGGCACGATGCCGGCGACGTCGGCGCGATCGCCAGCGATGTTCGCCACGATGCTCGTGATGGGCGCGACCGTGGTCGCGATCCTCAGGCGCCCGTCGCCTGCCTGGCCGACGCCGGCCTGCTGACCCCCGCATGCCGCCGTCAGCAGCGTGACGACCACGCCCGCCAGGATCGCAGCACGGCCCGCTGGCTGTGCATCCACGAACAACCGCATCTTCGGCTCCCATTCCCGCGCCCGGATCTCAACAGCATAGCCATCGCAGCAGCATTGATCCACGCCAGCGGCTGGCGCCGCCGGAGGATATCCACAGATTTCGCGACCCCCCTCGCGTTCGCGGATTTTACGACGCATAGTCATGTGAAGACAAGTTTTTGAGGGGGACAAGATGCAGCAGTGGGATGAGATCGAGCAGTTCATGATCGCCGAGGCCGAGCGCGACCTGACGGTGGGACAGGAGGTGCGGCCGTGCTTCACCGCCTTCGCGGGCCCCACGCCACTCGTCCTCGCGTTCGTGCGCCCATTTCCGAAAGGCGGGTACCAGCAGCCGCTGATCGAGCTGATCGCCTTGGCCGCTCCGCTCGACGCCGACCGGCTCAAGCTGTCGATCACGGGCCGCGCCTGGTCCCTGCTCGACCCGATCCCACCCGTCGACGCGCAGGCCGGCGACCTGCGCCAGCGTGTCCTGTCGATCGAATCGGTCGACGCCCATGCCGGCCGCCCTCGCTCCCACAGCGTCCTGGTGCCCTTCGACGTCGTCGACGGCGCCGTCGTCTGGGGCGAGCCCACCCGCATGACCGGCGGCGAGGGCTGGATCCCGTTCGCGTTCCGCAGGGCCGTGCGCGTGCGCGGCAGGCTCCGCGGCGCCTCAATCGCGGACCTGCGCGCCCAAGCCGAGCGCTGCGCCGCCCTCGGCCACCTGATCGCCCTGGGCCCCACAGTCGCCGACCGCCTCGGCGCCCGAATCTGATCAGCGTCAGCTTGCAGCATTCCGCCAGAGCGGTGAGAAAGCTGTAGGTGAGCGAGCCGAAGTCCGGGTTGGCACTCACCAAGCGGCCAGGGCCGGGGTGGCGCCGGCTGCCCGCGTCGGTCGTAAGGGCTTGGCGCTACACTCTCTTGGGTGGAATTTGCCCCGCATACCGACACGGACCTGGAGCGGATGCTCGGCGTGGTCGGCGCAGAGGACCTCGACGGTCTGTTCGCGCATCTGCCGGCCGGCCTGGTGCTGGACCGGCCGCTTGATCTGCCCGCCGGACGCAGCGAGGACGAGGTGCGGCGCCGGTTGGAGGCGCATGCGGCGGCGAATCGCACCGAGGCGGTGTGCTTCGCGGGCGGCGGCGCCTACGACCACTACGTGCCGGCGGTCGTCGGCGCGATGATCCAGCGTGGGGAGCTGCTCACCTCTTACACGCCGTACCAGCCCGAGCTGAGCCAGGGCATGCTGCAGGCGCTGTTCGAGTACCAGACGGTGATCGCCGAGCTGGCTGGGCTGCCCGTGTCGAACGCCAGCCTCTACGACGGCGGCAGCGCGGTCGCCGAGGCGGTGTCGATGGCATGCGCGGCGACGAAGCGGGCGAGGGCCACCGTGTCGCTCGCCCTCGACGCCCCGTCACGAGCGGTGCTGCGGACCTACTCGCGGCCGCTCGGACGGCAGGTCGAGGAGGCTGCCTACGACGGGCAGACCGGCCAGACACCGGTCAATCCGGTCCCACACGCCGTCGCCGCCGTCGTGCTCGCCCAGCCCAACGCGCTGGGCGTCGTGGAGGACGTGCGGGCCCACGCCGAGGCCACGCACACCGCCGGGGCGCAGCTCGTGGTCAAGCTGGAGCCGACCAGCGTCGGGCTGCTCGCCACCCCCGGCGCGCAGGGCGCCGACCTCGTGGTCGGGGAGGGCCAGCCTCTCGGCCAAGGCCTCAGCTACGGGGGTCCGACCTTCGGGTTCCTCGCATGCCGGCGCGAGCAGGCGCGCCGGCTGCCCGGCCGGGTCGTCGGGCGGACGGTCGATGTGGAGGGCAGGCGCGGCTACGTGATGACCCTGCGTGCCCGTGAGCAGGACATCCGCCGCGAGCGCGCCACCTCGAACATCTGCACGAACCAGACATTGAACGCGGTCGCCGCGCTGATCCACCTCACGTGGCTCGGTCCGCGGGGCCTGGCCGAGCTGGCTCGGGCGTGCCTGGCCAGGGCGCGCCACGCGGCCGGTCTGCTGACCGCCGTCAACGGCGTCGAGCTGGCGGTGACCGGCCCGTTCATCAAGGAGTTCGCGCTGCGCCTGGACGTGGAGGATCCGCACGCCGCCGTGGCGGCGCTGCACCGGGCCGGCTACCTCGTAGGGCCGGTCGTCGAGGACGGCCCGGCAGCCGGCGCCGTGCTGGTGGCGGTCACCGAGCGGCGGACCCGCGCCGAGGTCGAGGGCCTGGCCGACGCGCTGACCCGGGTGGTGAAGGAGCTCTCGTGACGGGTGAGCCGACCGTGTTCGACAAGTCGCGCCCCGGGCGCCGCGCGTTCAGCATGCCCGCCCTCGACGTCCCCGACGTCGACCCCGCCGAGGCGCTGCCGGGCGTCGAGCTGGCCGCTGCGCCGCCGGGGCTGCCGCAGCTCAGCGAGCTGGACCTCGTCCGCCACTTCACCCGGCTGTCGCACCGCAATCACGGGATCGACGTCGGCTTCTACCCGCTGGGCTCGTGCTCTATGAAGTACAACCCGCGGATGGCCGAGGCGATCGCCGCGCTGCCCGGTTTCCGCGCGCTGCACCCCTGGGCGCCCGACGAGGCCGCGCAGGGGACGCTGGGGGCGCTGTGGGAGCTGGAGCGCTGGCTCGTCGAGCTGACCGGCCTGCACGCGGCGAGCTTCCAGCCGTCAGCGGGCGCGCAGGGCGAGCTGTGCGGGTTGATGCTGATCCGCGCTCACCACACGGATCATGGTGATCCGCGGCGCACGATCGTGATCCCGGACTCCGCGCACGGGACCAACCCGGCGAGCGCGGCGATGTGCGGCTATGACGTGGTCACGGTGCCGTCGGGGCCGGACGGGCTGGTCGACGTCAACGCGCTGGCCGGCCTGGTCGATGAGCGGACCGCCGGGCTGATGCTCACCAACCCGAACACGCTCGGGGTGTTCGAGGTCGAGATCGAGCGCATCGCCGCGATACTGCGCGGCAAGGGCGCGCTGCTCTACTACGACGGCGCCAACTTCAACGCGATCTGCGGGCGGGTGCGCCCGGGCGACATGGGCTTCGACGTCGTCCATCTCAACGTGCACAAGACGTTCGCCACCCCCCACGGTGGCGGCGGGCCGGGCGCCGGGCCGGTCGTGGTCAGCGAGCGGCTGGCGCCGTACCTGCCCGCCCCCCTCGTCGTGCGCGACGCCGATGGGACTTTCCGCTGGGAGGCTGGCCGGCCCAAGTCGATCGGGCGGCTGCATGGGTTCCACGGCAACGTCGGGATCCTGCTGCGCGCGTACGCCTACCTGCTGGCGCACGGCGGCGACGGCCTGGCCGCCATGAGCGGCAAAGCGGTGCTCAACGCCCGCTACCTCGCGGCCCAGATGGCCCTCCCCCTGGGCTACCCGCGGCACCCGCCGATGCACGAGTTCGTCGCCACCGGCAAAGGCCTGCGCCCCCACGGCGTGCGCGTGGCCGACCTGTGCAAACGGCTGATCGACCTGGGCTGGCATCCCCCGACCAACTACTTCCCGCTCATCGTCGACGAGGCCCTGATGATCGAGCCGACCGAGACCGAGTCCGCCGAGACCCTCGACGGCTTCGCCTCGGCGCTGCGCCAGGCCGTCGCCGAGGCCGCCTCACAGCCAGAGCTGCTCCACCAGGCCCCCGTGACCACACCCGTCCGACGCCTCGACGAGGCCAAAGCCGCCCGCGAGCTGGTCCTGCGCTGGACCCCGGAGCCGCATGCCTGAGGCCACACGATCCACCGGATCGCGCGGCCCCACCGCGACGCGCTCGGCGGGGCGGCCGGACGATCCGCGCGACCTCACCCCAAGGCCGCCTCGCCGGCGGCGCCGCGCGGCTGGACGGGCGGAGCCTCGACGACGTCGAAGCCCACGGCAAGCACCTGCTCTACCGGTTCGGCCCCGACCTCCTGCACGCGCGCCTGGGCCTGGTCGGCACGCTGCGGCTGTTCGGCGACGCAGCCCCGGCGCCGACGCCGGCCACACGCCTGGTGATGGCCGCCAACGGGTCGGCGGCGCACCTGGCCGGACCGATGACCTGCGAGCTGCTCGACCCCGACACCGCGCGGCAGGCCCTCGCCGGGCTGGGCCCCGACCCATTGGGCGACGGGACACGGGAGCGGTTGGGCGCGGGGCTGGCGCGCCGCTCGGCTCCGGTCGGCGCGGCGCTGCTCGACCAGCGGCTCATCGCCGGGGCCGGCAACGTCTACTGGGCTGAGGCGCTGTTCTTATGCGGCATCCACCCTGACCGTCCCGCCCGCTCATTGGGCGATCAGGAGACGGCGGGCCTGTGGCGGGTGATCGTGGGGGCGATGCGGTTGGGCGAGCGGCTGGGGCGCATCGTCACCGTCGACCCGGCCGAGGTCGGCGCCCGTTCGTCTGAGGACCTGGCCGACAGCGACGCGCGTCTCTACGTCTACCGCCGCGCCGGCCTGCCCCGCCGCCGCTGCGCCGCCGAGCTGGCCGCGTGGACCGTGGGCGGCCGCACGATCACCGCCTGCCCGACCTGCCAGCCTCGGGAGAGGCCCCGATGCTGACCCAGGACCTGTGGGCGGGCATCACCGACGTGTACGCGGCGATCCTGGCCCACCCGTTCGTCACCGGGCTGACCGACGGGTCGCTGCCGCGGCAGGCGTTCGTGTTCTACGTCGTCCAAGACGCCCACTACCTGCGCGAGTACGCCCGCGCGCGCGCCGTGTGCGCCGCCAAAGCGCCGGCCGAGGCCGATATCGAGATGCTCTGCGAGCACGCCTCCGGCGCGCTGGCCGTCGAGCGGGCGCTGCACGCCGGCTTCCTCGCCGACTACGGGCTCAGCGGCCAGGACGTGGCGGCCACGCCGATGGCGCCCACCAACCGGGCCTCCACCAGCTGGCTGCTGGCCACGGCCTACGGCGGGTCGTTCGCCCCGCCATCGGCGTGATCCTGCCCTGCTACTGGATCTACTGGCAGGTCGGCAAAGCGCTGGTCCAGCGCGGCTCGCCCGACCCGGCCTACCAGCGCTGGATCGACACCTACGCCGGCGAGGAGTTCGCCGCCGCCGTCGCCCAGGTCCTCGCCCTGACCGACCGCGTCGAGGCCGACCTGTCACACCTCGAGGCGTGACCGCATGGCCGCCTGCTTCGCCCTGTCCGCCCGCTACGAGTGGCTGTTCTGGGACATGGCCTGGCGCCAGGCCACCTGGCCCCTCTGACCGTCCCCAGACGCCCCAGCGGCGATCAGCCCGGTGAGGCCGACGTCTCCCAGCGGCGACGCCGCTCCTGCGCCTCCTCGATCGAGGTGTTGCGGAAGACGCCACGCGGCGCAACCCACGGGTGCAGCCGCTGGCATAAGGCTGACAGATCCGCAGCGGCTCGCAGGTTGTCACCGCCCGGCGGTGACACCTGAAAAGCCGGCATCTCCTCGACGGCGCGGAACTTCCTGACGGGCATCAGCGCTCCTCGAGCCCGAAGTGCTTGCGAAGGATCTCGGCATCGACGCGGTCCTGTGGTCGCACCGTGTCGCGCTTCATCTCGTAAAGCATACGCGGCGTGGCCACCCGAACCCGGACACCGTCGAGGGCTATGTCCTCGGCATCGACATCGGCATAGACGAAGGCATCGCCGAGCCGGGCAACGAAGTCGACAGTGAAATCGCCGCCAGGGGGCCCGTACTGAATGACCGGATAGGCGCCCGCCAAGTCGTCGCTGGTGATCTCGTCGATGCTGTCGTCGTCGAACACCGCCCGCAAGGCGCGCTTCAGCCGCTCGACGTTGTCCGGATCCGGTGCGACGAAGAAATCGATGTCGCGGGTCGCACGCACGAGCCCGTGAGCAGCCATCGCCATCGAGCCGATCAGCACACAGCGGACCTGCTCCCGCTCGAGCGCCGCGAGGAGCGCGCGGGCCTGGTCAAAGCGCATGGGTGCGATCCTAACGGGCTCAGAGTTCTGTCCCGTCGAGCCGGGCGCCCGGACCGTCGGCGATCGCACGATCACCGCCTGCCCGACGTGCCAGCCCCGCCAGAGTCCAGCGGCTTGGCGATGTGGTTGGCTGCGGTTTTCCTTCGGATGTGGAGGAAACCTGTAGGCGAGTGGAGAGGCCGTGTTCTTGAGCTGCGGTTTTCCTCCGTAAGCGGAGGAAAGCCGTGGGTCGGGTGAGCTTGTGGCCACCGTCGAAGTCGGCAGCGGCGTTGCGGTTCGCGTGTGGTGCTGGGCGTGAGGGGAACGCCATCTGGCGGCTGGCGACACCGCACCGATTATCGCACCGTGTCAGGAGGTCTGGAGTGGTAGTCCCCCTGCGAGCCTGGCTTGAGGCCATGGCCGTCCACGAAGCGCCCATCGAGTCGGTGAGCCGGGGGCCACCACCGCCGAGGATGTTCGGACCGCTGTGCATCGACATGCCGACGTAATCCTCGCGCTTCCCATTGAGAAGGTTGCCGAGGAACCGTAATTGACCACAGGGGAGTGGCCGCCCCATTCGTTCCAGCGCGGCGTACGCCTCGTAGGCGGTTTTCATCTCGCCCTCGTAGGCCTCAACCAGCGGTGAAAGATCGAGTCCGTACAGCTCGCCGAGGCCGCGCGCCTGGCGGATGGACTGCTGCGCGAGGTATTGACAGTCCGCAACAGCAGCCGACTCTACGCACACCGCAGCCATCGCCAGCCGCTGGGGAATCCAGATCTCCTGACCCAGCGTCATGGAATGCCAGTTCAGCGCCATGTGCTGTTGCGGACTGGTGCGATGATTCGTGCGCCCTGACAGGCTGCGGGCAGCCCAGGCGGCTTGGTTCCTGACC
Organism: Egibacteraceae bacterium; assembly: GCA_050743205.1. GTDB lineage: Bacteria > Actinomycetota > Nitriliruptoria > Euzebyales > Egibacteraceae > JBOGED01. Next base: position 2,306 of record JBOGEA010000041.1, on the reverse strand, counting down.
GGTGGTCTCCTCCACACTTTTGTGGACGTTCACCGGACAGGGAGGTGAACGTCCACAAAACCGGCGAAGGCCGAGCTGACCGTTCCGCGGTCGGCTGTCTGACTCCTCGGTTGCTGAAATCCTTGACGTCGTGCGAGGTGCGAGAAACCGTTGCCGGGCATCGTGGCAGTACGCCAGCACACCTTGGCGCAGCGCGCCGCTTCCGATCAGTTCACCGAGGACAAGGTCGACCTGTTCGGGGAGTTCGACGTCTGATGAGTTGCCATGGGCGAATATGACTCGATCACTCAGCCCATAGCCCATTCGCTCTCACGACTTTCCGCGCGATGTGCACGATGCTGGTCTGTTCCATGGCATAGACACGCTTGGCCCCGGCTCTGGCCGCAAACATGCCAGCACGCCGCTGCCTCATCCGGTCTTTGCGACGACCTTGTCCCGCACGTGCTTCGTGAGCGCCTCGCGACAGCTCGCGGTTCGGACGTAGCTGCTCAAGAACGCAATGTGCATCGGCGGAGCGGCACAATCGGTACCGGGTATGGAGCGGTCCCTCATTCGGTGCCCCGTCGTCTTTGTGCGAGGACCAGCGTCGCGCTCTTCGCCGCGGCCAGCGGCGCAGGCGGGAAGGCATCACGTCAGGACATACACGTCTGCGTGATGGTGTGCGCGATCTCCCAGGCCCCCTTAGGCGGTGTGGCGCATCGAGGACCCTCGGTGCCGTGGTGGATGACCTTGGTCAGGCCGTCCGCGATGTTCTCCGGTGTGGGCTCGATGATGATCGCATTGAGGCGGTCGGCCGCGGCGTTCAGGTGTACACGCTGGTCGTCGAAGGTACGGACCCCGACCACGACGACAGCCGGCATCCCGGTCGAGGCCAACTCCTGCACGGTGTTATACCCGCCGTGCGTCACCAACGCGGTCGTGTCGCGGTAGATGGAATACCGAGGTCCCACATAGGGGGTGACCCGGACGCTGCCTTTCATCCCCGGTGGGATGGCGAAGGTGCCATGGAAGTTGGGACCGGTGATGACGTACACCGAAAGAGGTTTATGGCTCTGCAGGCTGAACAGCCTGATTCCCTCCAGCGCGGTGGTGAGGAAGGTTTTCGCGTCGTCGTGACCACCCCCTGCGGCGGTCACGACAATTCGTGGCCGCGGCATGTCCTCCGACCAGATCGACTCCTGCGCGAGCGGTTGGCGCATGACGTCGTGCACGCCCTTGAGCGCGACCCCTTCCCGCGCTTCTTCATACTCCGGTTTGCCCAGCACAAAGACCTGCCGGATGCTGGGTGTGTGTCGTGCGACCCAGATGGCGGGTTCGGGCCGGTTCTTATGGAAACGGTGGGTCAGCATCTGCCGGCAGCCGAGACGCGTTCCCTGCTCGTAGAGATCGCGGTGGACGATGACGTCATGCAGCACCACGTCATCGGCCGACAGGACGGCGTCCACGATGAGGCGGGCCAAGGCTGGGTTGCCCATTCCCTCGACGCCCTTGAGGGGCTCTGCGATGAGGCTGTCCTTATCGGTGGGGATCATCACCTGGGCGAATTCGTAATCAGCGATCATACGCTGCTGCCGCTCGACGAGGAACAGTGAGCCCCAACCAAGATCACCCAGGGCACGGTGCACAGCAATAAGACGTGACACATGGCCCAGCCCGCGGCCCCAGGCAAACGACACGACCCGACGGTTCATAGCGCCTCCCAACTAGTGGCGAAATCCCGCGCATACGGTAACCGCTCGGCGTGTGCCGCGCGTCACGCCAACGGGGGACGCCGCTGGCTCGGGCTGCAGACTTCAGGACGCGGGTTCAGCGTCGTGGGCACAGCGGCCGGCAGCCGAGGTCTGCCAGCCAGACACGGGGGCGACCGCGCTGGCGCTCCTCTCCAGAACGCGTACCAGCGCTCCCGCTCTCCCGGCCAGCGGGCGAGGACGTCCCCGGCCCGCCCGAACCACCGCGGCCGGCTACGGCGATGTCCAAGCGATCGGCCCGCTCGGGATCCTCGACGGCGTCGATGAACCGCTCAATGTCACGATAACCGTCCCGCGAACCCTCGCGGTGCACGTACAGCCAGCGCTCGCCCTGGCTCTCGTCAGGGTCCTCTTCGCCCGCCCCGCCACGCGTCTCGATCGCCGCGTGGCACCCGAGACGCGCCGCGCCATGGCGGCGAGCAGCCCGTCATCGCAGACCGCAGCGCCGCCACCTCAGGTCAAACAGCGCTCCGCAGCGTCGAGCGAGCTTCGGAGCCCATCGCACACCTCGCCTGCTGAGTCACGGAGGTGTGTCGATTCAGTTCCGGTTTCCGGAAC
>JBOGEA010000040.1:0-23341 GCA_050743205.1 Egibacteraceae bacterium | reverse complement strand
GTTCAGGCGGCATCGAGCCGCCTGAACCGCGCTCCGCTTCGCTTCGCCCGCAAGTCAAGGCCGCGCTTTCTCAAACACGTTCTTGGGGTCAGGCGTTGCGCGGGCTTCGGGCAGGGCCTTCGCGGGGTCGAGGCCGTCGTGGCGGCCGGCCGGCACGACGGCGATCACCCACCCCGCAGGCGGGGCGAACGCGTCCAATGGTGCGGCCACTGTGCCAGCTCGTCGAGGCTGATCGCGACGCCGGCCGTGACCGAGTGCTGCCGAGGGCAGCGGCGCTCGTGGCCGGGGCGCACCCAGGTCCAGGCCTGGCAGTACTGGCAGCGGGTTCCGTCTTTCACGATGGGGTTGCCCTCCAGCGTCAGCGGCAGCCGCACGTCGAGGGTGGCGCAGACGAACGCCTCGTACGCCTTCTCGGCCAGCTGGCGGTTCTGCCTGGCCAGGTCGTCGAGCATCGCCTGGGGCTGGATGTCCGCGCCGTCCTTGATCAACTGCCCGATCAGCATCGCGGTCTCAGGGCGAGCCAGGTCCAGCCCGTCCACCGAGTGCGCTCGCAGGGACTCGGGCAGCTCCAGGTCCAGGCCGCACTCGCGCCACTGCTGCCACAGCGCCAGCCCGCCCCGCCGATCGTCGGCCGCGGCCTCGTGCACCTGTGCGCAGATGCGCTTGTGGAGATGCTCGGCCACGCCGTGGTCGCGCGCCCAGGCGAGCACCGCGCGGATGTCCGGTGCGTCGAGATCGACTCGCTCGAGCAGCGCCGGGAGCCGGTCCGGATAGCTGGCCAGCGCCATCTGCAGCGTCGCGACCGTGGCCGGCAGCCGATCGGCGTTCTGCGCCAGCAGCTCGTCCAGCGCGCTGGGCAGGGCGCCGTGCTCCCGGACTGCGGCCGCCTCGGCGAGCCACCGCTCGTCGGGCTGCTCGGGCAGCGGGATGGCTAGCTGCGGCTCGCGAGCGAGCAGCGCCGCAGCCACCGCCGGGCGTGTCCCGACGGCCTCCAGATCGGACCGCAGCTCCTCGCGCATCCACTGCCAGCCGGGCCCCTGCGCCACGCTGATGTCCTCCGCGACGCGGTCCGCTCGGCCGGACAGGCCCAGCCGGACCGCGGTCTTCAGCGCCTCGCGAGCCTTCTCCAACGCGCGCTGGCGCTCGGCGAGGACCGGCCGGCACTCGTCAGGCGAGAAGCGGAACACGTCCCACAGCGCAAACAGATCACGGTAGCGCCCGGTCGCGGCGGACGCGATGAAGTGGCGGGCCAGCGCGGCCGGTCCGAGCAGCGCGCCAGCGGTCACCGGCGGCAGCTCGGTGATCAGCGCCTCGCGGACCTTCCGCGACAGCCGCTGGAGCTGCGGGTCGGGATTCTGCAGGTACGCCAAGACTTTGGCGTTGGTGTCGCCCACACGCCGGACGACGTCCTGCGGGGTCGGTCCCTGGGGCTTGGCTCTTCTCTGCTGCTTGGACTGCGCCTGAGGCTTCTGGTCTGGTGAGTCTGGTGAGTCGGTCGTGGTGGTCGGCGTCTGGTTCTCAGTGGTGGCGGGCGTGGTCATCCGGATTGACCTCCTCCGGCGGCCTCGTCGCCACCGGGCCAAGAGCGCGATCTCGCGGGCCTTAACGCGGCGGGCAGCGCGAAGATCGATGAGCAGTGAGACGGCGAGAATACTCGCCGCTCCCAGTGTGCGCCGGGAGAGCGGCGAGCGGGAAGGGTGCGTCTACTGCTCGTCCGGATCGGGCGGGATGATGAGCTTCTGGCCGACCACGAGCACCTTGCCCCTGGTGAGTTTGTTCGCCGTGGCGATCAGCGTGTACTTGCGCTCCTCGCCGTAGAACTTCTTGGCGATCGAGTTGAGCGTGTCGCCTTCTTCGACCAGATACGTCGTGGAGCCCTCCGGCAGCGTCACGGTCCGGCCACTGCGCTCGCTGGTGCCACCACTGTCCGAGTCGGTGTCGTCCCTGCTGCTGCTCGACTGGCGGTCGCCGCCGGTGTCGGCGGTGGCGTCCCGATCGGAGTCCTCGGCTTCGCTGGTGTCTGTGAGCGGGTTGTTCGCGTTCGCCTGCGCCGCGGCGAGCTGGTCGTTGAGGCGCGTGTTCTGCTCAGACAGTTGGGCGACCTGGTCCCGCAGCTTCACGGCGTCAGCCTCGGCGACCCCAGCGCTGGTGGTGCACCGACCCACGAAGAACATGAGCAGCAAGGCGACGGTGAAGAAGGCGATGCGCCCCCACAGGACACGGCCGCCGTACTCCTCCATACCGTCGTACTCATACTCCATGGCGCGGCAGTATTGACGATGAGTCCCGAAAGGTCACATACGCGGCCTCGCCGTGAACGCCGGGCCGCGTTTCCGGCCGCCTGCCGGACAGAGAGGCCAGCAGGCGCCGCGCGGCCGGCTGGTGTGCTCACGTGAGTAGAACCGCTATACAATCGCGGTATGACTTTACGCAAGGAACGCTTGACCGTCACCGTTGATCCGGAATTCGTCGCGGCGGGCAACGCGGCGGTGGCTGAGGGGCGCGCGGAGTCGTTGAGCGGATGGGTGAACCAGGCCCTTGCCGACCGGGTTGCGCGCGACCGGCGCCTGCGGGCATTGGCCGAGGCAGTGGCGGCCTATGAAGCGGAGTTCGGGGAGATCACCGACGAGGAGCTCGCCGCCCAGGCCCGCGCCGACCGGGAGGCCGCGATCGTCGTGCGCGGTCGCGGCGCGGTCCATGCTCGGGACAGCGTGTGAGGCTCGTGCTGGACAGCGGCGCGCTGCTCGCGTTGGAGCGGGGTGATCGGCCGATGTGGCGCCGCCTCAAGGCCGCGCGGTCGGCCGGCCGGCCGCCGGTCACTCACGGCGGGGTGATCGGCCAGGCCTGGCGGGGCGCCGGACCGCGGCAGGCGCTGCTGGCCATGGCGCTGCGCGGCATCGATGTGCGCCCGTTGGACGAGGCGCTGGGGCGCGCCGCCGGTGAGCTTCTCGCCGCCGCGGACAGCGCTGACGCCATCGCCGCCGCGGTCGTGCTGCTGGCCGAGGACACCGACCACATCGTCACCTCGAACGTCGGGGATCTGCGCTCGCTGGCCGAGGCGGCGGGTTGCCACGTGGAGCTGATCCCGGCCTGAGCGCCCGAGGTCAGGGGTGGCGCTGGATGGTGAAGGCGACGCTGCTGCCGGGCTGCAGGGGAAAGTGAAAGAGCGCCCGGCCGGCGACCTGGCCGTAAGGGTCGGGGTGGGTGGAGCCGCAACTGACCGGGTGGCCCGGCCCGAGCGGGCTGACCTCGGAGACTTGGACCGCCAAAGCGACGGGCCGCAGGCGGGGGCCGATGGTGAGGCGGAACTCGGCGTCGGTCGCGGCTCGGAAGAGCTGGGTCTGGATACGCACGCGGCGGTCCTCACCGACGTACTTGCGCACCGCGACCGACAGGTCGAGCGCGTGGCTGCCGAGCGTGCGGAGCTCCGGTGGGACCGCGTAGCGGTGCTCGACGGCGAGGCTGCCGTGGGTCTCGAAGCGGCGGACCCTGCCGGGCTGCAGGGGCCGGCCGTCCACGCGGATCTCGGCGATCCGGAAGACGTGGGGCTCCCAGGGGTGCAGGCCCTCGTCTACCAGCCAGCGGAAGACATAGCGCGCGTCGTCCATGAACGGCTCCAGCACGGTGTCTGCCGAGGAGGCGATGCAGACGAGCCGCAGCTCCCGCGCGACTTCGGGAATGCGGTAGGAGATGCGGAGCAGCTGGTTGGCGTAGGCGGGCAGGGGATCGTCGTCGGCGGCGTGGTCCACGTGGCAGTCCCAGCGGTACAGCGACAGCGCGTCGGCCAGCATGGCCTCGCGCAGGGGCGCGAGCGTGTCCTGCATGGCGCTTGAGACCGCCTGGCCCACCTGCAGGGTCGTATCACGGATGGTGATCGTGCCGAACACGAAGCTCACGAGCGCGGCCGAGACCAGCGTGGTGCCCAGCGCCTCCAAGCCCTTGACGATCATGCTCTGCCCCGAGAGGCGGGCAGCGGCGACGAGGACGATCCCGCCGATCACGAGCACCAGGACGTTGTAGACGCGGACCGTCCGGCGGACCTCCCGCAGGCGTCCCCGCTGCTGGCTCACGCGACGTCCTCACCGAGGGCCGTCCAGACGCGGGCCGTGCAGTCGCCGATGGCGACGCTGGTGAGGGCGGTGTCCGCTTGATGGTCGGCGAGGAAGGCGATCGCCAGGTCGCTGTCGCGGCCGTACACGACACCCGCGTCGTTGACGACTCCCGCGAGGCTGCCGGTCTTGTGGGCCACGTGCAGCTCATCGGGCAGCCGCAGCGGGAGACGGACGTTGCGCATGCTGTTGCGCAGGCCACGAATCAGCGGCCGGTAGCGGGGCTCGGCCGCCACGGCGGCGAGGATGGCCACCATGTCCGCGGCGGTGGTGACGTTGGCCCGGCCGGCCTGGCCCAGCTCCGGATCCGTGAAGCCCACCTTGATGAGGGTGTCCCCCCTCCCCAGCCCGAGGCGTCTGGCCTGCTCGTTGACCGCGTCCATCCCGACCAGCTCGAGAAGGTGCTGGGAGGTGGGGTTGTCGGAGGTGGACAGCATCAGCCCGCACAGCTCGGCCAAGGTGAACAGATGGTCGGGCTCGAAGATCTCAAGGATGCTGGGATAGGCGGTGGGGCCGAGCTGCCGCCGTGCGACGCGCTGGGCTAGTGAGAGCCTTCCACTCACCGCGACTTCATAGACCGCCGCGGCCAAGGGCACCTTGACCAGGCTGGCGGCGGGGTGGACAGTGTCCGCGTTGACCGCGACCGCGACGGCGGGTCCACGCAGGGTGCGCAGCGCCACGGCCCGCCTCGGCTCGTGCGAACTCGGCGACCGCGCGCTCGACGTCGTGTTGTGGCCCGGTCAGTCCGTGATCCCTGTTCATCGTGAGGACTTGTACGGGATGGACAACGACTCCGCAAGCGGGGCCTGACTCGGCGTCATCGTGCGGAGTGAGTCCGTAATGTCGGACCAGCTCTTCACGGTGACGCTCTCTGAGAGCCTGTCCCATCGCCTGTGCTACCATCGCCGGCATGGCACAGCGTGTGAAACGGTCGGTTTCCCTCCCACCCGAGCTTGCGCAGGCGATCGATCATGCCGCGGCGCAAGCCGGCACCTCCTTCAGCGCCTGGCTCGCCGACACAGCCGCCCATCAGCTCCGTCTCGAAGCCGGCCGGCGCGCTGTCGCCGAGTGGGAGCGTGAGCACGGGCCACTGTCCCCTGAGGAGCTTGCAGACGGACTGGCCCGGGCCCGTGCCCTCCTCGGCCGCCCCATGCAGTCGCGGCGCTCCGCATAGATGGCGGGTGTCACCTACGACACGGGAGCGCTGGTCGCGGCCGAACGGAACGACCGGCGCATGTGGGCGCTGCACGCCGGCCTCCTCGCCGAGGAGGCCGTCCCCGTCGTGCCCGCCCCGGTGCTGGCCGAGGCTTGGCGGGGTGGTGCCCGCCAAGCGAGCCTGTCGCGGCTGCTGGTCATGTGCGACGTGGAGCAGATGAGCGAAGAGCAGGCGCGACAGGTCGGCGTCCTGGCCGGCAGAGCGGCCCACCACGACGTGGTCGATGTCACCGTCGTCGAGGGGGCGATCCGTCGCGGCGACGCCGTCGTGACCTCCAACGAGGACCACATCCGCCGCATCGCGGACGCGGCCCGAGCCCGGTTGCGGATCGAGCGGGTCTGAGTTCCGGGGGAATGAGCGGTTCCAGCCACATCTGTCACGATGTGCTCATCGCCAGGGTGCTGATCGGTGCACTGTATTCGCAGTACACTGTAACAATAATGCAGTGTGTTGGGGGAGGTGGGCTGATGTTCGTGAACAGGGGTACCGAGCTGGAGGCGCTCGACCGTTGGTGGGAGCGACGCGGCGCGACGATGGGATTGGTGTGGGGCCGCAAGCGCGTGGGGAAGACCGCGCTGCTCGGCGCGTTCGCCTCCGGCCGCCGCCATGTGTTCCACATCGCTCGTGGGGCGCCGCCGGCCGAAGAGGTCGCCACGCTGGCGGGCAAGATCGCCGAGGCGCTGGGGGACCTTGACCGTGACCTTCGGTTCCAGCCCTTCAACGGATGGCCGGACGTGCTGGCCACGCTGGCGCGAGCCGCGCGTGACGAGCCGCTCGTGCTGGTGCTCGACGAGTTTCCCGAGCTGGTCGTCACGGACCCCACGCTGCCCATGGTGTTGCGGGCGGTGTGGGACGAAGTGCGGGCCGGCACCATGCTGCGGCTGCTGCTGTGCGGCTCAGCGGTCCGCACGATGGCGGCGCTTCAGGAAGAGCGCTCCGCGCTGCACGGCCGCTTCGACCTGCGCCTGCAGGTCCATCCCTTCCGTCCGCACGAGGCGGCGCTGCTGCTCCGCGGCTTGGAGCCGCCCGACCGCGCGCGCGTCTACGGCCTGCTCGGCGGCGTACCGCTGTACCTGTCTTGGTGGGACGCCGACCTCAGCGTCGAAGCCAACCTTGCGGCGCTCGCCTGCACGCCTGGCGGTCAGCTGCGCAACGAGGGCGAGTGCGTGCTGGCGACCGAAGGCGCGGCGCGGGGCCTGACGAAGCAGGTGCTCTACGCGATCGCCACGGGGTTGAGCCGTCATGCGCAGATCGTCGACGCGGTGCGCAGTGACAGGCAGGTCGCCCATGTGCTCGCCAACCTCGAGCAGCTGCGGATCGTGGAGCGGGTGGTCCCCGTCACTGATGATCCACGGATCCGCACCGGGCGGACGGCCTACCGGCTGGCGGACAACTTCTTGGCCTTTTGGATGGGTCTGTTGGCGCCGCATCTCGCGGACATCGACCGTGGCCTCGGGTCGGGGGTGGCGAAGGTGTTGATGCGTCAGTTGGATGACTTCATGGGCCCGCGGTACGAGGAGGCCTTTCGGGATCACCTCCGGCGGTTGGCCAGCAACGGCGAGTTCGGTGACGAGGTCACACGCATCGGGCCGTATTGGACGCGGGACCGCGAGCCGGTCGAGATCGACGCGGTCGCGCTTGCTGGCCGCTCGGCGGAGGCGGTGGTGGTCGGCGAGGCGAAATGGGCCGAGGAGGTGGACGGGCGACGCCTGCGGGATGGATTGGCCCGCAAGGCGGCCAAGCTCCCGAACGTCGCCGACGGCCTGCGCTTCGCGGTCGCCGCCCGCACCCGAGTGCGCAACCCACAGGGGCTGCTCGCGATCACCGCGGCTGACATCTTCAACTGAAGCCGCAGCGCGCATGAGGGCTCCCGGCGGCGGGCCGACCTTCGACGCGGCACTTGCGCCTACCCTTGGTGGCCGGTGAGGTCAGCGATGACGACTGGGGTATCAAAGCCGCTGATAAAGAAGATTTCGACTCGGGCTACATCAGCGACGTTGAGGTCCAGCGACAGCGGGTTGAGCACGGTGACGGTCTCCCGTGGCTTGTCCGTCCCGTCGATCCTGATGATCACGGTCGCCTCCTCAGTGCTGGAGATGTCGGCATCGTTGGCGATCCCGATCACCCCCGTCAGCCTGACGATCCGTTGATCGGCGGGCAGCACGATCGCCACGCCGTCCTCGTAGTCTTCGCCGTATCCGAGGAGATGACTGACTGGCCACCTCAGCGTGTGGTCGTACCTCGTTCGAACGATTATGGCCGGTGCCTGATTCCAGTTGTAGCGCCCACCGCCGATGAAGTGGAGGCAGCAGGCCACGAGGTCGATCCTTCCGGGGTTGCGGACGACGTCGAGGGTGGTCTGCCCGCTGAGCGGTTGGCCGGGCGCCGGATCCTGAGCCACGATCTCGCCTTCGCGCTTTGACTCGTCGACCACCGGCACTTCGGTGACCAGCACCCCGCTCGCTTCCAGCTCTCGGGTCACGGGGTCGACGAGCCGGCCCACGTAGTTGCCGACGACCGCCGGTGTCTTCGGGCTGCTGCTGCTCGTCGGGCTGCGACCGGTGATCGGGCGTTGGGCAGGGCCCCCGCTGGAGGTGCCGGCTCCGGAGGCTGAGAGCACCATCACGGCGATCCCGAGTGCGATGAGCGGCAGCCCCGCACCTGTGGAGCTGACCTCCATACGGTGCACGCGGATCGTTCCTCCGGGTCTGTCGGGGAACTTCAGGAGCACCAACGCGCCGAAGACGCCGAGCGCGACGCCAACGATCAGCAAAGCCGTCATAGCCGAATCCTACGATGCGGCACGGTGGGATCGGCTCGCCTGACACGCGCGAGTGTTGCGGTGGCCCGCCCCGGCCAGCCTCTGCGGTGGGCACCCTCAGGGGGTGAGCACGATCCGGCCGCGGATACCCTGCTCGACGAGGCGGTGCGCCTCGACGGTCCGCGTCAGTGGGAGCACGTCAGCGTGATGTGCCCCTGACTTTTCCGGAACGTCGAGCAGAATGGCCCTCACGCCGAAAGAGCAGCCGGCCGGACGCCGCGGGGCGGGCTGCCCGTCCGTCGCGATCTACCGGGGTGTCCGGCGTGGCGATGGGGGAGACCTGGTCTCGCTGGGATACAGAATGCGTGCTTCGGGGGTGGGCGCTCGGAGGTTATGCGGGTTGCAGGAGTTGGCGCAGCACGTACTGCAGGATGCCGCCGTGGCGGTAGTAGTGCTGCTCGTTGGGCGTGTCGATGCGTACCCGAACGGTGAACTCACGGTCGTCGGCCGCCACCACGAGTTCACGGGGCACCGTGCCGTCAACTGACAGGCCGGTGATGTGGAAGACCTCGTGACCGGAGAGCCGGAGCGCGGCCACCGAGTCGCCGTCGTGGAACTGCAGGGGGAGGACGCCCATGCCGACCAGGTTGGAGCGGTGGATGCGCTCGAACGACTCGGCGATCACCGCGCGCACTCCCAGCAGCCTGGTGCCCTTTGCCGCCCAGTCGCGGGACGACCCGGAGCCGTACTCCTGGCCGGCCAGCACGACCAGCGGCACATCCTCGGCCTGGTAGCGCATCGCGGCGTCGTAGATCGACAGCTGCTCAGCCTCGTCAGCGCCTCCCAGGTGCAGGGTCACGCCGCCCTCGGTGCCCGGGGCGAGCTGGTTGCGCAGCCGGATGTTGGCGAAGGTGCCGCGCAGCATCACCTCGTGATTGCCTCGGCGTGAGCCGTACGAGTTGAAATCGGCCGGCCTCACGCCGTGCTCCTGCAGGTAGCGTCCGGCGGGGCTGTCGCGCCGGATCGAGCCGGCGGGCGAGATGTGGTCGGTGGTGACGGAGCCGCCGAGCACGGCCAGCACACGCGCGCCGCGGATGTCGTCGATCGGTGGCGGCTGGGCGGGCAGGTCGGCGAAGAACGGGGGTCGGCGCACGTAGGTGGACGCGTCCGCCCAGGCGAAGCGGTCGCCGGCCGGCACGTCCAGGGTGTTCCAGCGCTGGTCGCCCGCGAACACCTCGTCGTAGCTGCGGCGGAACATGTCCGACCGCAACGACTCGCCGATCACCTCGGCGACCTGTTGTGAGGAGGGCCAGATGTCGCGCAGGTACACCGGCTGGCCGTGGAGATCGTGGCCCAGCGGGTCGGCGTACAGGTCGATGTCCATCGTCCCGGCCAGCGCGTAGGCGACGACCAGCGGCGGCGAGGCGAGGTAGCTCATCTTCGTGTCGGGGTTGATGCGCCCCTCGAAGTTGCGGTTGCCCGACAGCACCGAGCAGACCGACAGGTCGCTGTCCGCCACCGCGGCGGAGATCTGCTCGGACAGCGGGCCTGAGTTGCCGATGCAGGTCGTGCAGCCGTAGCCGACCAGGTGGAAGCCGAGGGCCTCCAGCGGCTCGGTCAGCCCGGCGCGGTTGAAGTACTCCGTGACCACCTTCGAGCCCGGCGCCAGCGACGTCTTCACCCACGGTCTGCGTCGCAGGCCGCGCTCGACGGCGTGGCGGGCCAGCAGCCCGGCGCCGACCATGACGCTGGGGTTGGACGTGTTGGTGCAGGAGGTGATCGCCGCGATCACGACGTGCCCGTGGTCCAGCTCGCATTCGGTCCCGTCCTCAAGGCGGACGGGGACCGCGGTGCGCACCGGCCGGTCACCAGCGGCGTCCGTCCCCGCCCGACCCGGGCTGTCCGGCTCACGCGTGGCGGAGATCGGGTGGCCCGGCGCGACGTGGGCGGGTGGGTCGCTGCTGGGGAAGCTGTCCGCTGAGCCCTGGTCCTGGGGTGAGCGCAGCGGCAGCTGGGCGCGCAGCGCGTCGCGGAAGCGCTGCTTGGACTCGGTGAGCGGCACACGGTCCTGCGGGCGCCTTGGCCCGGCCAGGCTCGGGACGACATCGCTGAGGTCGAGATGCAGGGTCTCGGAGTAGACGGGGTCGTCGCCCTCAGGCGTGTGGAACAGGCCCTGCGCCTTGGCGTACGCCTCGACCAGCGTGATGCGCTCGGCCGGCCGGCCCGTGAACTCCAGGTAGCGCAGCGTCTCCGCGTCGATCGGGAAGATCGCGCAGGTGGAGCCGAACTCCGGCGACATGTTGCCGATCGTGGCCCGGTCAGCCAGCGGCAGGTGGGCAAGGCCGGAGCCGTAGAACTCGACGAACTTGCCCACAACCCCACGCTTGCGCAGCATCTCGGTGACGGTGAGGACCAGATCGGTGGCCGTCGAGCCCTCCGGCAGCGCACCGACCAGCCTGAACCCCACGACCTGCGGGATCAGCATCGACACGGGTTGGCCGAGCATGGCCGCCTCAGCCTCGATGCCGCCCACGCCCCAGCCGAGTACCCCCAATCCGTTGACCATCGTGGTGTGCGAGTCGGTGCCCACAAGCGTGTCGGGGTACGCCTGGCCGGTGACAGGATTGTCGTACACGACCTGTGCCAGGTATTCCAGGTTGACCTGGTGCACGATCCCGGTGTCGGGCGGGACGACCCTGAAGCCGTCGAAGGCGTCTTGACCCCAGCGCAGGAACGCGTAGCGCTCGCGGTTCCGCTCGAACTCCAATGTCGCGTTGCGCTCGAATGCGGCAGAGGTGCCGTACACGTCGACTTGGACCGAGTGGTCGATGACGAGGTCGGCTGGGACGAGCGGGTTGATCTTGGCTGGATCGCCGCCCATCTCCGCGATCGCGTCGCGCATCGCGGCCAGGTCGACGATCGCGGGCACGCCGGTGAAGTCCTGCATCAACACGCGGGCCGGCGAGAACGCGATCTCCCGGGCGGGCTCGTCAGCCGGCGCCCAGGCGGCCAACGCCTCGATGTCGCCGGCCCGGACGGTCTCGCCGTCCTCGATGCGCAGCAGGTTCTCGAGCAGGATCTTCAACGAGAACGGCAGCCGCGCCACGTCGTACCGGCCCGCCAACGCATCAAGGCGGAAGATCTCATACGATCGGTCACCCACCCGCAGCCGGCTGCGGGCGCCGAAGCTGTTCATGGACATATGAAACTCGTCTCCTCGGTCCAGAACGTTCAAGCGCAGAGTCTCGCAGCCCCGCCGGTCGGTCGCCGAGGGTGCAACGCCATGCCAGCTTCAGCGGGACGGCGCAATGGTCACGAACCCTGATGTCGGGTCTGTTCGATCCACGCCCACGAGCGCCGCGGACGGGCTGACCCCTCCCGCCGTCGCGGCGGGAGGGGTCAGCCGTGATTGATGCCACCCTTGAGGAGATGATCTCGATGTCTCGCAGAGTGCTCCACCGATCGCGCCTGGTCGTTGGGCTGTCGCTGCTCGCCCTTGCCCCGGCGGCCTGCGGTCCCACCGATCAGGCGGCCAGCCCCGCGCGTCGGGGGCGTCGGCCGGCCAGAGCCAGTCCGGCCGGGCCAACGAGTCCGCATGCGGCCAGCAGACGCGCGTCATCACCCACGACCTCGGCGAGACCACGATCGAGGGTCAGCCACAGCGGGTGGTCGCGCTGGAGTTCTCCTTCGTCGACGCGCTCGCCACGATTGGGATGAGCCCGGTCGGGATCGCCGACGACGACGACAAGGATCGGGTCATCCCCGAGGTGCGCCAGCGGATCGACGACTGGACCGGCGTGGGGCTGCGCCAGTCCCCGAGCCTGCAGGCGATCGCCGCGCTCGACCCCGATCTGATCATCGCGGACACCCGCCGGCACGAGACAATCTACCCCCAGCTCTCCCAGATCGCCCCCACCGTGTCCCTTCCGAGTGTGCAGGCCGGCTACGAGGAGAACCTCGAGAGCATGCGGACCATCGGCGCGGCCCTGGACCAGTGCGACGCGGTGGACCGCCGGCTGAGCGAGCACGCGACGGCCATGGCGGACCTGGCGGCGAGGGTGCCGCCGGGCGTGGGCGGGGTCATGTTCGGGGTCACCTCGGACAGGGCGTTCACCGCGCAGACCGCCGACGGGGTGTGGCCCCGGTCCTCCCAGTCGCGGAGTGTCCGCGCGTCCAGGCCTTGGCCGCCGTCCTCGCAGCGCAGCTGCAGGCGCGCCACGAGCATGTGCCGGTCGAACTCTTGGGCCTCACGGCGCAGCCGCAGCTCGGTGACGACTCGCACAGACTCATCCATACGACCCCCATTTCTCCGTCGGTTTGGCGGGGGTGAGCCTACGACGCAAGGGCGCGCACGCGACGAAGAACCGCAGCTCCCCACCATGCTCCCTACCGGAGGCGCCCGGCGTGGCGGGCTGGCTGTGCCGCGGGCTCACCCTGGCGGCGCGGCGTTCGGCGATGCTTCTCTACGTGAGGTGTTGTGGAGACTTTGCCCCACCAGGAGGCTGTTGCACAATTGGACTGATACGGCCGGTCGGGTGCTGGCAGCAGCGTTCCGGTCGCCGGACTGACCGGCGGCTTTCCGTCGCATCTGACGGAAACCCGCAGGTCAAACGGGCGAGGCGGGGGTTCGGCTACAGCTTTCCGTCGGATCTGGCGGAAAGCAGTAAGTGACGCGGCAGCGGCGGCATGCGGTTCGACCCGCGTTTTGCAACAGGCTCCCAGGTGGGGCAAAGGCTCCACAACGCTGCCGTCGATTGTGGGGCATTGACGCGCTGTATTGGGAGACAGCTTGCATGCGGCTGGACGCCGCGTGCGGCGCTGGCGTCTGGAGCGCCAGCGCGATCCCGAGCGCCACGGCGGCCAGAGCCATCGCGGTGATGGCGGCGCGAATGCGGCGGTACTTGACGGAGGCGAGCGAGCTGATCGCGCGCACCTGATCGAGCGTGTGCGCGAGGGGGTCGGCCGCCGCGGACGTGACCGCGGCGCGCAGGTGGTCTTCCCCGGCGCCTTTCTTTTGCTGCTCGAGGTGGACCACCTGCGCGAAGTAGCTGACGCGCGCCGTGTCCCTGGCCGCGAGGAACCGTGGGAGCAGGGCGCTGACCAGGCAGCAGACCGCTGCCCCCGTCGCGGCGACGCCGAACCACCAGGCGAGCCGCGCACCCTGGCCGAACGTGGCTGGCGACCAGACTCCGCCGATCGCGCCGGTCAGCAGCAGCCCGACCGCCACACCGACAGCGGTCAGCAGGCTCCCAGCTTTCTCGTCGGCCCGGCTCAGCTCCTCACGACTGTCGCGCAGCAGCCCCCGCGCCAGGTCCAGCGCCGCCGCCGTCTCCTGCCCGACGTCGGTATTCACATCAGCGCTCTTCGTCATCCTCCCCACCTCCGCCATCAGGCTCGGAGGGCGGCGTGCCCGCTTCGAGCGAGAGGCTTCCGAGAGCCATGTCCGCAGAATTCCCCTGCATGCGTCCAAACTCTCTTTGCAGGGCTTTGAGCGTCCGGTCAATCTGATCCTCTTCAAGTGCGCTGGCGTTGACCGTCGCTTTGTAGATCTCGATGAAACGGTCTATGACCGCCGCTTCCTCTTTCTGCAGCGTCTGCGCGACGGCAGGGAAGTCGTCGGGGCGCCGAGCCAATCGGAGCGCCGCGGTCGCATAGCGACCGTTTGCCATCGCCTTCTCGTAGAAGTCCGCCCGCTCCTGATCCATCTCACGCTCGAGCTTCTCAAGCGCCTTCTTCCGCTCGTCTTCGATAAGGCGGTCGACGTAATGTCGGGCGGCCTCGTCGAGATCGAGCGTGACCGTGTATCGGCGGATCTCCAGACCGAGGTCATCGACCGGCACTGGCTTCTCGCGGAACTTGTCATTGATCGTCGTTTCCGCCTTTGCCCGGTCACGGACTTCGAGTCCCGCGGTGATCTGCCGCATCTGGTCACGCACCCACGGCTCCAGCGCCATGCGGACATCTATGAGCTGGTCCTGTACGACTCTTGCGGGATCACAGACCTTCCACACCAGGGATACGCCTGCCTTGAAGTGCCCTACATCATTCGCGCAGGGGAGCTCGCACTCGAGTACAAGGGAATGTTCCGCGACGTTCACCTCGTACATTGTCACAAAGCGACGTGCGACCCTCGGGAGTCGGTCCGTGGTGATGACGAAAGGTGGGCCAGCGCGTGTGTGCAGCACCAAGGCGATGTCGGCTCTGGGCGCTGGCAGGGGCCGTGGCACCGCCGGCAGCCTGTTGATTGGGTTGTTACCGTTGTCCCGCATAGCGGATCCCTCTCTGCTTTAGTTTTTTCAGAAGATCTTCGGCGGCTTTGGATGACGGGGCCCACTCCTCCAGAGAGAAGACCAAACGATCCCGCGCGCGTCCCGCCTCGGCGAGTTCCCCGACGAGCCGCCACAGGACGTCGCGCAGCTCTGGGTCTTCGTCGGCGCTGCTGACCCACCCGCGCAGCACATCGAGCGCCTCACGGTTGACCGTCTTCGTGCGCAGCGCCCGCCGCCACAGCGTGACGAGGCGATCCATCTGCCGTGGGTCGCCGTAGGAGACGGCGAGCAGTGGTGGCCAATGTTTCTGCTGTGCGGGCAGCTCGAAGAGGGCCTGGCCAGCGATCCGTAGGAAGCATCGCAGCCCGTTCTGGGCGCGTACCGCGTGGGCGGAGCGTTCAAGCGGCCCGTCTGCGGCAGCGGTCCACGCGAGGAGCGCGTCGAGCGTCGTCTGCTGGTAGCCAGCCTCGAACAGGTTGGTGACGCTGGAGCGCACGACCTTGCCGACCAGGTCGTCGTCGTTGTGGGTCGCGATCCGCTCCAGCCCCCGCAGTGCGGCGTCGGGAAAGAGGGTGCCGACCTGCGCGCCATAGGCGGTGGCGGCGGTCAGCTTGCGCCAGCGACCGCTGTCCTGGTCACTCCACTCACGCAGCAGCGCTCGCACGACCCGGTCGAGCGCGGGGTCCAGTGCGGGGATCGCGAGCATCGACGCGACGGACTGCCGCTGCCGGTAGTTCGGCGCGCTGGCCCAGCGGCGGAGGACTTCATCGAGGATGCAACCGAAGCCGTGCGTGCTGAGCATGCCGATCGCCATCGCGGCGCGGACACGAACGCGAACGTCGCGGTGAGCCGCCAGCCCCTTAAGCCAGGTGAGGATGGGACCCCGAGCGGACCCGTACTGTCGCCAGACAGTCTCCAATACCTCCGAGGCATATCGAGGGTCGACGAACCGAACGATCTCGACCGGCATGTCGCCGACGCTTCGGTGCTCTTCGCTGATCATCCGCCGGGCACGAGCCAGCTCCAGCTGCGCGTGAGTGGCGGTCGCGAAGATCTGCTTCCCGGAGGGAAGGTCGGGCTCCTCAATCTTTTGAAACAACGCCTCCAAGCGTCCGGCGCCGTCGAGGACGTCCTGGTAGGACCCACCGTCGAAGACCGCGAGGGAGATCAGAAAAGCTCGCTCAGCGCATGTCGTATGGCTCTGGAGCAGGACGTTGATCTGCTTGTCGACATCCTCGTCGAACTGTGCCAGCGCCTCGTCCAAGCTCAACTCATCGTGAATCGCCCTGGAAAGGACGGCCGCTCGTTCAGCAACCTGATGCGGTCGCGGTTCGGTTTGGACCCACTCCTGCATCCGGGGATGCTCAAGTAGCTGCGCCGACGTCGTTCCGTCCAGGCGTGCGTGGAGGCGCCTGCGGACCATCTGCCCCGCATCGGGCAGCTCGTCGCAGCGCACCACCCAGCTCTGGGACAGCTCATGGGGGAGCACCGATCGCGCATCGACCGTGATGGCCAGATATCCCTGGCTGCCGCGGAGGCGGTCCCGCATGGGCTCCAGCCAGGAGTCGGTGAGCCGGCGGGCCTGGTCGGGCGCCAGCGTGTCGACGACGTAGCCGCAGGCGTCCTCGAACTCGAACGACGCAAGGCGACGCACCTCCATATCGGGACGCACCCGATGGATCTCTCGCATCTCCATGACGTCCAAGAGGCGGAGCGCGGTGGTCCGTTTGCCCCAGCGGGCGGGCCCGTGCAGCACCAGGACGCGCTGTTCCCTCAAGATGCTTTCCGCCTTTGCGAACACGGTCGGCTCGACGTAGATCGCCCCGACTTCGTCGAGGTCCTCCCTCGGCACCGTGCCGGTCACGACCTCGAACTCCCGCTCGCCGCCGTAGTAGTGGTAGCTGACGGCGTCACGACCCGCGACGATGCCGCTGACGTCGCTGTGTCCCGCAAATCCCACACCGCCGGACAGGCTCTCGAAGGCGAAGCGTTCGACGCTGCGCGCGTAGAAGTCGAGTAGATGGTCTTCCTCTTTGCCCTCGTCCTCAGGGGCCGATGCCTGATCCTCATCGAGTTGGTCGCTCGCGGGCTGGGGCTCGTTGGCATCGTCTCCGTCAGGTCGACGGACGGGGTCGTTCAGCACGTCAGTCATTGGTCGGCCTCCGCCGGGGCTTCTTGCTCGCGGACGGGTACGTGACTGTCTGGTCCCGGCCAGCGACGTTGCCGGACACCTTCGTCGGCCCGTGGAAGACGACGCCGCCCTCGGTGACCGATTTCGGCGCGTCTGGATTGGGGCGTGGTGGAGCGGGCGTCTGGTCGGCCGGTGGGTCGCCGCGCTTGCTCCCGCGCAGGGTGATCCAGGCCCGCCCGCTGAACTCCTTCACGCTGACCGTCACCTCCTCGTAGTCCTCGTCGGAGATGAGGTCGGGGTACTGGCGGACCACGCTCTGGTAGAGCTCGTCAGAGACGATGACTGCCAGGGCCGCCTTCGACGACGCGAGTGCGTTGCGCAGCGGAGGGCAGTCAGCCAGCCGGAACGTGGCGTAGAGCGCGGTGCCGTTGGGGCCCCGCTGCTCCAGCGCGATCTCGCCGGCGTGGATGGCCGCCCGCAGCCGCATCTGTGCGGCCGGGCTCGCGCTCTTGTTGTGTTGGCTCAGCCCCGCGGCCAGCTGAAGGACGAATTCGTTCAACAGCCTGCTCTTGGTCACGCCGTCCACGAGCACCAGGACGCCGTCGCCCCGGTCGTGCACCTCGTGATCGCCCGGTGTGATGGACGCCCGCTTGAGCGCCTCCTCCAGCAGGCGGTACAGCTTGTCGTGCAGGTCGGCGCGGGTGGCGTCGGTGCGGTCCGGGCGCCCTGACCCTTCGATGTCGAGGACGAGGATCGTCCGGTGCACTGTTTCGTACGTCATGTGTTCTCCTTCTTGGCCTTGCGCGTACTGTCGGTGAGGTCCGCGTACGGCTCTGTGGTGGAGGCGCCAGAAGGTCTGTGCATTTCTTCACATTCAGCTGTCCTGCTCTCGGGGTCTGGCCAGGCGGCGCAGGAGGTCTGGGCGCAGGATCGTGATCGCCCGGCGGCGCGTGTCGATCACTCCCCGCTCCCGCAAGCGCCGCAGGGCCTTGGCGACCGCCTCGCGCGACGCCCCGACCCACTCGGCCAGCTCCTGCTGGGACAGGGAGAGCTCAAGCGTGATCCCGCCGTCGCCGGTCTGCCGGCCGTGGGACTCGGACAGCTCCAGCAGCCGCAGCGCGATCCGGCCCGGGACGTCGAAGGCGCGGACCTCGACCCGTTTGCGGTCCGAGTCGCGCAGCCGCTCGGCGACCAGGCTGTACAGCAGCCTCATGACCCTTGGGTGCGCATCAAGGAAGCCGAGGAAATCTCGGGACGCGATGATCTGGACGCGCGCCGCGTCCAGAGCGGCGACCCGCGCCGAGCGGGGCTTGCCGTCCATCGCCGTCATCTCCCCGACGATGTCGCCGGCGCCTCTGGTCGCCAGCACCGTCTCGGCCCCGGAGTCGGCCACAGCCGAGACCTTCAGGTTCCCCTTGAGGATCAGCACCACGAAGCAGGAGGGATCGCCCTCGTGGAGCACCACCTCACCCCGCTGAAGCGTGCGCTGGCGGCCCAGCCGGCGCAGCTCGGATCGCTCCGCTTCCGTCAGCGCGTCGAGAAAACTTCCGGTTCGGGCATCCTCAGTCATACGCCTCAAGACGATGGAAACCGTATGGCCACCGCCGGTCAAGGAGTTTCTCGCGCGCACGGCCTCGAGGACCACGGCGGTCGGGGCTCGTGAGGGGGTTGTAGGATCCGGGGGATGAAAGCGGGAGTGGGGAAGCGGGCGAGGACCATACTCGTCACGGGTGGGAACACCGGGGGGCATGTCATTCCCAATATTCCGGTGATTGCGGGGCTGCGGAAGGCGGGGTGGTCGGTGCATTATGTGGGGGATCCGGATGGCCTGGAGGCGCGGCTGATTCCCGGGCTGGGGGTTCCGTTTCATGCGCTCAAGAGCGGGAAGCTGCGGCGGTATCTGAGTGTGCGGAATGTGACGGATATTGCTCGCACGATCATCGCGGTGGTGAGGTCGTTGCTGCTGGTCGCGCGGCTGCGCCCGCTGGTGGTGTATTCCAAGGGCGGTTTCGTCGCGGTTCCGGTGATGATCGCCGCGTGGATGCTGCGGGTCCCCGTCATTGCGCATGAGTCTGATCGCAGCTTGAGCCTGACGGGCAGGATCGCGCTGCGGATCGCGCACAGGGTCTGCTGCGGTCTGCCGCCATTGGTCGTTTCTGAAAAGATGATCTATACCGGGGTGCCGCTGCGGTCAGATCTGACGGCCGGATCGCCAGCGCGGGTTCGCGAGGCGTTGCGTCTCGACGAGCGCTCGGTGCTGCTGGTGGTCGGTGGCAGCCTTGGCGCCGCGTCGATCGATCATGCGCTGAAAGAAGCCCTGCCGCGCCTGCTGCAGACGTTTCAGATCATTCATCTGTCGCCGGCCCCTGCTCCGGCGGAGGGCTTGAGCGCGCAGGGCTATCACCCGATTCCCAATGACTACGAGCGGTTTCCCGATCTGCTGGCGGTCGCTGATGTCGTGCTGTGCCGCGCTGGGGCGACGACCGTCGCGGAGCTGGTGGCAACCTGCACACCAGCGCTGCTGGTGCCGCTGCCGACTTCGGCCAGCCGCGGGGAGCAGTTGGCGAACGCGCGCTATGTGCTGGAGCAGGGCTACGGAGAATATGTGGAGCAGGACGGGCTCAGTCCTGCGGTGTTGGAGAAGGCGCTGCGTCAACTGCTGGAGCGCGGGCCTGAGTACAGAGAAAATATGAAAGGCGCCGAGATCCCGGATGGGACTGGCGCCGTTCTGCGTGTGATTGCGGCAGCGGTGTCCTAAACCTCCAGTGCGTTCGTCAGCTCCGCGATCCTGGACCGCGCTAACGCCAGGTCGGCTTGCAGATTCAATACCTGGGTGCGAAGCCTCGCCTTTTGATCCGCCAATCGTTTCACCTGTTGTGCCCGCTCAGCCAGGTCTGTGTCTCTTTCTTCGATCTGTTGCATCGCCCTGTCCAGCTGTTGGTTGACCACGCGGATCGCGCGCTCGGTGCTCTCCACGGCGACTGAGTCGGTCTGCCGATCGAGCTGGCGGGACTCGCCGCGGCGCTTGGACAGCGCCAGCACGGCCTGAACCGCGCCGCCACCGATGAAGACGGGCGCAACGCGCGAGAGGAAATCGCTGAGCTCGGAT
The DNA here is from genome assembly GCA_050743205.1 of Egibacteraceae bacterium. Taxonomy (GTDB): domain Bacteria; phylum Actinomycetota; class Nitriliruptoria; order Euzebyales; family Egibacteraceae; genus JBOGED01. The sequence goes on along the minus strand of JBOGEA010000040.1, from coordinate 3,746 downwards.
ATTTCAGTGGCCATGGCCTGCCGCCTCCCGGACCTTCGGCCCTCCGTGCGCCCCGGTGACCAGCTTCGCCCTGCGGGTCAGGTCATAGCTCTTCAACGACGAGGCGAGCCCCAGCGCCAACGTCAGCGTGCCCGCGACCGTCCCGCCGATCCCCAACGCGGCGTACACGGCCAGTGAGTACAGCAGCATGGCGGGGCCGAGCATCCCGCAGCCGGCGCGCTCCACCGCCGAGCGGTGGGTGACGATGCCGGCGGCCATGCACAGCCCGCCGGCGGCCAGCAGCACGCCCCACACGTTGATCACCGGCGCGAACGTGCCGAACGCGCGGGTCACCGAGAGGCTCACGCGCGGCCCGAGCACGGTCGCGGCGATCCCGATCGGGATGCACGCGAAGGCGACCATCGCCTGGTGCGGCCGAGCGACGATCCGGTTCGCCGCCTGCCGCAGCGTCAGCCGGCGCCGGTCCTGACCTGCGTCTGTGTAGCTGGTCAACCCTGCCTCCTCATACGTCGTCGCCCGTTGAACCACGAGAACACCGGCTGGACTATAACCGGACCGGGCAGAATCAGAAAATTCACGCAACGCTCATGTTTGGGGAGCGAACGCCGGGCCGTCGAAGCGGTCGATGGACGTGAAGTCCTCGACGGGACGGCGGGACAGCTTCGTGACCTGTTCGCGCGGATGGCCGAGGACGATCAGGGCGGCCAGCGCGAAGCCCTCGGGCAGGCCGATCAGCTGACGGAGCGCCAGCTCCTGGCGCGCCAGGACCGACGTCATGACGCCGCCCAGGCCCTCGTTGCGGGCGGCGAGCAGCAGGTTCTGGCCGAATGGGTAGATCGACGCCCCGCCGGCGATGCTCTGACGGTCCAGGCCGTTGTCCACGCAGGCGAGCACGTCCAGCCGCGCGCACAGCAGCAGCAGCGCGGGCGCGGTGTCCAGGTGGTCGGCGAATGGGCTGGGGGCTGGAGTCCCGCGGGCCTGCGCCAAGTCGATCGCCGGGCCAGGCCAGCGACCGCCCTCCCGGGGCGCGAACGGGACGTGCCCCTGGCGCACATGCCCCATGTACTCGCGCCACCCCAGCTGGTAGAGGTCGCGGATCCGCCGGCGGATCTGGACGTCCTTCACCACGATGACCCGCCACCCCTGCCGGTTCCCGCCACTGGGCGCGAACCTCGCGTGGTCGAGCAGCCGGTGCAGGACCTCGTCGGCCACCGGCTCGCCGGTGAAGGCGCGCGTCGCCGGCGTCGTGCGCATCACCTCGTACAGCTCCATCGGGCATCCTCTCCAGCCGAACGCGTCGCACCGACTCGTAAAGAGACCGTCCGCCGCAGGCGGACCATTCCCTGTTCGGGGCGAGGCCAGGTATCCCGGGCCGATCCTGCACTGCGTAGGATCGGACGGCCCGGTGCCCATCTGGGCGCCCGTATGCTCGATGGCCGATGAGCCGATCCCGGATGGCTGCGGTCCCGACCGCGCTTGCGTGGGCGGGCGCGTTCCTCGCGCTCGTCGGGTACGCCTGCCTGTTCCGCGAGACCTACATCGACGACGCGTACATCACGCTGCAGTACGCGCGGACGCTGGCGGACAGCCTGACCTGGGGTTTCCACCCGGGCCACGCGGCCAACACCGCGACGTCGCCGCTGAACGTCGTGGCGCTCGCGCTGTTCGGGCTGCCGTTCCAGCCGACCGTCGGCGCCGTCGCGTGGCTGACCGGGGCAGAGCTGGCGGCGATGCTCTGGGTGCTCCCGCGGATCTCGCGGCGGGTCACCGGGACGGCGCACTTCGGGGTGATCGCGTTCGCCGGGCTGGTGGCGAACCCGCTGCTGGTCTCAGCGATCGGGTTGGAGGGCCACCTCTACGCGCTGCTCATGCTCGTGGCGGTCGCCCTGTTCTGCGAAGCCCGCTGGATCCCCTCGGGGTCGCCCTCGGCCTGCTCACACTGACGCGCCCGGACGGCGCGCCGCTGCTCGTGATCATGCTCGCGCTGGCCGGCAGGCCAGCGGGCAGGGTTCTGGCCGCCTGGACGGTGATTGTGCTGCCGTGGGCGGCGTTCTCGTGGCTGCGGCTGGGGTCGCTGGTGCCTGACACACTGCTGATCAAGGTCAGCCAGGGCCCGTGGGGTGGGCGCACGTTCGCGACCGGCGTGGCGATGTACCTCGAGCGCTACCCCGCGGCCACCGTCGGATCGCTGCTCCTCCTGCCGGCCGTGCCGTTCGCGGCCATGGCGGTGCGCGACGCCTCGTCGTCGGTCCGCCGCGCCATCGGGGCGCTCGCGCTGTACGGCGTGGCGCACTTCGGGGTCTACACCCTGCTGGGCGTGCCCCCCTACCACTGGTACTACACGCATCAGGTCGTGCCGATCGTCGTGTGCGGCGCGCTGGGCGCGGCGTGGCTCGCCCGGCGTTGGGCGCGACCGCCGCTGCTGGCGTACGCGTCCGCGGCCCTGCCGGTGATCGTCCTGGCGGCGGTCCTGGCGCCGACCGGCCTGCGGCACGCGCCGATTCACACGAACTGGGCCCTGCCCCGCGAGTACCAGGCGATCGGCGAGGGGCTGCGGGGCCTCGTCGAGCCGTCCGCCGTCGTCGACCTGCGCGGCGAGATCGGGACCATCGCCTACTACTCCGAGCGCATGGTCGTCGATCCGTTCGCCGACCCCAACCAGGTGAGCGCGGGGATCGAGCGGCTCACCGAGCGCCTGCCGCCGGGGTTGGGCTGGCTCGGCGAGGCGAACTTCGCCCGCCGGCGGCGCCCCGAGCCGTTCGCCGCGCCCTCCTACGTCCTCAACTCCGTGACCGATGTCGAGACCGCGATCATCGCCGAGGACGCCCAGCCGCTCGCGACGTGGGACGTCTCGTCCACCTGGGTCCCGCACCCGCGCGTCTTCCTCTACCGAGCCGAGCCCTGACTGCCCGCGTCCTCTACCCTGTGACGCATGGTCAGCGCTCAGCTTCGCGTGCCGGGCTCGGTCACCCGGGCGATCTCCCACGTGCTCGACGAGGTCATCGAGCGGGCCCTGGTGCCGCCCGAGCAGATCATCGCCGAGGCGGCGAAACGGGGGCTGCCGATGGCCGGCACGGCGGTGCGGGACCGCCTGGCGAGCCTCCGCTTCTGCGCCCCCCTCGCCCTGGACCCGCTCGCGCGCCAGTACGTGTCGAGCAGCGTCATGGCGGCGGGGCTGCAGGGGTTCGTCACGAACCTCGGGGGCACCGTGACCCTGCCTCTGTCTGCACCGGTGGACACGCTCGGCACGCTGGCCGCCCTGGTGCGGGCGACCAGCGGGGTGATGGGCTCGTACGGGTTCGAGGCCGAGACCGAGGCGGGGGCCGCCCACCTGCGCGTGGGGCTGCTGGCCGCCGCGGGCGTCTCGATGGCCACCGTCGAGGGGACGCAGATACTGGCTTCGCGGCTGTCCCGCCAGCTCCTCGAGCGCGCCGCCGCCGAGCGGCTGTCCGCCGCCCTGACCGGCAGACTCTCCCGCCGCATCGCCGCCGGCGCGTTCTGGCAGCGCCTCCCCCGCGTCATGCCCGTCGTCGGTGGCGCCATCGGCGCCGGTGTCAACGCCAGCGTGGTCCGAGCCATGGGAGGCCGCGCCCGCGCCCACTACCGCGCCCTGCTCGTCGAATGGCAGCGCAACCGCGGCATCACCCCGCCCTTCATCTGGGACATCCCCGCACGTTAGAGGACCCGCGGCCTTGACGCGCGGGCGAAGCGAAGCGGAGCGCGGTTGCGGCGGCTCGATGCCGCCG
>JBOGEA010000039.1:0-23520 GCA_050743205.1 Egibacteraceae bacterium | reverse complement strand
CGAGCGCCAGACCCACGTGGACCTCGAGGACGTCGTAGCCGTACAGGCTCAACGCGTCGATGACCCCGGCGACCGTCGGCTTGCAGCGGTAGCCCAGGACGTCCTCGGCCTGGTGGATGACGTTCCGGGAACGGCCACGGCAAGCGCCGGCACCTGACGGGCGCCCCTGGGCTCCGGGCATCACACAGTTCAACCTGGCATCACATCACAGACCAGTAATTACGTCGGATCGCTGCGTAGTGGTGTACGGATGTTGCGGGCATGGTCTACCGTTCGGGCATGGCAACGTTTCCACTCGCCGAGGTCAAGGCGCGGCTGTCTGCCGTGCTCGACGAGATCCGCAGGACGCACGAGCGGGTCGTGATCACGCGGAATGGGCGGCCGGAAGCGGTCATCCTCGCGCTGTCTGACTTCGAGTCCCTGGAGGAGACGCTCGACATTCTCTCGACGCCGGGTGCGCTTGAAGAGATCCGCGAGGCCGAGGAGGCGATCGCTCGCGGAGAGGCGGTCGGAAGCGTTGCGCTGCGCGAAGCATTGGCGCAGCGCATGCGGGCTGAGCAGCACGTGCGGTGACGCCTGGGGAAGAGGAGCCGTCCGAGCTGAGCCTCGCCCCCGCCGCGGCTCGCGCGCTGACCACCGGGCCGCCGCGAGGACTGCCGCTGGCGGTCGCCACCGCGGTGGCCGAGTTCATCACCGGTTCACTCCTTGAGAACCCGCGCCGAGTCGGTGAACCCTTGGGTCGAGCGCTTACGGGGTATCACGCCGCTCGCCGTGGCCCTTACCGAGTGGTCTACCGCATCGACGAGGACAAGCTCGTCGTCCACGTCGTCCTCGTCGTCCTCGTCGTCCTCGTCGTCCTCGTCGTCCTCGTCGTCCACGTCGACCACCGAGCTGACATCTACCGAACCGGGTTGTGAGCAGCCGGGCGACTCCGTGAGCATGAGCCCCCGCGGTCGACTTCCCTCAAGGCGTCCGCGCGGCGCGGTGGCTACGTCAGCCGATGGGTCCGAGGTCTGGTGTTGGCGGGGGAGTGCGTTCTTCATGTGGGGCAGAGAAGATCAACAGGTCGGACCACAGGGCTGGCTCGGTGACGTCGAGGCGGACGGCGCGCAGCATCAGGACCGAGGAATCCTCGTCGAACGTGGTGTCCATGGACTCAGCGAGGACTGAGGGGCCCGGCGGCCTGATCGTTGGGGGCAGCCAGACGCGCGGTGTGCCAGTCGTATCCACCGGTCGCGGTCTGCGCACCCACAGCCTGCGGGCGAACGACTCGTCGAGGGCCTGGTCCTCGCTTCGGAGGCAGACCTCAGTGAGCAGCTCCTCGGCGCGCGGGTGCCTGCCTCCAGCAGCCTTCAAGGCCTGACCGTCCAGGCCGCGCAGCGTTGAGAACAGCTCGTTCGGCTCGAGCTTGCTGACCTGTTCGGCGACGGTCTGACGCATCCGGCGGGCGACCCGCTCGCCAGCCGTTCCCCCCTCGACGTCGGCGAGGAGGTGGTGGCGGGCGCGGGGATCGACGTCCGGGTCAGGGGCGGCGTCGCCGCTGGCCTGGCCTTTGACGAACCTGAGCTCGTCCATCGAGTCCCGCTCGATGCCGGCGTACAGGCTGGCCAGCCATCCGGGGTGGAAGCAGCGCTTCCCCGCAATGGCGGCGAGGCGGCGTTTCCCCCGGTCGTCGGTGCGTGCCGTGACGAGCCGCAGCGCGGACGGCAGGCCCAGGTCGTCGGGTTCGATCGTGTCGTCGGGCGCTTGGAGAAGCGCGCCCGCCGGCCGGTGCAGGACATGGCCGATGATCGCCGCCCACTCCTGGTGCTCACGGTAGGCGGCCGCCAGCCGGAGCAGCTCCGCGGCTGCGCGCTCGGCCCCCTTCATCGCCTCAGCGCGCCGGTGGTGAAACTCGTTTCGGCGGTGGAGCAGCTGGAACTGTCGCTTAAGGTGCCCGTAGAACGTGGCGACCTGCCCGACGAGCCAGCCGACCACGCTCAACAGCGCGATCCCCCAGATGACCGGAGGCGACGCGTCGCGCACGCCGAGCACGCCCGCGAGGATCAGCCCCCCGATCGCTGCAAGCGTGACCGCGAGGAACCTGCGCTGGAGGCCTCTGGTCAGATCGGGGTCCGGCTCGCTGGCCGGGGTCTTCTGGCGTACCGTCTCCAGCGCCGTTGTCAGGGCCGCTTCGGCCTCCTCCACGCCTTCGGCGATCCGATCGCCCACGAGCCACAGCAGGGACTGCCGCCGAGCCGCGAGCCACTGCTCCAGCGCGGGCGGCGCCGCGTCGGGATCGACGGCGACGCCGGCGGCGGGTTGGGAGAGTTTGAGCAGGCGCGCCACCAGCCGAGCCTGTGCCGGGTCGCAGGGGTTGATCGGCTCGGACGCGGCTGGTATCGAGCCGCCGTCGAACGGCGGCTCCCGCGGATCAGGGCAGATCATGGCGACGTCGGTGACGATCGCCCGCTGCCCCCCGTCGAGCGGTTCGCCGCAGCCCTCAGGAAGCTCGCCAGCGTCGACGAGGCCGAAGGCCAGCGCCCGCAGCGCCCGCCAGGCCCGCGAGAACGCGGGCTGACGCGGCGCGCGCCCGATCCGGGTGAGCAGCGCCTCGGCGAACTCCACGATGTCCGCGCTCAACGGGGCGCGTGGCTGCGGCTGCTCGGCGGTGGCCTGGGGCCTGAGCCTCACGACGACGGTGGAGTCCTCGCCGTAGGTCGCCTCCTGCGCCGTCTCCTCGATCGCCTTGACCACCCCCTCGGCGATCTCGGCCGTCCATTCCCGCGGCAGCTGCAGCGCACGCCGTCCCATGAACGCCCAGAGGGCCTTGAAGGCATCCCACGGCGAGACGCGGACGCGCGCCGGTGGGGCGGTCGGGACATACGACGCGTACCGTAGGTCGCTGCCGTCGCTGTCCAGGTACTCCCGCGCCGCGGTGGCCACGATGAGGCCGGGATCCCGGGCTGGGACCGCCCCCAGCGCGTCGCCCAGCCACTCCTCCTGCTCACGCTGGTCGAACATCAGCGCCGTGATGTCGTGCACCAGACCGTGGCTGCGCACGGCCCTCGCGAACGACCGCATGACCCTGACCCTGGCGCACTGCTCGCCGGCGCCCCCACGCTCGTCGTCGAACGGCCCTGTGGGCATGCCCGGCCACAGCCCTCCGGCGCTGGCAAGGGCCAGCGCCGCGTGGGGCACGAAGGCGCCGGGATGGCGGATGACGTCGCTGAGATGCCTGCTCGTGATGCGGTCCTCGTCAGCGGCGACCACGTTGGCGTCCCAGTAGGTGGACAGCAGGTCGCCCGGCAGGCCCGTGACCCCCGTGGCGGCGACGAGCAGGTTGACCCTGTACAGCCGTTGACCGCCGGCCAGCCGGTCCGTCACCGCCGCTTCGACCGCTTCGGCGGCCTCGCGGACTCCGGCGGGGTGCGCATGGCCGGCGGAAGGGACGAGCAGCAGCGAGACCAGCCGGATCACCCGGTATTCCTCTTGCGAGAGGACGCGCAGCACCGGCACCGGCTCGTCGTCGCCGTGACCGCTCCACCGCGCGTGGTGGTCGCCGTCGCGCTCACCGCTGTACCACAGGAACGGCCGGATCAGGCCGGCCTTGGTCCAGCCGGCCAGCGCCGCCTCAACCTCGCCGGCCACCGGGTCCCCCGGCTGGGCGGCGGCGGCCGGGTCCTGCGGCTGGGCGGCGGCGGCCGGGTCCTCGGGCTCGGCAGCAGCGGGGTCCTCGGGCTCGGCAGCAGCGGGGTCCTCGGGCTCGGCGGCGACCGGGGCGTGTGGCTCGGCGATGACGAGCGTGATGTCGCGCATCGCCCGCGTCAGCCGATCCCGCTGTCGCTCTTTTGGGTCTTGACGCCATCGACGACCTGCTTCAGCGTCCGGAGCGCGTCCAGGATGTCGCGGTGAAGCTCCCACGCCCGTGAGACCGTCAGCACGGAGCACTCGTCAAGCCGCTGTTCGTACTGCTTATAGTGGTTGATCCAGGTATCCAGAGTCTCGGAGAGCTTGTCGGCGCGCTCACCAGGCGTGCCGCCCGCGGGGCCGCTCATCGCGGGATCCGGCTCCGGCGCTCCGGGGGAGACCTTTCCTTCTGCCACCCAGTCCGTGAGTTCTCCGCCGCGGCTCACGTGGTCGGGGACGACCGTGGTGCGGCCGAGGTGGACCAGACGGGCGTAGGCGTCGAACGGCTCGCCGATCAGCGTGAGCGCGAGCGTCTCCAAAATCGCGGGTAGCCACTCGTCGCGAGCCCCGATCGGCGGGCCGAGCAGGGGGAACGGGAACGGGGCGTAGCCTCCTGCACAGGCAGGCACGAAGATCTCCGTCGGCTCGCCCGAGACGTCGTCGTTCTCGCAGCGGATCTGGCCCAGGAACCGGGCCGCGAACCAGCCGCGCACCATCGCGGTGCGGACCTCGGGCGTGCAGGGGACGAACCACTCCAGCTGCCTCGCGCGCCGCCAGGTCCAGAAGCCGTCCGCTCCCACCCTCGTCCTGTCCCTGCCCCACTGGCGCTGCATGTCACCGACCAGCGAGGCCATCGCCAGCGGCTGCACCGGCGCGTCGAGGAACGAGAAGATGTCGATCCGCTCACGACGCCGGGTTCCGAACAGGCGGTTCAGCTCATCTGAGGTGTACATGTCGAACACCTGGCTGACGACCTCGCGGCCTGGGTGTCCGGGAGGGAAGGGGAACGGGGTCAGCTCGGGACGGTGGCCGGTGAGGCGCGGGCCGTGCAGCCGGGCGTCCACCGGCTCGTTGATCTGGACCAGCGGCCGTGACAGCGCCAGCGCCTGCGCGAGCTTCTGGCGGAAGTCCTCGAGGCGCTCCGCTCTGGTCTGCTCGCCCAGCCCCTCCGCCGCGAGGTACTCCTCCAGCGACTGGCGGAGATAGACGCCCATGAAGCTGTTGGACTGGTTGATCCAGAGCCTCGCGCGAGCTAGCAGCTCATGGGCGCCGATGTGCACGCGGAAGGCCGCCGGGCGAGGCTGCTCCGTGCGAGGCAGCCGCTGGTCGCGCGGAACCCAACGGCCATCCGTGATGACAACAGGCTTTTCGATGTCCCGTTTGTCGATGAGCAGGGTCACCTCCCGACGCGCCCGCGCGAGCGCGTCGTTGAACGCGTTGTCGCCCACCTGAGCGCAGATGTGCCTCTTGAACAGGTCGGGATAGACGCTGGTCGGCTGCAGCAGCAGCTCGTTGGGCGCGGGCTTGTAGCGGACCGGGACGGTGTCGTCGCCTATGGGCCAGCCCTGCACCCGCGAGGGCCGCGCCGAGGTCCCGTCGAAGTCGACCTGCAGCGCCTCACGAGCCCGCCCGATCGCGTCCCGCAGCGGGGCAAGCAGGTTCTCGGCCAGGTCGTCGACCAAGCTGATCGCCAGGTCGTAGACCTGACGCTCCGTCTCTTCGTGAAACCAGTCGAGCGCGGCGTCCACGGCTTTGGTGATCACCGGGTCTCCCGCGAGCAGCAGCCCGCGCGTGCCGCCCAGCGCCTCCTGGACCCGGGTATGGAGATCCTGCCCGCTCGCGTCTCTGGAGGCCTTGAGCTTCGACACCACGGTCTTGGCCAACGTACTGATCGCGACCTGCACGGCCTTCACCGCGACCGGCGCTCCGTGCTGGGCGATCAGCGCGCCGGCCTGCTTGGCAACGTCACCACGAAGTTGTCCGGTCCATCGCCCGGCGTTGCGGGCGAAGTCCTCGGCGAACGCTGCGAGGGCCTCTTCTCGGAGGTCACCGAGCCGGTTCACCACTCTGGTCGTCACGTCGGCGGTGGCCAGGCCCCTGCTTGGGAACGCCGCAGTGACCTCGTTGAGCAGTTTCCCACGGAGCTGGGCAAGGCGGGCCAGGCCCGCGCCGCCATCGCGGATCGCGCGGGTGATCTCCGCCTCGCGCAGGCCGCACTCCTGGAGGAAGCGCCCGGCCGCCGGCTCGGCCCACTGCTCGAGCGCCCCCTCTGCCGTGATCTTCTCCCGGTCCTGGACCGGCCAGTATCCGAGCAACAGGTGATCGATCACGGCGCGGGCCAGGCGCTCGGCGCTGTACCGGGCGTAGCGCTGGATGCCGATGCCGACCGAGGCGCACCCGAACGAGCTGAGAGGCCGCTCACGCTGCGGCTCGACCAGCCCGCTGCGGTCCGGCCCGGACTGTGCCCGGTCGGACCAGTTGCCCAGCTCGTACTGCCTGAAGCGGTCCTGCAGCTCCGGGCTGGTGGCCCACACCGCCAGTCCGCGACCGACCACGCGGAACACGTCGGCCTGCCGACCGAATGTCACCTCGCCGTTGGAGCGGCCGATGACGTACATGATCCGCGGACCTCGGCGGCGGATGTCAGCGTCAGCCCTGGCCCCCGCCGCGCTCAGCAGCGCGAACTCGCGGGCGGTGGGCGGTCGGTGATTCCAGTACCCGTTCAGCAGCTCGCACAGCGCGGCCAGGCCGTTCGGGTTGACCCCGACGCGGTCGATCTCGCTCAGATCCTGGAAGACCTCCGGCGCGTAGAGCACTGCGGTGAGACGGTCTTCGGTCGACGCGTCGATCTGGCGCAGCACGTCGCACACGTCGCCGACGATGGCGGCGCCGGACCCTCCGGCCAGTGAGGCGACCACCACGACCTGCGGTGGCTGGTTGTTGATCTCCCCGGACCGCGTCAGCTCGCGGCAGACCTTGGAGAACTCCTCGTTCGTCGTGTCGCTCTCCAGCGCGGTCCACGCCTTGCGCAGCCGCTCGTTCGCTTTCGCCAGCCGTGCGCCCATCACGACCCGGCCGATCGCGCGGAACCGCCCCCCGCCGACGGTTGGGTCGACGTTGACCTTCGCCGGGTCTGGGCGCCACCCCGCCGTGTGCTCGAGCGCGTCCGGCCCGAGACTGCGCAGCATTTCGTCTATGTGGCGATATTTCAGGCCGGGCTCAGCCAGGCCGATGTAGTCGCGGTTGTCCAGCAGCGCCACGTCCTCGGGCTGCTGTCCCTGCTGGACCGGTACGTCGATGTGCACGAACTGCCACCCCGCAGGGAGGCCGCCGGCGTAGCCCTCGTCCTCCAGCCGCGCGCGCAGCTGCTCCCGCAGCACCCGCACGGTGACCCCACCTGATCCGCCTACGCCGACGAAGAGAAACTTCTGCAGCATGGTCCTGCCCCGTTCTGTTCCGCCGTCCCGCCTGGTGCCGCGTTATTCGCCTGGCCTGGGCTTTCGTATATTCAATATCTGCGGCAGCTCCTGCTTCGTCTTCTCCAGCAGGCTCCGGGCGGTCTCGTTGTCGTCGCCCTCGCCGATGAAGAGGTACAGCGTTCCGGAGACAGTGCGCCCTTCTGAGGGCCCAGGCGCTTCAGCAGGTTCGACGAACACCCAGGTGCCCGGGAGCTGGAACGAGACCTCGCTCACCAGCGCACCGTCACCGCGCTCCCGCGTCTTCGACGTGTAGGCCTGCCCGTGGGAGGCGTTCACGGTCGCGTACGGCGGCTGGACGGGCCACGGCGGCACGTGAGCCCGAAAGGTCAGGTCATCGACCATGAACTGGCGAGGGGACGTGTCCCGGGAGACCGTCTGTGGCATTGCCCCGGCCTTTGGGCTCTCATCCGTCTGAACCCCAGCGTCCGTGACCGTCACGGGGATGCGCGCCACCAGCAGGAGGCCAGGCCTCTCGAACCGCGCCGTGGAGCTGTTCACCAACCACAGCGCGGCCACGGGCAGCCCTACCCCGGCGACCATCAACAGGATCAGCAGCCACAGGCGCTTCTCCGGGTCGATCTTCAGGACCATCTCGAACGACAAGGGCAAGTCCAGCTCACGCACCGTCCCGGGGTCGTCGCTGGCGATGAGCCGCACCGGGATCCTGCCCCTCACCAGGCCGGGCCGCACGACGTCCGGCCGGGCGACGACCCGCACCTCGTGCGCCTCTCCAGGACCGACCCGCACGCATGTCGGCAGGTCTCCCGCCTGGGGCTGGAGACTGACCGATACGTTCCCGACACCCTCAGGCATGTCGATGATGACCGGCGGCTCGAACCAGACGCAGCCGCCGCTCTCGCCGCCCGTGATCGTGATCGTGCCGGTGGCCACGCCCGGTCCCACGCCCTCGCGCTGTCCCACGATCGGGCTGAGGCGCAGGTCCGGCGGCTCGATCATCGGATAGTCGGATGGCGGCTGGACGGGGATCCGGTATGTCTGGGTGCTGGGCTTCAGGCGCAGGCCGTCCCGGGTCGTGACCTCGAGCGTGACCGCGAGGTGGACGTACGGCGCGGTAGTCCCGTCCGGCACCGTGTACGACGTCCGGTATGGACCGCCCGAGGTGGCGCCCTCAACGACGAGGGCCTCGACGTTGCCCTCGGGGTCGGTGACGGTTGCGGTGACGCGGGCGGCCTGGACGAACTCCTGGGGCGTCCGAGGCGAGCCCTCGGCGTCCACGACCTTGATCTCGAAGTCGGCCCGCTCGCCGACCCGGAGCGTCGGCAGTGGCTCGACCCGGGGAGCCAGACCGCCGAAGACCGTGATGTATGAGCAGGCGATCGTCTCAGAATGCCGCCCGTCCGGGTCGACGAACGTGATCGTCCACCTCCCGACCCAGTCGTCGGTGCCAGGTGGCAGCACCCCATCGATCACCAGGTCAAGATCCCCGGCGGACTCGACGTCGAGCATTGCCGTGCCCAGCGCAAAGCTGCCGGACTGTCCGGGGGTGACGCGGTGCGGCTGGTCCGCGGCCGGCGACGTGATCTGAACCTCGATCTCACGAGCGCCCACGTGGAGGAGCACGTGGAACTCCCGCAGCGACTCATCCAGCTCAAAGGTCCGGGCGCCTGCCCGATCTGCCACCTGGGCGCACGTCGGCCCCTCGCCACAGGGTGACGTCCCGGTCCCGCCCAGGGCCTCCGCGATCGCACAGTCAAACGCACCCAGCAGCTGGTCCAGGCCGTCAGTCGGCAGGTACGTCCCCGGCGGCTCCCTCCGCCTGCCGCACCCGCCTTCAGCGATCTCCCTGAGGAGCGTCTGATCGAACGGCGCCTGAGTCGGGATCAGCGCGACCGCGACGATCGTGGTCTCGGCTGCCCGCAACTGATCCGCTGTCCCGCCAGGGTCGCACATCTGGGCGACGCCCCGTGTTTCTTCCTCTGACCGGGCACTCGGGTCGTTGTCCAGGTCGTAGCCGCCGTCGGTGAAGAACAGCAGCAGCCGGCATGGCGGCTGTCCGCTGTCCTGCTCGACCTCGCTGGCCCGTTGCGCCAGCACCGTCTGAGCGCCTTGCAACGCGGCGACGAAGTCGGTGAGACCCACAGTGCGACCCCGGAACTCCTCCGAGCCCGCTTCGACCCCCGGCAGCGTGTCCTCGTTCAGCACCGTCCACGAGCTGTGACGCCTGAAGCCGTCGGCGAACCCGGCCAGCATGACCTCGATCGTCGGGGCGTCCGAGCCGACTTCGTCCCGGTCGCCGAAGCGGGCCAGTGTGCGGAGCGCAAGGCCGAGTCCGTCGACGCGACGCGCGCCGGGATCAGTGTCCACCAGGCTTCCCGACTCGTCGATCAGCGCGAGCACCAGCAGATGCTGCCGTGACGCCAAGCATGAGGCAACGGTGGTGGGCGACGCCGAGGTGGCTCCCTCCTGGGCCTGCGCCGGTGCCGACCTCGGGCTGCCCAACAGCGACAGGAGCGCCACGCCTGCCAGCATGAGTGTCGTGACCCGCCTCATCGGACGACCGCCAACTCGTTGGCGATGAACCATGCATGGACGCCGGCCAGGACGATGCCGACGGTCAGCACAACCGTCGCGGCCTGCCGCAGCCGGTAGCTCGGCCATCCCCGCAGCTGCAGGTAGCGCACGCCCTGGCTTCTCTGGTGGCGCTCGTCCAGCTGCCAGAAGCTCAAGACCAGCCCGATCGTCACCCACGAGCACAGCCCGTAGCCGACGCTGTGGGCGACGTGCGACGTGAGCGGCATCAGCGCAGCCCCCACCGCCATCGCAGCCGCGGCACCCACCAGCAGCCCCCACGGAGGGTGCACTTCCCGGTATGTCGCCACGCCTCGTCCGGCTGAGGCGCCGCTGCCCCCCACGCCACTCACGTCCGTAACTCCCGTCCTGTCGCCTTCATCGCACTGCCCGTCGTCATCACCAGAGGCGTCACGAGCCCGTCCTACGGCAGGCTGACGCCTGCGCCAGCTCCAGGCTGGCGTTCGCGGCGTAGCCGAGTACGGTCAGGCTCCCGCCGCCGCGGCCGAGTTCGCGAGCTGAAAGAAAGATTCCAATGATGCATAATCATTGGAGTTCATCGAGGGTGGATTCTGTGAGGTGCAGGACAAAGAGCACGACGATCACACCCGATTGCCCCAATGGTCCCGCAGCCTCAGTCCAAAGGTCCTCATCCCCCATACGGTATGGACTCTCCTCCGCCCCGACAAAATTCGCTTCATGCCCGCGCGGCCTGGATAACCGGTCGTACCGACCCGCCGAAAGCAATAGTACACGGGTCAAGGATGTGAAGGAGAAGCTTTTGGCTGTGTCTTCGCTCGACAGCCATGCTCGTCGTGGCCAGCGTCCCTCCGCGCTTCACCGAACCCGCCGTTAACTCATTAACGTGATCATCCCCGCCGCTTGATCGCGGTTCGCCATTCTTGCCTGATCGGGGAACGACCAAGCACTGCCAGCGCACGATGCGTGGACATATGGGCCCGCACTTTTGCTGGAGGCGACCTTTCGGGTCGCCTCCTGCGTCATCCTGAAGATGCTGTGCGCCTGGAGGCCGCCATCACGGTCGGGAGTTCATCATCGGCTCACTCCTTGAGAACCCGCACTGAGTCCAGACCTCCTGACACGGTGCGATAATCGGTGCGGTGTCGCCAGCCGCCAGGTGGCGTTCCTCTCCCGCCCAGCATCACCTGAGAACAGCAACGCCGTTGCCGGCCTCGACGGTGGCCACAAGCTCACCCGAGCCACGGTTTTCCGGGTCTTCTCACGTTTCCGTGGGCGGTCGGGTCTGTCCGTGCGCAAGCAGAGTCACGCTCGCGGTTCACCCGGCTCAAGATCTCCACCGTCGAGCATGGCCGCGCCCGGGTCAGCGGACCCGTGACGCGCACACGGCCAGCCCACCGTCCTTGAGGACCACCGCGAACACAGCGCCACCAAGCGGCACACCCAATCCGCGCATACCGGAAACACAGGCGGAACAGACGGCTCCACGCCAACACGCATCAATCTGTGAATGTCCTTGCACAGCCGGCCCCCGTATGCCATAATCAAACATATGTACGATACGGTGGTGTTGGGAGAGCGTCAGGCGGCGCGCGGCGCCGTCGACGCGCTCGCGCCGCTGCTCGACACCCTCGCCGCCGTCGCCTGGGACACCCTCGACGGCGACACGCTGAGCCGTTGCGTGATCGACCTGACACGCCACCGCGACCGGCTCGACGGGCTGTGCACCCTCGCCATCGCCGCCCACGACCGGGCGCAGGCGTGGAAACGTGACGGCTGCCGGTCGGAGAAACAGTGGCTCGCGACCCGCTGTCGGACCAGCATGGGCGAGGCGGCGGGGCGGGCCGAGACCGCCAGACGGCTGTCCCAACTGCCGGAGACGGCTCAAGCGCTGGCCGGCGGAGCGATCACGCCGGCGCACGGGCGAGTGGCGGCCAAGGCGATGCGGGACCTGCCTTTGGAGGCGGTCGGGGGGTTGGACCGGCTGGTCGCCGAGCAGGGCGCCCAGACCGACGCCGGGCAGCTGCGCGCCGCAGTCGACGACTACGCCCACCGCGTGGCGCCCGAAAGTCTGGAAGGGCGGCAGGAGCGGGCGTGGGCCACCCGCCGGCTGAACGTGACCCGGACGGGTGATGACGGCGCGCTGCTGGAGGCCAAGCTCGACAAGGTCGGCGCCGAGACGGTCCTGACCGCGCTCGCGCCGCTGGCCGCCCCCCACGGCGAGGGCGATGAGCGCACGGCTGAGCAGCGGCGCGCGGACGCGCTGGTCGAGTTGGCGCGGCGCAGCCTCAACGGCGGCGGCCTGCAGGCCGGCGGCGTCCGCCCGCATATGACCGTGATCGTGGACCTGCCCACCCTGCTGGGCGAGCAGGGCGCGGCGGCGGCAAGGTTGGACCGGCTGGGCGCGATCTGCGGTGAGACCGCCAGACGGCTGGCGTGCGACGCCGCAATCTCCCGGGTGATCGTCAACGGCCCGACACAGATCCTCGACGCCGGCCGCGCCACCCGCACCGTCACCCCCGCGCAGCGGCGCGCGCTGGTGGTCCGCGACAAGGGCTGTGTGGGCTGTCAAGCCCCGCCCGCGTGGTGTGAAGCCCATCACATCGTGCCGTGGGCAGTCGGCGGTCTGACTGATTTGACCAATTTGACCTTGCTGTGCACTGTGTGTCACGGGAATGTTCATGAGCGGCGGTGGCGGCTGGCCCGCGCCCCGGATGGGCGGTGGCGGCTGCACCCACCCCAACGGCGATGACCGCCGTGCCAGCGCCTGCGATGTCGCGGGTGGCCTCGCCGAGGCGCGGCCACCGGCACCGGCTGCGCGCGGGCCGCGGTCGGGTCCGCGGGGTCCGCGCGAGTCGCGGTCGGGTCTGCGGAGTCTGTCCGCGTCCCACCGGGCGCCCGCAGACCTTGCTCCTGATGGTGCGACAGCCCGCGTGCACAGACGCATCGGCAGGAATCGGCTGCTACCAAGCGTGTCGGCGATCAGCCACCCACGGAAACGTGACAAGAGCCGGTTTTCCTCCGCATCCGAAGGAAAACCGCAGCCAAGCCCAGAACGCCGAATCGCCGTGATCCGGGTTCGGTGAACTACGTGCTGCCTCCGCAAGGAATAACGCACAAAACCGACAGAAGGTGGAGGACCCCACCCCGTCTACCAGGACATTCATTCCTCTGGTCAGGAGGTCTGGAGTCGGCAGACCCGTAGGGGCGGGAGTTTGCGGGGTATCACGCCGCTCGCCAGGGCCTCTACCGTGAGGTGTACCGCATCGACGAGGACAAGCGCGTCGTCCACGTCGACCATCGGACAGCCGTCCACCGCTGTACCCGAGCGAGGCGCTGCACGGCGGACGGCACGGCGGTCAACCCTGCGCCAGGCCTCTGACGTGAAGAGGACGGTGGGGGTCATCGGTGGCGGTCCGTCGGGGCTGGCTGTGGCCAAGGCGGCGCTTGAGCATGGTCTGCGGCCCACGGTGTTCGAGCGGGCCGCAGACATCGGCGGTGTGTGGCGCCCGAGGGACGGCGCCGCCTGGCCGGGGATGTCCACCAACCTCTCGCATTATCTCTGCGCCTTCTCTGACTTCCCCTGGCCTCGGGGGTCAGCCGACTTCCCCCGACAGCCCGAGGTCGCGGCCTACCTGCGGCGCTACGCCGAGCACTTCGCGCTGCAGCCCTGGCTGCGCCTGGGCCACGAGGTGATCAGGGTCGCCCGCTGGGGCCACGGATGGGAACTGACGTGGCGGGACCAGGATGCGGCCCCTCACATGGCCCGCTTCGACGCCGTCGTGGTGGCATCGGGCATCTTCTCCAGACCCCGCGTTCCCCGACTGCCCGGATCCTTCGCCGGGCCGATGCTGCACAGCAGCCAGTACTGTGCGGCGACGGACGTCGTGGGCGGCAGGGTCGCCGTGGTGGGCATGTCCTTCAGCGGCGCCGACATCGCCGCCGAGCTGGCCGACGCTGCCACGGCGGTCACCGCCGTGGCAGGCCGGCCGATGTGGCTGCTGCCCCGTCACGTCGCCGGAGTGCCTCGGGACCTCATCAGCTACACCCGCCACGCGCGCCAGCTACGGTCCGGGCTGGCTCCAGCGGAGGCGAACCGGCAGGCCAACCGCCGCTGCCACGAGCTTGGCGTCAACCCGGGCGAGTTCGATCCTCGGCTGCGGATCGACCCCGACTCCCCCCACCCCGCCTACGTGCTGGCCTCGGACCGGCTGCCCGCTCTGCTCGCCGCTGGTGCGCTGGTGATCGAGCCGGGCCGGGTGGCGCGCCTGGAACGCCACGGCCTGGTGCTCGACACCGGAGCCCGGGTGGCCTGTGACGCCATCGTCTGGTGCACCGGCTACCACCTGGAGCTGCCGTTTCTGTCCGATCACGCCCGCGCCCCGCTGCGCTTCGACCCGACCGACCTGCTGCAGCCGCTGCTGCTGCACCAGTGCACGTTCCATCCGGATCTGGCGGGGATGGCGTTCGTCGGGCTGTACCGGGGGCCGTTCTTCGCGGTGCTGGAGCTGCAGGCCCGATGGGCATGCGCGGTGCTGTCCGGGCGCCGCGCCGCGCCGCGCCTCCAGCGGATGCGCGCCGGGCTCGCCCACGAGCTGGAGGTGCGGCTGGCCCGGCCGCGACCACAGTTCCCCCACCCCGACTACGTCGGCCTCGCCGACGGCATCGCGGCCGAGCTGGGCGTGCTCCCCGATCTCGACCCCGCGGGCGAGCACTTCGCGGCGCTGTGGGACGGCCCGGTCATCGCCGCGCACTACCGGCTGCGCGGCCCCGGGAGCAACCCGACGGCCGCGCTGGGCCAGCTAGCATCGGCGATGCGGCGGATCACCCCGCGTCCGGATTCTGCGACAGGAGCCTCGTGACGCACAGCCTGCGGGGCCTGTCGCTCGAGCAGCGTCTGTTCTGTTCGCTGCCGGGTGACTGGACGTTGACCCGAGCGATCCCCGATATCGCCACGATGACCGGAACAGCCCGGTTCCACCAGCTCGAGCCGGCCCTGCTGCACTGCCGGGAGGACGGCCGGCTCACATTGAGCTCCGGTCAGTCGCACAGCGCCTATCGGGAGTACCACTACCGGCTGGCGGACGGCCTGATCCAGGTGTGCTTCGCCGAGCCGGGGGTCCCCAGGATCCTGCACACCCTGCGCCTGGCCCAGGCCGGAGACCAGCTCCACAGCTGCGCCGCGACCGACATCCACCACTGCGGCAACGACACCTACACCGGACGCTACGAATTCCCGACCGACGACCGGTTCACCGTCGAGATGCGCGTCGTCGGGCCCCGCAAGGACTATTCGATCCACACCACCTACGACCGGATCCTGACCTCCTGACCGTAACCGCGTTCCCCTCCTTCGCCGAGCCTCCTGGCACTCGGCCGTGCTCGACGTCCCGTCGCTCCTGCTGTATCGCGCAGCCGATGACCTGCCGCGAGGGCCGGGTCTGGAGCAGCACCTCGGTTCCACGGATCGGCCCGCCGATCTTGCACCACGCCTTCCGCGGGCCGCCGTCGGCGAGGCGCATCCTGACCCGGCGCGGCGCGAGCCGCTGCTCGACCACGGCCGTTCTTCCGCTTCGAGCCGCGGGCGCTGAAGACGATCGGGAACCGGGGAGCGGCCCTCCCGCCCGGTGATCCCGCGGGGGAACAGCTCACGCGTTTCGCCCACCCGCGGCCCGCGATGTCGATGGCGCCTCAGCACCCTCCCCCGCTCATCGCAGCTGTCGCCCTACACCCAGCCGAGGGCGCCGGACGCGTGGCGCATCAGGCACCCTCGCTGGCCACGGCGCTCGGCGACGAGGCTCCAGCGCGCACGGGGCTCACGCGCCAGCCGCGCGACGGCGCCGCGCGGCGCGTGGCCGCGGATCGCGGATCGCGGATCGCGGATCGCGGATCGCGGATCGCGGATCGCGGATCGCGGATCGCGGATCGGGCTATGGGGTGCTGGCGGGGACGGGGCCGAACCGCGGGGTGAGTTCGACGAGGGTGCACTGCTGGCGCCAGCGCTCCAGGGCGCCCTCGCCGTCGGGAAGGTTCAGGCGGCGGCCCATCCCCATCTGGCCGATGCGGTCGAAGAGTGGGTCGTCGCCTGGCACCACGCGAACGGTGGCGGGAACACGGGAGACCTGGCTGCGCGCGTCCTTGGACCGCGCGATCACCTCGACGCGCGGGGCGTCCGCCAGGCCGGGCACGTCCTGCTCGCTCGGCCCGTTGAAGACGTAGACCTTGCCGGCGTCGAACACGAACCACACCGCCTGGCTGTGGGCCTTTCCCGGCTGGCGCCGGCCGCCGCGGCCGCTGGTTTGCCCCGGCAGCGAGAGCCAGATGATCGTGCCCTTCTGCAGGGCCTTTTTGAAGGTCTCCTCCGCCGCGACGTTCGGGTCCCCGCCGAGCCCCGCCTCGATGAACATCGGGATGGACCCGACCTGGTCGTCGTGGATGAAGAAGACCACCTGGTGCTCTTCCCCGCTGGCGATCTCGGCATCGGCGAGGGTCGTCGTGAAGCGGTCTTCGAACATCTGGCCTGTCAGCGCGATCCGCCGGTTCGCGGACCGCCACACCGGCTGTCCGGTGGGGTCGAGGATCGCGAACCGCTCGATGTAGTCGCCCTGGGGTCCCTGGTAGTCCCGGATCACCACGAACGGCCGTGCGGTGCCCGGCAGCGCACCTTCGACCCGGACGAGGGGATCGAACAGCGAGTTGTCCACTCGGCTTGCCTGCCAGATTTCACTGTCGAGCGCGGCGGCGTAGAGCAGGTCGGCGCGGGCCATGTCGGGAGTGCGCTCCTGGGTTCATGACGAGAGCCGAGGCGTGAACGTCCCGGTCGCGGCGAGTATAGCGGGGCTCCTATCTGTCGCGGCTGCGCCCATCTCTCGATTGTTGGAACCGCTTGCGGCTCCTGATGCGTCTTTGACGGTAGGCGTTCCTTGATCAGGACTGGACGTTGATCGATGATGCGGCAGGCCAGGCTTTCGAATCCGACGGGCATGGGGGATCCCGAACAGCTTTTCCGTTCCCGCCTCTCCCGGACGGGGACGGACCTCACCAAGGACGGAGCGGCGACAATGCCGAGTCCGGTTTCCGACACCCGGAGCGACCGGGTCGTCGTCTCGTTCGCCGCGTTCCTGCGTCGGCGTGCGCGCGTGGCGGAGGAGGAGCGCGCCGCGGCGGCCGCGTTCGCACAAGAGCAGCGGCTCGCGGCCATGCGCCTCCACCCGTCGAACGGCGCTGGAAGGACGCGCGGGCATCTCCGCGAGGTCGTCCGCTCCCCAGATAAATGAGAGATATTTCCGGCCGAGCCCGTGATCGCTCCGCGGCGCGAGGTCATTTGTCACTGTAGGACGAAGGGGTTACACTTGGCTCTCGTCAGTGATTTCCCTGACCCCCAACCCAAAATCCGACGGGGGTGAGCACCATCATCGATGAGCAATCCTGCGCTGACGAGTCGCCCGGGTCGGGTTTCTCCATGATCGAGTATCAGCGTCGGCGGGCGTTCTTGTGTTTGGAGGACCTCGACCTTGTGCCTATCGCTGAAGTCCTCGACGAGAGGCGTCTGTCCGCCATGGCGGCGCATCCCTCGAGCTGGCGGCGGCGCTCAAACAAGCCGCGCGAGGACCCCATGCTGGGCGAGGAACTCACGTAAACGCGGGACGAGCGGCAGCCGCGCCAGCTCGTCCCGGCCCGCCCAGCACACATCGGCCGCGTCGTCTCCCGCGGTCGCCTCGGTGAACTCGACCTCGACCCAGTAGTCGAGGATGACGTAGTGGTGTCCCTCGCCGTGGCGTTCCGCGATACCGCACAACGGCCCCACAGCGCCGTCGAGCCCCGTCTCCTCACGCAGCTCGCGGCGCACCGCGGTCGCGAGCGACTCGCCTGACTCGACCTTTCCCCCGGGGACCGCCCATTGACCGACGGCACCGCCGCGTCCGCGCTTCACGAGCAGCAGCCGCCCGTCCCGGACGCAGACCGCGGCGACGGCGAGGACAGGCGCTGTGGTCGTCATCGCCCCAACCATAGTCGGACCCCGGGCCCGGGCAGGCGCCCCGCGGCGCTGATAGGAAGCCGCGACGTGCGCGGTGATTGGGTGAGCGGATCCGGTACGCTTCGCCGATGATCTGGTCTGAGAGTCTGTGCACAGAATGCGGGGCGGGCGATGCCCGGATTTCGCTGGACGGGGTGCTGCTGTGCGACCGCTGCGCGGACCGCCGCATCGCTGCCGCGACAGGCCTGCCCGAGCTGCCCGATCCGCCAGAGGCTGAGAAACTGACGGGACCGGATGACCGCGGCCACCATCTGCGCTACCGGCTGTGGCGTGCGCCCAGCGGGATCATCGCCGAGGTCGAGGAGGAGTCGGATCCTGGCTATGCGGCCTGTGTTGTCGCTGATCATCACCACGATCCTGATCTGGTGGCGCACACGCTGCGCGCGAAGATCCACGACGAGATCAGCCGGTGTTACCTGGAGCGCGACCCGAGCGGTGATGGGTGGATCGTCGAGGGCAGCGAGGTGTGGGGCAGGCTCGCGGAGGATGCCGGGGGCGCCGGCCCGGCTGTGATCGTGGATGGCCGCAAGTTGACCTGGCAGGAGTTCGGCGCCGCGGTCATGCCGCTGGTGGGATGGGAGTTTCGGATCATGTTCGGCCAGAGCAGCTGGCCACCGCCCGATGCGGAGCGCGACGACGCCGCCGAGTGGGATGACGACGACTGGCTCGACGAGGATGACGCGGTGGCGTGGGAGGTGCCGGTAGCTGAGGCCGCGGGTGTCCTCCAAGCCGCGCTCGCCGAGTGGCGCGGCGCGCCGCCGCCGTCCGAGCAGGCAGCCGTCGCGGCCGCGCGCCTGCGCGTCGGGCTGGACTCGGGCGTTGATGCGCATGGCCCGATGCGGTGGGCCGCCGGGTTCGACGCGACGCTGCCCGCCGACGACGTCGCGCTGCTCCTGCGAGCCGTGGCCGGGGTGGTCAACGCGCGGCCAACCGACCCCGACGAGCCCTGGACCGAGGAGTTCGACGACGACATGCTGCTCGATGATCCATTCGGGGTCGCCGAGATCGGGTTCGAGGACTGGCTGGGGGCGGTCATCGGGTTGGTGCGGGCCGGGCCCGGCGCCTGGGCCGATCCCCAGACCCTGGTCGAGTACGTCGAGGCCTGCCCCGAGGCCGGCCGCCACGTCGGCGATGACGAGGCGTGGCTGCTGGAGGGCGCGTTCTCTCGGGTGACGCCGGTGTGGGAGGCGGCCGGGCTCGTCGACTCCCAGCAGCGGTTGACCCCGCTGGGCGCCTGGATCCTGCCTCGGGCCCTCGCGCACGCCTGGGGCGTCGACTTCGACGTTTCTGCCCCAACGCGGTGACGGTGTCCGCCGGATGCCGAATCGAACGCAGAACTTGGCAGCGACCATCGGCGCCCTCGCCGCGGTCATCGGTGTACTGCTCGGACTCGGCGTCATCAGGCCGTTCGGCCCGTCCGTCGAGTCCACCGTCGTTCCCTTGGTCAACGGGTTGGACCGGACAGCTGCGGTCGCTCAACTGAAGGCCGCTGGGTTCGAGGTCACCGAACAGGCGGTCGTCAACGCTGACGTGGCGGCCGGACGCGTGATCTCGACCGCGCCCGCTGGCGGCGCGACCGCGGAGAAGGGTTCGATCGTTGCGATGCTCGTATCGGCCGAAGCCCTGCCGCCAGGATCCATCCCCCCGACCGGACCGCCTCCCCCCACCGGCCCGCCCGTGGGCATCCTTGTCACAGTCCCCGACCTGAGCCAGATGAGCCAGGCCGATGCGGTGGCGCAGCTGGGGGGTCTCGGGCTGGGCGTCGCGGCGGTCGTCTCCGAAGCGAGCGACAGCGTTCCCCAAGGAGCGGTCATCCGGACCGAGCCACCGGCAGGTGAGCCGGTTCTGCGGGGCAGCGCGGTGCGGCTGATCGTCTCGAGCGGCGATCCCGGCGGCTCCGAGCAGAAGATCGATGTCGCGCTGATCCTGGAGTACACCTGTCCGATCGTGCCTGGTGGCGGCCAGTCAGGCGGTGACGCGCTGACGTTCTCTTTCCAGGTTGAGAACAGAGGTGCCGCCCCCTACAACGGATCGGTGCGGGTGACCGCGCGCAGCGAATCAGGCCTCGTGGGTGAATCATCCACCAGCGTGCCGAGCGGCCCGGCCTCCACCGTCCAGGTGGAGCTGGCTGGGCGGGACTACGGCCGTGCGCACACCTTCACGATTGCGGTTGAGCCGACCGAGGGCCTCGACGTGGATCAGCGCAACAACCAAGCCACGATCACCGTGGACCTCCCACCCGACCCTCCGTCAACCTCGACCGACCCCTGCACGACCTGATCACGTTGGTGTGGCACCTCCCACACGCGTAACCCGAGGTCCCGTGGAGTCTTGCCCCACGACGGGCGAGGTTGTGAGTCCTGACCGCCGGATCCGGCGGTTACCACTCACAACCTCGGCCTCGACGGGTGTCCCCACTGCCGCCATCGAGCCGCAGCGCAGGATCTGTCCCCAGCTCCCTCAACGGCGCACACCCAGGCCGACCCCTGCCGACGGCCCTCCGGGCGCAACGCGACCGCTGCCTTGAGTGCACAACGCGCAGTGGCGCCACCGCGGCAAGGGTCCCGACCTGCCACAGCGCGGCCAGGCTCCAGCGTCCGGTGCGGATGAGGCGGTGGTAGGCGTCGTGCGCGCGACGCCCGTCAGGATCGATGATGGTGATGATGCGTGATCAGGTGCGCCGTCCCGGGCGCAGCGCCCAGCCGGCGATCAGGTCGGTGAAGATGCCCAGCGACGGGACGGTGAACACCGCGGCACAGAGGGCCAGCAGCCGCTCCCACGCCGCCACCGCCTTGACCTGGTCTTTGTTCCCGCTGGCGGCCTGTGTCATCGCCTGTGGCCTTCCGAACTCGTGTCTTCCGTCGGTCTGTATACCGAATGAAGGCTGGGATAGGGTGGAGGCGACACGAAAGGGGCGCCTGCCGGTGCAGCGAGGCCGACGACGACATCATGAGCAGCGCGCTATCGCCGAGGCGCTGTCACAGATCGGTTTCGCGCTGCCCGGGTCGGTCCAGGTCCGCCGCACCCGCGCCCGGCTTGTCCGGGCTGCCGCTGCAACGCCGAGGTGCCCCAGCCGCACGGCCCCTACATCGTGTGGACCCGCAAAGTCGCCGGCAAAACCGCCACCTTACGTGTTGACCGAAGCGCAGCTGGCCGCCTACCAGCCCTGGTTCGACAACGCCCGTCGGCTCAGACAGCTGGTCAGCCAGCTGCAGACGCTGTCCCTCCAGGCATTCGAAGAAGACGACCGCTCCCCCGACACGTGAGTCCTGGTCACCGCCTTCCGTCACCGGCGACGTCATCACACCAGCCCATCATGGGACTCAAAAGTGCGAAACTCCACTCAGGCTCGCACGGGCAATCGACAGCGAGAGGGGACAGCAGGATGGCGACGACCGACCATGAGGTGGTGATCGCGGGGGGAGGTCCGACAGGGCTGATGTTGGCGGGCGAGCTGGCGTTGGCGGGGGTCGACGTCGTCATCGTCGAACGACGAGCCAGTCAGGATATCGACGGATCGCGAGCCGGGGGTTTTCTCTCCCGCACCATCGAGGTGCTTGATCAGCGTGGCATCGCGGAACGATTCCTCTCGGCGGGGCAAGTCCACCCGGTTCATGGGTTCGCCCTGATCCCCTTCGACATCAGCGACTTCCCCACCCGCCACAACTACGTGCTTGCGCTGTGGCAGAGCCACTTCGAGCGCATCCTGGCTGGCTGGGTCGGTGAGCTCGGGGTTCCGATCCTTCGTGGCTGCGAGGTGGTGAGCTTCGCTCAAGACGACAGCGCCGTCGATGTCGAGCTGTCCGGGGACACGTCGCTGCGAGCGGAGTATCTCGTCGGCTGCGACGGAGGACGCAGCCTGGTCCGCAAGGCAGCCGGCATCGACTTCCCCGGGTTGGATCCCTCGACTAGCTGGATGATCGCCGAGGTCGAGATGGACGAGGAGCCGGAGTTCGGCTTCCGTCACGACAGCGTCGGTACCCATGCCCTCAATCGGAGGGCAGACGGGGAGCCGATTCGGGTCGTACTCACAGAACGACACCTCGAACACACCGGCGACCCCAGCATGAGCGAGCTTCGCGAGGCACTCGTCGCCGTGTACGGGACGGACTACGGGCTTCGCAGCGCCAACTGGATCTCCAGGTTCACTGACATGACGCGGCAGGCGGGGTCCTACCGCCACGGCCGTGTACTGCTGGCCGGGGACGCCGCACACGTGCATCCCCCGCACGGCGGCCAGGGCCTCAACACCGGCGTGCAGGATGCCGTGAACCTGGGATGGAAGCTGGCCCAGGTGGTCAACAAGACATCACCCGAGAGCCTCCTGGACACCTACCACGCCGAACGGCATCCGGTCGGTGCCCGGGTGTTGCACAACACCATGGCGCAAGTCGCGCTCAGCAGGCCCGACGACCGTCACCAGGCCCTCCGCGACACCATGACCGAACTGCTGAGCATGGACGAGCCGCGCAGGCGCATCGCCGCGATGCTCTCCGGTCTCGACATCCACTACGACCTCGGAGAGGGACACCCGCTGCTCGGGCGGCGCATGCCCGACCTCGACTTGCACACCGCCGACGGTCCCAAGCGCGTATTCACCCTGCTGCACGACGCTCGGCCCGTGCTCCTCAACCTCGGTGAACCCGGCGGTTTCGACATGTCTCCTTGGGCGAATCGAGTCCGGTTGGTCGACGCCAAGCACGATGGCGTGTGGGAGCTCCCGGTCCTTGGCGAAATCGCTGCGCCCCCGGCCGTGGTGATCCGACCCGACGGACATGTCGTCTGGGTGGGTGAGCTCACCGAGCCGACGCTTCCTGACGCACTCACCTATTGGTTTGGAAAGCCTCTCGAAGCCCACTCGCGCAAGGGGACTCCGCCGGAGTCGTAGACGCCCGGCGATCGGCCAGGTTCGCCCGCCGACACCGTCATGAAGAATCACCGCACGTCGAGCCAACGCCCGGAGCTTTTCGGCCACTGGAGCGTCCCCGAACGCCGGATCAGGGAGCGCATCCGTGCCGTTATGCGGGTCCTGGCCTCCGTACCCTGGCGGGGTATGGAGGACGGGATGGCCTTGACCGCCGAGGAGTTCACCGAGTTCCGCTACGAGTTCGAGCACCCGCCGCTCCGCCGCCGGCGGGAGCGGGACACGGCCTGGCACAAGGCCGCCCTCTGCGCCGAGTTCGGGCCCCGGCTCCACTACGCCGAGGACGAGGAGCCGGCCAAGACTCTGTGCCGGCCCTGCCCGGCCCGGCTGGACTGCCTGGCCCACGCCCTCGACTTCCGGGAGGAGCTCGGCGTGTGGGGCGGCCTGGGCCCGCTCGAGTTCGAGGAGCTCCGGGCCGAACTCATGCCCCCGCCACCGGCGGAGGCCGCCCCCGCCGGGCTCCGGCTCCGGCCGGAGCTCCCGGCCGTGCTACCGGAGGAGGAGAGGATCATGGAGCACGAGGTGGCCGCCCTCGAGGACTACCGGCGTGCTGTGGCGGCCATGGAGCGGGGCCGGCTCGAGTTCGAGGCCGCCACCGAACTCCGCCGGGAGGCCCTGGCCCGGCTCTACGCCCAGGGGCTCACCATCACCGAGCTCTCCCGCCGGCTCGGCATCTCCCGGAGCCGGGTGAGTCAACTCCTCGAGCTCCGGGCCACCGGCTAGGAAGCGGTTGTCCTGTAAGGGATCGCCGGCCAGCGGTGGTCGAAACCGTTGTCCTGAATTATGCCGATGTTCGGGTTATGCCGATGTTGTTGTGACGCTCCTGGTCAGGGCGGTGACTGGCCGGGATAGTTCGGCATAATCAGAGGGCCTCCAGGAATGTGAGCAGCTGGTCATCGGGC
>JBOGEA010000038.1:0-23677 GCA_050743205.1 Egibacteraceae bacterium | reverse complement strand
GTTTTGGGGGACGGTCCGGGCGCACAATGTCACCTGGTACTCGGCGGTGCCGACGATCCATCAGCTGGCGTTGTCGCGGCTGGGGCCGGAGCGGCCCGCGCGGCTGCGGTTCGTGCGCTCGTGCAGCACCGCGCTGCCGTGTGAGCTGATGGGCCGGATGGAGGCGGCGCTGGGCGTGCCGGTGGTGGAGGCCTACGGGATGACCGAGGCCGCCCACCAGAGACCTCATCCAGTCGCAACTGCTGCCGTTTGCGCAGCGTGGGGGCCAACCGGTCGAGATGGACCTCGACGAGACGGCGCAGCAGGCCACGCGCGTGGGGCAGGAGCAACGCCGCGGGCACTCCCCGCGGCTCCAGCGCGGCGTTCACGGACGGGCTGGTCCCGTCTTGATGTCGGCGGGCGCGGTGTCGGACGCGACCGCCTGGTCCCGCAGGGCCGGGGACATCTCGGCGAGCAGGGCGCGCGCAAGCTCTTCTTCCAACCGCGGCGGCTGGAGGACCGTCTGGTCCCAATAGGCGACCCGGGCGGGGTTGGCGCCGAAGAACAGCGGCGCCACGACCACCTGCCATCCGGCGATGGCGGCGGTCACCGAGACGTGATGGCCTTCGAAACGCCACGCCCACACCTCGGCGCCCGGGCGAGCCGAAGAGCGCCACCCGGTAATCGTCGCTGTGCCGGCCGCGCCGCCCGTTCTCGTCGAGGTCGAGGACCTCCTCCAGCGCCATGATCGTGATGGCCTGAGCGAAGGCATGCCGCGACAAGACAGCGGCGAGCAGCCGGTGGGCGGCCTTCCGCGCGGCCTCGCTGAGGCCGAGCAGGCTGATCCGGGGCCGGGGCCGCGGCCTGTAGGTCCACTGGACCCGCGCCTCCTCGTCCACAGTCAAGACCGCAACGCGGCGCTGGCGTTCCTGCCTACCCGCGATGCGCTCGGCCCACGGGGTGCTCGACCAGTCCCTGGAGACGATCACCTGGACCGAGCTGGGCTGCGGCAGGGCGCCGAGCTGATCGACCATGTCACACCCTGGAAGTACGCTGCTGGCATCAACTGGCATCAACACGAGGAAGGGAAGATGGCGGAGGTCAGCAGCTACGCGCCAGGGACACCGACGTGGGTGGACCTGTCCACGAGCGATGCCGAGGGCGCGCGGGCGTTCTACGGCCAGCTGTTCGGGTGGGAGTTCGACGTCGGCCCGGAGGAGATGGGCTTCTACGCGATGTGCCTGCTCCGGGGGCGGACGGTCGCCGGGCTGGGCCAGGCGATGCAAGAGGACATCCCGACGGTATGGACGACCTACATCGCCACCGACGACGTCGATGCGGCGAGTCGTCGAGGCCGGTGGCAAGGCGTTGGTGGAACCGATGGACGTGATGGACCAGGGTCGGCTGGCGATCGCGTCGGACGTGACCGGCGCGGTGTTCGGGATGTGGCAGGCCGGCAAGCACACGGGCGCCCAGCTCGTGAACGAGCCGGGGGCGTGGATCTGGAACGAGCTGGTCACCCGCGACCTCGCGGCGGCGCAGGAGTTCTACACCAAGGTGTTCGGCTACAGCTGGGACGCCTACGACACCGGGGAGGGAGGGCCCGCCTACACGCTGCCCAAAGTCGGCGAGAACGTGGTGGGCGGCGCGATGCAGATGCCCGCTGACTTCCCCGCGGAGGTCCCGCCGCACTGGATGACCTACTTCGCGGTCGAGGACACCGACACGGTGGTCGCGGCGGCCGAGCGTTTGGGCGGCGCCGTAGAGGTACCAGCGTTCGACACGCAAGTCGGTCGCATCGCGGTGCTCCGCGACCCGCAGGGCGGAGTGTTCAGCGTGATCCAGCCGCCCGCCACCCAGTAGCGCCCCACGCGGGCGCCGCCTGGGCCTCGGGAGAGCCGTTTTTCCCACCTGAGGGAACCATCTGTTCCTTGTTTGTCACCCTTTCGGGAGGGTGCCACCGATGGGCGCCGCGACAGCCGTGTCTGCCAGCCGTCTGTGTCAGGAGCGTGGAGTCATGACTTCGCCGCCCACGTCCCAAGCGTCTGCCCAGGAGCCGCATCCTTCGATCGAGCAGCATGTGCACAAGGAGCGGGTGTGGCTCTGGGCCATCGTGGCCGGGATCTTCTGCCCGTGCCATTCGGTGCCGATCGTGCTGGCGCTCGCCGCCACCGGGACGCTTGCAAGGCTTCGGCCATTTCTCGCCACCGGGATGGTGCTGGTGTTTGCCGCCCTGCTGGTTCGTGCCGGTTTTTTCACGCGATCCTCCTGCAAGGAGTGCGGGACCGGGCCAAGGAAATGGCTCAACCTCAAAAGAAGGGTCTAACGATGTTGTGCGCTTCCGGGCGAATGGGCAGTTCCAGCCACATCTGTCACGATGTGCTCATCACCGGGCCTGGGATGCTTGCACGACAGGTGCCCAGCCACCCACGGATGTGTGAGAAGACCCGAATTCTGGCTGACCCGCTCCCAGATGCGTTCGGTCTTCTTGGGGACAAGCAACCGGAACGAGTGGTTCAAGCCCGCCGAAGATGATCAAAGACTTCAGGCTGACTTTTGTGGAGCATCGGCGACATATACGTCGCGGATGCTCCACACGACGGCTCGGAGACCGGGTTCAGTGCCCGGTCGGGAGCCTGTCTCGCCCCTAATCTGCTGCATGCCACCGAGGGGATGGGCTGTATGGTGATCCAGCGCAACAGTGAGGCGCTCCGCGAGCTTCGGGCCGCGGTGCGTGACTCCGTTATGGATCCCCGAGGGGCGGGCGGACATGCATGCCGACATGGCCCGGGTGTGGCGCGGCTGGGCGAGCCGGAGCAGGCGGGCGCTGACTTGACCGCCGCGCTTGACCTCGCCGCCCCGGTCGGTCACCGGATCGGTCTGGTGCGCATCCGTGGAGTGCGCGCCCGGTTCCGCCCGGAGCGGGGCGACCTGGACTGCGTGCGCGACCTCGACGAGCGGCTCCACGCCGCCGCGGCAACTGCGTAGCGGCGGCGCCTGCTCATGAAGATCGTGATCGCCGGTGCCGGCGCGGTCGGCGGGTACCTCGGGGCGTGCATGGCGCGTGCCGGCCTGGACGTCACGCTCGTCGCCCGCGGCGCGCACCTCCAGGCGATGGAGACCCACGGTGTCCGAGTGCGCAGCCCTGACGGCGACTTTGAGGTCCACCCACCGGTGACCGCAGACGTCGAGGAGGCCGGCCCGGCCGACGTCGTGGTGCTCGGCGTGAAGGCGCCCGCGTTGACCGCGCTGGCTCCCCGGCTGGCGCCGCTGCTCGGCCCTGGCACCGTTGTGGTGAGCACACAGAATGGGATCCCCTGGTGGTTCACACGACTGGAGCGGGTCGATCCTGGCGGGGTGATCGCCGCCGCGATCGACCCCGGCCACGTCGTCGGCTCGATCGTCTACTTCGCGGCCGAGATCGCCGAGCCCGGCGTGATCCGCCACGTCTCGGGCGACCGCGTCACGGTCGGCGAGCCCGACAGCGCCCGCTCCGAGCGTTCCGACCGCGTCGCCGGCGCGCTGCGCGCCGCCGGCATGCGGGTGCGGCTGACGACCCACCTGCGCGAGGAGATCTTCGTCAAGCTGCTCGGCAACGCCGCGTTCAACCCGCTCAGCGCGTTGACTGGTGCGACGCTGGTCTGGATGGTCCGCGATCCCGACGTGGGCTCTATCGCGCGGGCGATCATGAGCGAGGTTGCGGCCGTGGCCGCCGCGCTCGGGCTGGAGCTGCCGATCTCGATCGACCAACGCATGGCCGGCGCCGCCACGCGGGCCGGCGAGCACCGCACCTCGATGCTCCAGGACCTCGACGCCGGCCGCCCCCTGGAACTCGACGCGATCGTCGGCGCTGTCCTCGAACTCGGCGACCGCCTCGCCGTACCCATGCCCCACACCCGCACCGTCTACGCCGCCACCAAACTCCGCGCCACCCTCCGCAGCCTGCCATAGGGGTATGGCGTGCTTCCGCCGGAGCCGACCGGACGGTGCGGTTGTGGGACGCGGCCACCGGCCAGCAGATCGGTCAGCCATTGACCGGCCACACCGGCGCGGTGGTGGGGGTGGCGTTCAGCCCGGACGGCACGCGGATCGCCTCCTCCAGTCAGGACGCGACGGTGCGGTTGTGGGACACGACCACCGGCGCGCCGCTCGGTCAGTTGACCGGCCACACCAACACGGTCTATAGGGTGGCGTTTTCCCCGGATGGGCGCGCGCTGGCCTCGGCCAGCGCTGATCAGACGGTTCGGTTGTGGCCGATCACCCTCGATGCGTGGATCGGGGAGGCTTGTACGATCGCGAGCCGCAACCTGAGTCAAGACGAGTGGGACCGATACGTCGGCCCCGGCAGGCCGTACGTGCGAGCCTGTCCCGGGTTGCCGTCGGGAGTCGGCGCGCCTGCGGACGCGCCGGCAGCCACCTACCGTTGAGGCAGCCGTGCTGGGGCTTCGCCGGAAGTCATTGCGGCGACGGCAGATCCTCAAGATAATCCTGGGAAGCTGCAGGCTTTCTGCACGATGCAGGGCTTGAAGGTTGGACCAGGGAGGTTACGTGCTGCGGAGTTTTCGGCTCGGCAATCACCGCTCGTTCCGCGACGAGCAGGAGCTGCTGTTGATGCCGGCCTACGACAACGAGCGGGGGGTCGTGCCCGTCGCCGCGGTGTATGGCGCGAACGCGTCCGGCAAGTCCAACCTTCTCGACGGGCTGCGGTTCATGGCCACACTGGTGGGTCGCTGGGGCCCACGGGAGCCAAGGCCCGGCTTGGGAATCGCTCGTGCCGCGTTCCGGCTCAGCCCGAGTTCTCTGTCGGAGCCTTCGGTTTTCGTCGTCGAGTTGGTGCTCGACGGTGTCCGGCATACTTACGGATTTACCGTCGACGACGAGCGGGTACGGGAGGAGTGGCTGTACAGCCACCCGCGCGGGCGCCGCCGCGTCCTCTTCCGGCGCGAGGGTCGCCAGATCGACTTCGGCTCGACGGTCACGCAACGTGGCAAGGCTGAGGTCGTCGAGAGTCTGCTGACTGAGGAGACGCTGTTCCTCAGCTTGTCCGCAAGAGTGGAGCTTGAGCAGTTTTGGCCGGTGTTCGGGTGGTTCCGCAGCTCGCTCCTGCTGCCTGCGTTGAGCAGCCAAGCGGCCAGGGGGATAAGCAGGCGTGCCGCAGACTTCATCATGCGGTCGGCCGCTGACCGAGCCGCATACCTGGAGTTGGCCCGGGCAGCGGACCTCGGCATCACCGACATCGACGTCGAGGAACTCCCTGAGAATCGGCGGCCTAGGCTGCTGCTGTCTCACGGTCCAGGCGGGGAGGCCTTTCGCCTCGGCGAGGAGTCCGACGGCACGCAGCTGTGGCTCGGACTGCTGCCCCTGCTGCTCACCTGCCTGGCCGAGGGTGGGACGATCGTGATCGACGAGATCGACACGAGCCTGCATCCGCTCCCGGTGCGCAAGCTCGTCAAGTTGTTCCGTACACCCGAGACCAATCCCGGCCACGCCCAGCTGATCTTCACCACGCACGACGCGTTTCTCCTCTCGCCGGTCTCGGGCGAGACCGGTCTGGATCGCGACCAGGTGTGGTTCGTGGAGAAGCAGCCGGACGGCGCCTCTGCGCTCTACCCATTGACCGATTTCAAGCCACGCAATGAGCACAATGTGGCACGTCGGTATCTTGGCGGGTCATACGGCGCCGTGCCATTTCTCGATGGCCTGGACTCCCTCGATATTCAGGCAGCGATCGCTGGCGCAGAATCGTGACGCGACGAGGGGACGTCGACGTCCCCCTCATCGCGAGCCAAGGGCACAACTGCTGGTCGTGTGCGGTGGGCTGAGCACGGAACCGGACTATCTGCGGGGACTGAAGGAACACTTGCGCAATCCTGCCGTGACCGTAACCGTTCGGGCGAGGGGCCAGGCGCCGAAGAACGCCATACATGCCGGCAACATAAACTCGGAGGAATGCGACGCCGCCCTTGTGGTTTTCCTTCGTTTGCGGAGGAAAACCGTGGCTCAAGAACGTGACCTCGCCATTCGGCAGCAGGTTTCCTCCACATCCGAAGGAAAACCGCGGCCAAGCCTGGATTCGTGCGAGGCAGCTCGATCCGACTGGACGGAATCATGGCTGCAACCCCTCCAGCGGGGTCTGGAGACTGGTGTGGCGAATGCGCGAGGGAAGCCAGCGCCCTGACCGGTAATCGGGGAGCGGGCGGAGGCGTTAGCTGGTCACGGTGACGGGGAGGGAGTTGGAGCGGATGGCGTCGGGGAGTTCGGCCTTGAGGTGGGTGACGCCGGGGGTGTCGAAGGTGATCTCGGCCGTGCCGTCGGGGCCGGTGGTCGCGCCGTCGACCGTCGCGCCCGCGACCGGCGAGCCGGTCGCGCCGTCGGTGACGGTCACCGTGATGGGGTCTCCGATGGTGGCGGCGTCGGGGCCCACCAGCTCGAGGACGGGCTTGGCGCCGTGGTCGTCGGTGAACGCGTCGTAGGCGAACAGGACCTCGTCGCCGGCCTCTACCCGCTGCTGGCAGCCGCCGACCGGCGTGAGCTGGGAGTCGCGGAAGATGCCGATGAAGGCCGTGTCCGTCTGCTCGTCGGGGCCGAGCCTGGTGATGAAGAAGTCGTCGAACTCCGCTGAATAGGTGCCGTCGAACGTGAACCCGCCTGACTTGGCGGCATCATCCAGCGCGGCGGTCGCCGTGGGACCGGGCTTCGGATTGGCGTTGTTGTTCGTGCCGTCGCACCGGTGGGTGCCCCCCGCCGCGGTCGTCACGTCGTGACCGTCGGTGGTGACCGGGCGCTCGAAGATCGTGCTGGTCGCGCCCTCAACGCGTAGGGTCACGACGATCGTGTCGGGAGCCGCCGACGCGGGGGCTGCAGGCGCCCCGAGCGCCCCGACCGCCAGCGCTAACGCCGCAGCCAGCCGAACGATGCCGTGCCCGGACCGCAGCCGGCCCAGCGTCTCACGTGTGGTCATGGCCCGAAGTATCGGCGGGCGCGTGGGAGCGGGACAGTCCGGGGAATACCCGACGCCGGCCACCTTCAACGATCAGCCACTGGGCGAGGCCCGTACCTACGTGTATATCGCCTATATCGCCCACGCTTCTCCCGGCGCTCCGGTGGAGGTCGAGAAGTAACCTTCGAGCCGTAGGTGGAGTACGCTTGAGTTGTCCCTTCTCACATCGTTGACCACGAAAGGTGCAGTTCCATGGTGAGACGTCGCAGCCGTTGCCGGGGCAGGGGCGGTGTCATCGTGTTCCTCGTCGCCGCGCTCAGCGCGGTTGGGCTGCCCGCCCGAGCGGCGCCCCCGCCGCTGCCCGACTCGATGGCTGCGCTGGGGGACTCCATCACCCGGGGTTTCAACGCGTGCGGCTTCTTCGTGGACTGCCCCCCGGTGTCCTGGTCCACCGGGCGCAGCGGCCTGGTCAACAGCCATTACCTGCGCATTCTCGCGCAGAACTCTGAGATCCTGGGGCAGGCCTTCAATGACGCCCGAACCGGGGCGAAAGTGGCTGACCTGGAGCGCCAAGCCGAGTTCGCGGTAGACCAGCGGGTCGAGTATGTGACGATCCTGATCGGCACGAACGACGCCTGTACCCGCACACAGGACGCGATGACGCCGGTCGGTGAGTTTGAGTCCCAGCTGCGCGCCGGCATGCGAACCCTGCGAACCGGCCTGCCAGAAGCCGCGATCCTGGTCGCCAGTATCCCCGACGTCAAGCGCCTGTGGCGGATCGGCAAGGACGACCCCGCCGCCCGTGTCGCGTGGGCGGCCCTGGGTGTCTGCCAGTCGATGATGGCCCGTCCGCTGTCTACGGCGCCTGAGGACGAGGCGCGCCGTGACCGTGTCCGTCGCCGGATCATCGACTACAACGATCTCCTTCGAGAGGTCTGCCGAGACGTCCCACCGTGCCGTTTCGATGACAATGCCGTCTTCAAATATCCATTCGAGCTGGAGCAGGTCAGCACGTGGGACTACTTCCATCCGAGTGGCAGCGGCCAGCAGATCCTCGCGGAGTTGACGTACCGAGAAACGTTCGACTGGCTACGCGACGGGTAGGAACTCCCGAACTGCTGACGCCAGCCATGGCACGTCGACCGGGCGAGTCGTGTCAACCATGATCACGGGTCCAAGGCCAAAGGGCGCGTCGAACTCGGCGAGCATTTTGTCAGACAGCTCCTTGAGGACGTGCGCCGGATGGCGATCGGTCGTGCGAGCGCGCTGCGCGTAGCGTCGGGCCGCCTCCGCCGGAGGACAGGAGCAGTAGACCTCGACGGGACGGCTGGTGAGCGCGGCGAGTTTCGCCTTCTCCTCGCCGTTTCTTGAGCGGAAATTCGCTTCGAGGACAACTTGGGGACAGGTTCTGGCCAAATCCCAGAGCAGCTCCATGGCGGTGTCACTGAGCCGGCGAGACCATGCGAAGGCATCGCCCGGCACCGGGCTGAATGAGTCAAACAGCCGCTCTTTGATGACGTCCTTGGTGATCAGTGGAAAGCCGAGTTCGGCTGCCAAGGGGTACGCGAGCGTCGTCTTTCCCGCCCCAGGACAGCCGGACACCACCACTACCTGCCGGATGATGCTCATAAGGACAGTGCTACCAGGGCAGGCCGAGGCAGCGCGCCCCTTGCTCGCGACATCCGCCGTCGAGCAGGCGAACGGCTCGGCGGCGGATGTGGTGATCACGGCTGCTTGATGGGCTGCCAAGACACCCACAGTCCCACCTTGTGGTCGCCGAGGAACGCGAGCTGCCAGCGGACGCCGCAGGCTGCGCAGGTCACATCGTGAATGAGGTGGATGTCGGTGACATCGCGGGCCAACACGAGGGGCCGGGGGCAGCAGGGCGGTCGCAGCGTGTAGCGGGTGGGGGTGACCTCGACTCGATACGGATTCGGCTGTGCGGGCATCGATCTCTCAATCGCTCAGGGCTGGGTGCCTTGCGGCATCCACAACGGTCGCAATCCGCTCTCAGCAGTCTCGTCGGGGACGAGTTCGAGCAGCCACCGGCGGCCGTCACGAGGACAGACCGGGCGCAGGAGCGCCCCTGCGACGGCCTTCTCCAACGGCAGGACCACGCGTCCGCCATGGCACGGGATGAACAGGACCAATGCGCCCTGAATCTGCTCGACTCGCTCCGAATCTGGATGGGCTTCACGCTCTTCTTCAGTCATGGGGCGGGAAGGTCGCAGCCGCCGCCCAGCCCCTGATTCGAATCAGTTGGGGAAGGATGTGGGGGTAAGGTGGACGATCTGCGGGTATTCGTCCCCCCACGCTCCCTGAGCGACATGCGCTCATGTTGCCGAGCCGGTGGGAACGGGGGCGTATGGACGAGGGCGAGCGGCGCTCGGGTTGGCCAGACCGGCAGGCCGTGTCGGCCGGCCTTGACGCTCCGAATCGAAGCCGGTGGGGAAGGCCGTGGTGATCAGGGTGACGACCTGCGGTTATTCGTCCTTCACGCATCCGAGGGGGCGTACGCTCACGTTCCCGAGTCAATGGAGAACGGGTGTCGTATGGATAACACTGTTCGAGTCGTCACCGAGCTTCGGCTGCGCCGTGAGGCCCAGGAGCTCGACCGGTCCATGTTGGTCGCCCGCCTGCAGATGCGCTGTGAGGACGGCGGCCAGGGATTGGACGGGCGGACCGTCCGCGATTGGGAGGACCGCGGCCACACGCCGTCAGCGGTCTACCAGGATGCGCTCTGCTCCTACTTCCAGGTCGACTCGATCGCCGAACTCGGCCTTGGCCATGGACTCGAGGCCGCCTCCAACTGGACCTGGACTACCCCTGCGGAAAGGTTTCGAGAAGTGCAACGCCGACAGCTGCTACGCCTGACGGTCAACGGATTCGGCGCCTCCCTGCTCCCGGTCGCGCCGCTCACCGCCGCCGCGCAGATCCTGGGCGGGCGCCGCCGCCTGGACCCCGTCGCCCTGGACACCGCCCGCCATATCGCGACCCACCTGGCCACCAGTTACGCCGTGACACCGAACCAGCACGTGGTGCTTGCGGCCCAATCGCATGCGCACACGCTGCTGGATCTGCTCTCCCGCGCCTCCATGACCCCGGACACGAGGGCGAAACTCACGGCCATCGCCTCTGATGCGGTGTCCCTGGTCGGTTACGGATACCTCAACACGGGCCGGTTCGCTGAGGCCGATGCCTGGTTCGCGAACGCGGCGACGCTGGCGCGGCAAGTCGGCGACCGACGTCTGGAGGCGTTCGCGTTGGCCGCCCGCGCGTGGGCGCCCATTGTGAGACCCGATCCAGACGTGTCAGCGTCCATCGCGGCGTTCGAGGCCGCCGCCGAGCTCCAACTGGTGCTCCCGCCCGCGGGGCAGGCGTGGCTGTTCGCCTACCTCGCCCGCGAGCGCTCGGCCGTTGGCGACGACCTCGGCTCCGGACGCCTGATGGAGCGGGCGCGGATCAACGCGGCCCGCGTTCCGCACGAGGAGGCCGGGTGGGGCTGGTGGTCCACCCATGGGGAGCTCGCCGGATGGGACGGCGCCCGCCCCGATGTGTTCACTGGGGTGCGATCGCAGCGGCTCGGGCGCTCGGCGGAGGCGATCGAGATCTTCGACGTCGCGCTCAATGGCACGATGCGGCCCATCCGTCGCACCAACCTGCAGAAACATGTGATGGAGACGTGCATCGCGCTCGACGAGCCCGAGCGTGCGTGCTCGGCCGCCATGGCGGTCCTCGACGGGGCCGACGCGCATGGCCTCGACATGTTCCGTCACCAAGTCAGCTGGGTACGCGCGAATTTCCCGAGGGAGTGGAGGATGCTGGCACCGGTCATCGAGCTGGACGAGCGTCTCTCGACCACGAGCTTAAGCGCTCCTTAAGGGGCCCGGGTCTAGTCAGCATGGAACGGCCTGCTCCATGCTGACTAGTTCCCGGACGTGTAACGCTCGATCACCTGTTCGGCTACAACCCTCATCGTGAGCCGGCGCTCCATGGCGGTCTTCTGGATCCAGCGGAACGCGGCGGGCTCGGTCAAGCCCTCGCGCTCCTGCAGCAGGCCTTTGGCGCGCTCGACGACCTTGCGGGCCTCCAGCCGGTCGGTGAGGGTGCCGACCTCGGCCTGCAGCCCCTGCAGATCCTTGAAGCGGCCGGCGGCGATCTCGATCGCGGGCAGCAGGTCGTGCTTCTGGAACGGCTTCACCAGGTAGGCCATCGCGCCCGCCCGCCGGGCCTTCTCGATCAGGTCACGCTGGCTGAACGCGGTGAGGATGAGGACCGCGGAGAGGCGCTCCTTCGTGATCTGATCCGCGGCCTGGATGCCGTCCATCACCGGCATCTTCAGGTCGAGGATCGCGAGATCTGGGCGCAGCTCCCGGGCCATCCGCACCGCGGTGGCCCCGTCCGACACCTCAGCGACGACATCGAAGCCCTCCTCCAGCAGCATCTCCTTCAGATCCAGCCGGATCAGCGCCTCGTCTTCGGCGATGAGGACTCGGATCGGTCCGTCCTGCCGTTCGGTCACCGGGTGCTCCTTACGTCAGGCGCGTATGCCAAACAGCTATCGTGTGGCCAGTGGCGCGGCATACGGGGGGGTCCCACCACCCACGCCTGCCCAGATCATCACCCACCGGGCGCGCCCGCGCCACCGTTGAAGGCAGAGAAACACCGACGCGCTGGCGCCCGGTGACCACACGTCGGGGAGGGGGTCATGCCCTTGTACGGGTGTATTCCCCACCCTCGATCGATCTGGCCAGCACGAACAGGTAGTCGGACAGGCGGTTCAGATAGTGCAGGGGCGTCTCATCTGGGAGCAGCCCGGCGCGCCGCATCGCGACAGCCTGCCGCTCAGCGCGGCGCACGATCGTGCGCGCCAGGTCGATCGCCGCGCCGGCCGCGGATCTGCCCGGGACGACGAACTCCTGAGGCAGCGGGAACCGCTCGGTCAGCGCGTCGATGCGCGCTTCGAGCCGCTCCACCATCTCCCGCGTCACCCGGGAGACCCCGTCGGTCAGCCGTTCCCAATGATCCGCGTGGGTGGCGAGCTGCGCCCCGATCACGAACAGCTCCCGCTGTGCCGCGAGCACCGAGTCGTGCCACTCCCCGGCCTGCGCCGCTGGGTCGGCCAACGCCGCCCGCGCCATTCCCAGCGCGGACACCGCCTCGTCGGTCGCGCCGTACGCC
Organism: Egibacteraceae bacterium; assembly: GCA_050743205.1. Classification (GTDB taxonomy): domain Bacteria; phylum Actinomycetota; class Nitriliruptoria; order Euzebyales; family Egibacteraceae; genus JBOGED01. The sequence goes on along the minus strand of JBOGEA010000038.1, from coordinate 11,577 downwards.
TGGGTGCGCAGGTCGTCCTTGTCGACCCGGCCCCCGTACAGCAGCCCGGTCGTGCCGTCGTCTCCGCGCTTGGTGTAGACCTTCATCGGATACCGCATGGTAGCGCTCGCGGCGAAGCCTTCCGCGTCTGCCCCGCATTGCGGGCGCCATGGCGATTCGGGTAGGGTCACGCGCAGATGGGGGAGCCCATCGGCTGCGTCCATGGAGCGGGCGCTGGCGCGGGACCTCGGCGCTTGCTCAGCATTTCGGCCGTGGCCCGACGACACGGGGGTTTTCGACAGTGAGCGAGCCTGCGCGGCGCGTCTTCCGGGTGCTCACCCGCACCCGGTCCGGATACGACGGCGGTGTGATGTACGACGTGCAGCTCCAGGCGATCGCGACGGCGGGCCTTCTGTGGTCCAAGACGTTCACTGACGCTGCGCAGGCCCAGGACTACGCGTCCACGCTCGGGTCCGACCTCGCCCGGCTGACCGCCCCGGACTTCCGCCGCAAGTACTCCATCCCCTCAGAACGTGTTGAGAAAGCGCGGCCTTGACTTGCGGGCGAAGCGAAGCGGAACTCAGCTTTAATAAAAACACACGACGTTTAGCGGACACAGGGGTCGCGCCTCGTCGGGTGCAGCGACCGACCGCACCAACCTCCCCCACCCACCCACCCTTGACGGAAGAGCGGAACCCGACGAGGCGCGACCCCGTACGACAGTTCTCAAACACGCTCTCAGCTGGGTAGGGCGTCGGCGCATACGCCACCAAAACGATGTTGGGGTAAGCGCCTATGGGCGCTCGACCGTGGCGGGGCGGAGCACCAGGAGGAGGTCTTTGCTGTCGACCTGAGTGCCGGCGCTGACCAGAACCTGGTCGATGATGCCGGCGTGGTCGGCGAAGATCGCGGTCTCCATCTTCATCGCCTCGATGGACAGGAGCCGGTCGCCGGGCTCGACCCGCTGGCCCATGGCGACCTGGAGGCCGGAGACCATCCCCGGCATAGGGGCGGCGATGTGGGCGGGGTTGGCCTCCTCGGCTTTGCGGCGGACCACCGCCGTGGACGCGAGACTGCGATCGACGACCTTCACCTGGCGCGGTTGGCCGTTGAGTTCGAAGTAGATCGTTCGCCGGCCCTCGGGGTTGGGGTCGCCGATCGCGAAGAAACGGATGAGGAGGGTCTTGCCGCGTTCGATGTCGACCGCCAGCTCCTCGTCGCTGTCGATGCCGTAGAAGAACGCGGGCGTGGGCAGGACGCTGACGTCGCCGTAGGTGCGCTGGTGCTCGGCGAAAGCGACGAAGACCTTCGGGTACATGAGGTAGGAGGCCAGCTCGTTGTCGCTGGCCGACCGGCGGATCGCCCGCTCCAGCTCGGCGCGCGCCTCCGCGAGGTCGGCGGGGGGCATCACCTCACCCGGACGCACGCGCAGGGGCTTCCTCCCCTTCAGCGCTTTTCGCTGCAGCGCCTCGGGGAAACCGCCGGGGGGCTGCCCGAGATCGCCGTGGAAGTACTCCACCACCGAGGAGGGGAAGGCGGTCTCGTGTGCGGGGTCGAGCACCTCCTCGCGGGTGAGTCCGTTGGTGACCATGTAGACGGCGAGATCCCCGACCACCTTCGACGTCGGCGTGACCTTGATGATGTCCCCGAACATCTCGTTGACCTCGGTGTATGCGCGTGCCACGTCACGCCAGCGCGACTCGATGCCCAGCGCGCGGGCCTGCTCGCGCAGGTTGGTGTACTGACCCCCCGGCATCTCGTGCTCGTAGACCTCCGCCGTGCCCGCGCGCATGTCGCTCTCGAACCCCAGGTAGCAGCGGCGCACGCCCTCCCAGTAGGTCGCCATGGCGGCCAACGGCTCGCGCGGCAGCCCCGTGTCGCGCGGGCTGCCGCGCAGGGCTTCGACGATCGCGCTGAGGTTCGGCTGGGAGGTGAGCCCGCTCATCGGGTCCATGGCGCCGTCGGCGGCATCCACCCCCGCCTGGGCTGCCGCCAGGACGCTTGCGCCCGAGATCCCGCTGGTGTCATGGGTGTGGAAGTGGATCGGCAGCCCCACCTCTTGGCGCAGGGCGCTCACGAGCCGCCGGGCCGCCTCGGGCTTGCACAGCCCGGCCATGTCCTTGATGCCCAGGATGTGTGCGCCGGCCCGCTCCAACTCGCGCGCCAGGCCGACGTAGTAGGCAAGGCCGTACTTCTGGCGGGACGGATCGGTGAGGTCGCCCGTGTAGCAGATGGCGGCCTCGCACAGCTTCCCGCGCTCCAGCACGGCGTCCATCGCCACACGCATGTTCTCGACCCAGTTCAGCGAGTCGAAGATCCGGAACAGATCGACCCCGGTGTCCACCGCCCGGTCGACGAAGAAGCGGACCACATTGTCGGGATAGTTCGTATACCCGACGGCGTTCGATGCGCGCAGGAGCATCTGCAGCAGGATGTTGGGGATCCGCTCGCGCAGCGCCTGCAGACGCTGCCAGGGATCCTCCTTGAGGAAGCGCATCGCGACGTCGAAGGTCGCCCCGCCCCACACCTCCAGCGAGAGGAGCCCGGTGAGCGACCGGGCGTAGGCCGTGGCGGGCCCGAGCAGGTCGTAGGTGCGAACGCGGGTGGCGAGCAGCGACTGGTGCGCGTCGCGGAACGTGGTGTCGGTGAGCAGGAGGCGCTCCTGCGCGCGCATCCAGGTGGCGAACCCCTCAGGGCCCAGCTCGGCCAGCAGCTCACGGCTGCCGCGCTCGGCCGAGCGCGGCAGGGAGTCTGGCACCTGGGGCGGCGGCGTGCGGCCTGGGGCGGGACGCCCGGCCACCTCAGGGTTGCCGTTGACCAGCACGTCGGCGATGAATGTCAGGAGGCGGGTGGCCCGGTCGCGTCGCGGGGCGAAGCGCAGCAGCTCGGGCGTCTCGTCGATGAAACGCGTGGTGACCTCGCCCGAGCGGAAGCGGGGGTGGTTGATGAGCGCTTCGAGGAAGGCCAGGTTCGTCTTCACGCCCCGGATCCGGAACTCGCGAAGGGCGCGGTCCATCCGGCGCAGCGTCTCCTCGCGCGTCGGCGCCCAGGCGGTGACCTTCTCCAGCAGCGAGTCGTAGAAGGGCGTGATGAGCGCGCCGGAGTAGGCGGTCCCCCCGTCGAGGCGGATGCCGAAGCCGTTCGCGCCGCGGTAGGCGCTGACACGGCCGTAGTCGGGGATGAACCGGTTCTCCGGATCCTCCGTCGTGATCCGGCACTGCATCGCGCAGCCGTGCAGGCGGATCTCCTCCTGCGCCGGCACGCCGCTGTCGGGAGTGCCGATCTGGGCTCCCTCGGCGATCCGGATCTGCGCCTTGACGATGTCGATGCCGGTGACCGCCTCGGTGACCGTGTGCTCGACCTGGATTCGCGGGTTCGCCTCGATGAAATAGAAGCTTCCTGAGTCCGTATCCATCAGGAATTCGACGGTGCCGGCGTTCTGGTAGCCGACGGCACGGGCGAGCCGGACGGCCGCCTCGCACAGCTGTGCCCGCTGGCGCTCGTCCAGGGCGGGTGCCGGCGCCGCCTCCACCACCTTCTGATGGCGGCGCTGAACGCTGCAGTCGCGCTCGTACAGGTGTACGATATTGCCATGATGATCGCCGAGCACCTGAACCTCGATGTGCCGCGCCCGCTCGACGAGCCGCTCGAGGAACACTTCGTCGTTGCCGAAGGCCGCGCGTGCCTCCCGCTGGCCGGCGGCGACCTGCTCCGCCAGCTCGTCGGGGCCGTGCACCATGCGCATCCCGCGGCCGCCGCCACCCCAGCTCGCCTTCACCATCAGCGGGAAGCCGACCCCCTCTGCCAGCTGCGCCACCTCCTGCGGGTCGGGGGGCAGCGCTGTGGTGGCGGGCATCACCGGCACGCCGGCCGCGCTGGCCACGGCTCGCGCCTCGACTTTATTGCCCAGCTGGACCATGACCTGAGGCGGGGGGCCGACGAAGACGATGCCCGAGTTCAGACATGCCTCAGCGAACTCTGGGTTCTCCGCGAGGAAGCCGTAGCCGGGGTGGATCGCGTCGACGCCGACCTCACTCGCGATCCGGATGATCTCCTCGATCCCCAGGTAAGCCCGAACCGGCTCCTGCCCACCGCCGACCAGGTAGCTCTCATCCGCCTTGAACCGGTGCAGGGAGAAGCGATCCTGGCGGGAGTAGACCGCCACGGTGCGGATCCCGAGTTCGGTGGATGCCCGAAACACCCGGATTGCTATCTCGCTCCGGTTCGCGACCAGCAGCTTGCGAATCTTCCGCGGCATCAGCCTCCCGAGCATAACCGTCCGTCACTTGGACCCGTAGCCCTACCTGAGCTTCGCCGGCATCCGGCCGCTGGCGTTTGGTTGCGCTGGTGGTCCAAGTATCCTTCACCCTTCGTTCTCGTTTGTGCCGCGCCTGCGCCGTAGGTGTGGCGTTCACCTGGAGGTGCGGGGATGCCGCCGAGCGATGCCGGATCTCGGGCAGCAACCGCGTCAAGCGGAGATGGGTTCCCCGTCGACGAGGCTGCCCTGCACGATCTGCTCCACGCGTTGCGCGCGGCGAAGGGTGGTGACTTTTCGGTGCGCCTGCCGGCCGGGAGCACAAGCCTGCTGGACCAGATCGGCGCTGCGTTCAACGACATGGTCGAGCTGAACAGCAGGGTCAACAAGGAGCTGGGGAAGGTGGGCCAGCTCGTGGGCCGTGAGGGGCGGATGTACGAGCGGTTCGCGCTCGACGCCCCCGGCGCGTGGGCCGAGACAGCCGCGTCGGTGAACTGGCTGGTCGAGGACCTGTCCCGCCCGACCACCGAGGTGGCTCGGGTGATCGAGGCCGTCGCGCGGGGGGACCTGACCCAGCAGATGGCGCTGCGCATCGAGGGCCAGCCGGTGAAGGGGGAGTTCCTGCGCATCGGCAAGACGGTCAACGCCATGGTCCAACAGCTCAACTCGTTCGCCTCCGAGGTGACGCGTGTCGCGCGGGAGGTCGGCACGGACGGCAAACTCGGTGGCCAAGCCGAGGTCAAGGGTGTGTCGGGCACGTGGAAGGACCTGACCGACAGCGTGAACTCGATGGCTTCCAACCTGACCGACCAGGTGCGCAACATCGCCCAGGTCACGACGGCGGTCGCCCAGGGCGACCTGACGCAGAAGATCACGGTCGAGGCGCGTGGCGAGGTGCTCCGCCTCAAGGACACGATCAACACGATGGTCGATCAGCTCTCGGCGTTTGGCGCAGAGGTGACGCGCGTGGCCCGAGAGGTCGGCACCGAGGGCAAGCTCGGCGGCCAGGCCGAGGTCAAGGGCGTGTCCGGCACGTGGAAGGACCTGACCGACAACGTCAACTCGATGGCTTCCAACCTGACCGACCAGGTGCGCAACATCGCCCAGGTCGCCACCGCCGTCGCCCGCGGCGACCTCACGCAGAAGATCACCGTCGAGGCCAAGGGCGAGGTGGCGGCGCTGGCCGAGACGATCAACTCGATGACCGACACCCTGTCGTCGTTCGCCGCCGAGGTGACGCGCGTGGCCCGCGAGGTCGGCACCGAGGGACGCCTCGGCGGCCAGACCGAGATGCCCAACGTCTCCGGCGTGTGGAAGGGCCTCACGGACAACGTGAACTTCATGGCGTCGAACCTGACCGACCAGGTGCGCAACATTGCCCAGGTGGCGACGGCGGTCGCCCGCGGCGACCTCACGCAGAAGATCACCGTCGACGTGCGCGGGGAGATCCTGGAGCTGAAGAGCACGATCAACACGATGGTCGACCAGCTCTCGTCGTTCGCCGACGAGGTGACGCGCGTGGCCCGCGAGGTCGGCACCGAGGGACGCCTCGGCGGCCAGGCGCAGGTTCGCGGCGTGTCGGGGACGTGGAGGGATCTCACCGACAACGTCAACTCGATGGCGAACAACCTCACCTCGCAGGTGCGGAACATCGCCCAGGTGACCACAGCGGTCGCCAAGGGAGACCTCACCCAGCACATCACGGTCGACGTGAAGGGTGAGATCGCCGAGCTGAAGAACACGATCAACACGATGGTCGGCCGGCTCTCGTCGTTCGCCGACGAGGTGACGCGCGTGGCCCGCGAGGTCGGCACCGAGGGCAAGCTCGGCGGCCAGGCCCGCGTGAAAGGCGTGTCGGGCACGTGGAAGGACCTGACCGACAGCGTGAACTTCATGGCCGACTCGCTGACCGCGCAGGTGCGCGACATCGCGCGGGTCACCACGGCCGTCGCCCGCGGCGACCTCACCAAGAAGATCACCGTGGACGTGCGCGGCGAGATCCTGGAGCTGAAGAACACGATCAACACGATGGTCGACCAGCTGTCCTCGTTCGCCGCCGAGGTGACGCGCGTGGCCCGGGAGGTCGGCACCGAGGGCAAGCTCGGCGGCCAGGCCCGCGTGAAAGGCGTGTCGGGCACGTGGGAGGACCTGACCGACAACGTCAACATCATGGCCGACTCGCTGACGGAGCAGGTCCGGTCCATCAACGAGGTCGCGACCGCGGTGACCCAAGGCGACCTGACCCAGTCGATCGCGGTTGAGGCGCAGGGCGAGGTGGCTGACCTCAAGGACACGATCAATCAGATGATCGCGAACCTCGCCGAGACCACGCGGCGCAGCAAGGAGCAGGACTGGCTCAAGACCAGCCTGGCCCGGATCTCGGGGATCATGCAGGGGCAGCGGGATCTGCAGGCGGTCTGCCAGCTGATCATGTCCGAGCTGACCCCGACCGTGTCCGCGCAGCACGGCGCCTTCTTCCTCACCCGCGAGGGCATGGCAGAGCTGCAGCTTGTGGCCGGCTATGGCTACCGGCCCCAGGGGCACGCCGGCACCACGTTCAAGATCGGCGAGGGGCTCGTGGGCCAGGCGGCCTTCGAGCGCAGCCCGATCCTCGTCACCGATGTGCCCGAGGGATATCTGTGCATCCGCTCCGGGCTGGGCGGGGCGACACCGGCCAACCTGGTCATCCTGCCGATCCTCTACGAGGAGGACGTGCTCGGGACGATCGAGCTGGCGGCGCTGCGCCCGTTCAGCGACATCAACCTGACATTCCTCGAGCAGGCTATTGAGACGATCGGTGTGGTCCTGTCCACGATCATCGCGAACGCCAGGACCGAAGGCCTGCTCGCGGAGTCCCAGCGGCTGGCGCAGGAGCTGCAGGCGCAGCAGGAGGAGCTGCGCCGGTCCAACGTCGAGCTGGAGTCGCAGAACCGGAACATCGAGGTCAAGAACCGCGAGATCGAGATGGCGCGGCTCGCGTTGGAGGAGAAGGCCGAGCAGCTGGCGGTCAGCTCCAAATACAAGTCGGAGTTCCTCGCGAACATGTCCCACGAGCTGCGCACGCCGCTGAACAGCCTGCTGATCCTCGCGAAGCTGCTCACCGAGAACGAGAACGGCAACCTGTCAGAACAGCAGGTCGAGTTCGCGCGCACGATCTACACGGCGGGGACCGACCTGCTCGACCTCATCAACGACATCCTCGACCTGTCGAAGGTCGAGGCCGGCCGCATGGTCGTCGTCCCGGCCGATGTGCGGCTCGCCGATATCTGCGCCACGGCGGAGGAGAGCTTCCGCCCGGTGGCGAACGACCGCGGGCTCGACTTCCGCGTCGAGCTGTCCTCTGAGGCGCCCGAGACGATCCGCACCGACGAGCAGCGTCTCCAGCAGGTGCTGCGCAACCTCCTCTCGAACGCGTTCAAGTTCACCGAGCGCGGGGCGGTGAACCTGTCGATCGGGCTCGCGGAGCCGGGCATGCGCTTGGCGAATCCAGCGCTCGTCAAAGCCACGACGGCGTTGGCGTTCGCTGTCACTGACACGGGGATCGGCATCGCCTCCGAGAAGCTGCGGCAGGTCTTCGAGGCGTTCCAGCAGGCCGACGGCACCACCAGCCGGCGGTACGGCGGCACCGGTCTCGGACTGTCGATCAGCCGTGAGATCGCGCGCCTGCTGGGTGGGGAGCTGCGCGTGACCAGCCAGCTGGGCAGCGGCAGCACGTTCACGCTGTACCTGCCGGACGCGCACGTCTTCGCCGAGCCGGCTGGAGACGACGGCGTCGCGCTCGACGAGCGCGACGCGGAGGCAGCGGCAGACGCGCAGGTTCCGGCTTTTCCCGAATCGGCGTTCGGTGACCTGCTCGACGACCGCGGAACGTTGACAACGAGCGATCGAACGCTGCTGGTCATCGAAGGCGACGAGATACTGGCCGGAGCCGCGCTGGAGCTGGCGCACGCCCGCGGGTTCAAGGTCGTCGTGGCCCTGCGGGGGTCTGCTGGACTCGTTCTGGCCCGCGAGTTCCTCCCCACGGCGATCCTGCTCGACTTGCGGCTGCCGTACATGGACGGCGTGAGACTGCTCTCGCACATCAAGGGTGACCCCGATCTGCGTCACATACCAGTGCACGTGTTCGGTCAGGGCAAGACCCGGATGCGCGTGCTGCGCGCCGGTGCCGTCGGGTTCACGGCGCAACCGGCGGGAGAAGAGGAGATCGCGGAGGCCATCGACGCCCTCGACGCGTATCTCGACCGTGCCGCTCATCACGTGCTCGTCGTCGGGGACGCCGCCGCCGAGCGCCAGCAGATCGCCTCGCTGCTCGACGGGGCTGACATGCAGATCACGTGCGCCGCCGCTGGCGAGGCCCTCGAGGCGCTGGATCGTGAGCCAGTGGACTGCGTGGTCCTCGATCTGCGGCTGCCCGACGGTGACACGGGCGCGCTGCTCGATCAGATCGCCGCCTCCGAGCGTCTCCACGCGGTGCCGATCGTGGCCGCCACAGGTCCGCACCCGACGCGACGCGAGCGCAGCACCCTGTCGAAGCGCGCCCAGTCGCTGATCGTGGTTGAGGCTCGCTCACCCGAGCGGCTGCTCGAGCAGGTCAGCGTGTTCCTCCACCGATCGCAGCGTCAGCTGCGCCCTGACCAGCGGGTGATGCTCCAGCGCCTGCGCAGTGGCACCGACTCGTTCGAGGGCAAGCGGGTCCTGATCATCGATGACGACGTGCGCAACGTGTTCGCGCTGACCAGCGTCCTCGAGCGCCAGGGGTTCACCGTGCTGTTCGCCGAGAACGGCCGTGACGGGGTCGCCACGCTGAAGCGCAACCCAGACGTGACGCTCGTGCTGATGGATGTCATGATGCCGGAGATGGACGGGTACCAGGCGACGGCCGCGATCCGGGAGATCCCGCAGTTCAGAAGGCTGCCGATCATCGCGCTGACCGCGAAGGCGATGAAGGGCGATCGTGAGAAGAGCATCGCGTCCGGCGCCTCGGACTACATCGCCAAGCCGATCGACATCGACCAACTGCTGTCTCTGATGCGGCTGTGGCTTCCCCAATGAGCCACGACTCATGAAATGAGCCACGACTCATGATAGGGGAGGCCCCGGTCACGATCCTGGCCGTCGACGATCGCGCCGCGAATCTCCTCGCGCTGGACGCGGCGCTCGCGCCGCTCGGCCACCACGTGCTCACCGCCCGCTCCGGTGAGGAGGCGTTGCGGCACCTGCTCACCCACGACGTCGCGCTCATCCTGCTCGACGTGCGGCTTCCGGGCATGGACGGTTTTGAGATCGCCGCGCACATCAAGCAGCGCGACCGCACCAGCGAGATCCCAATCATCTTCCTCACCGCGTACAGCACCGATGCGGTGGAGGCGATGCGCGGCTTCGACACCGGCGCGGTCGACTACCTCACCCGGCCGATCGACGCCTGGCTGCTGCGCAGCAAAGCGCGCGTGTTCGTCGACCTGTTCCAGAAGAACGCCCTGCTGCGCCGGCAGCGTGAGGTGCTCGCGCTCCGCCTGGACGAGCAGCTCGTGACCGAGGCGCGCAACCTGCGGAAGCTGGCCGAGGCTGCGATCGCGATCAACTCGACCCGGTCACTGGACGACATGCTCGACGCGATCAACGACAGCGCCCGCGAAGTGATCGGCGCACGCGAGGCCGAAACGATCGTCATGGCCGGTGATGACGAAGAGAGCCGGTCCCGGACCGCGGACCTGTCGGCGATCTCGGACCTGCTCTGGGAGCGCAAAGGGCCCGTGCGGATGACCCGCAAGGAGATCGAGGCGACGCTGGCCGCTCGAGGGCTGTTCGACATCGAGCCCGGCAACCCGATTCTCCAGGGCTGGCTCGGCGTCTCCCTGATCGGGCGGACCGGCAGCGCGCTCGGCCTGATCAAGGTCGCCGACAAGATCGACGGCGACTTCACGGAGAGCGACGAGCTGGTTCTCCTTCAGCTCGCCCAGCTCGCCGCCGTGGCGATCGAGAACGCCCAGCGCTACGAGCACGAGCACCGCATCGCCGAGACCCTGCAGCGCAGCCTCCTGCCCGACGGCCTTCCTCCGGTCGACGGAGTCGAGCTCGACTGGTACTACCAACCCGGCAGCGCGGGCACCCAGGCGGGCGGCGACTGGTTTGACGCGTTCCCGCTCCCCGGCGCTGGCACACGACGGCTCGCGCTCACCGTCGGCGACGTCGTGGGGCGAGGCCCTCGCGCGGCGGCCGTGATGGGCCAGCTTCGGACCGCGATTCGCGCATATGCCCTGCACGGCTTACCGCCCGCCCTGCTGCTCACCCGCCTCAACGAGCTGGTGAAGGGGTTCGGCGGACCGGCGCTCGCGACAGCGGTCTACGCTGTCCTCGACCTGGACTCACGCCGTCTCGAGCTGGTGAACGCGGGCCATCCCCCGCCGCTCATCGTCCAACCATGCCGGGATTCCGCCTATCTCGACGTCGAGCCGGGAATCCCATTGGGCGTGTGGGAGGCCTACGACTATACGGTGTCCACGTTCGACCTTGAGCCAGGCGCGCTGCTTGTCCTGTACACCGACGGGCTTGTCGAGGATCGGTCACTCCCGCTGCATGAAGGCCTGGCCCGCTTGCTCAACGTCATCGACATGGGCATCACACCCCTCGACGCGCTGTGCGGCCACCTCATCGATGCCATGACCGCCAAGGAGAAAGGTGACGACGTCGCCCTCCTCGCTGTGCGGCTGCACACCTGAGCCGAACAGTGACGGGAAGGGGTACGAAAGCCCCAATGAGTGCGACGAGGTCTGAGCCGCCGATCCTGCCCGGCGGTCTGCGGCTGGACGAGGACCCTGAGGGCCACCGTCGCGCCCGGCGGGCGGGGCGGGTCAGCTGGGCATTGATGGCGGCACTGATCGTCGCGGCGCTGCTGGGGCTGTTCGGGCCAGGCCCGCTCAGCCACACCGAAGCGGCGGCCTGCGGGTTCGCTACCTGCGGTTCACGCGCTTCGGCGCACCGGTCGTGCTGGAGGTGGAGGTGTCCGGCTCGTTGAGCCGCAGCCGCAGCCGCAGCCGCGGCTGCGGCTGCGGCTGCGGCTCAACGAGGAGCTGCTCGCCGGAGTGGGGCTGGCAGCGATCACGCCGGAGCCCGGCCGAGGCCCGCGCGGGGGGCGGCGCCGTCCTCTTACACCTCTCGGTCGAAGGCGCTCCCGACCGCGTCACGATCACGTTCGGGTGTGGCTCTCCTGAAGGGACTCACGCTGCTTGGGGGATGAGGTTGTCGGCGCCCTCTGTGCGCGCTGGGCATGTGACCGGCCTGTTGCCAAGCGGGCCTGGTCTGCCAACCGGCGCGTTGTGTGCTGGATATCGGCGGTATAGCGC